>CAVOCG010000063.1:0-14259 GCA_963694095.1 Gammaproteobacteria bacterium
CACCTGGGCTCTGACTCCTGCCTGGCAGAGTTACATCGATCGCCTCGGCGCTCAGTTGAACTTCCAACGCGGCTGCGACCAATGCTTGTTTGCGGTCATCAATGACGGCTTGCACCTGTCGCTTGGCGACGTTGATGCTCTCACCCGCGTGTGGGCGTTCCTCTGCTGGAAGCTGCCCCAGATTCTTTAACAATGCCGTCAGGCTACCTTTCTTTCCAAGATAATGGACCCGCAAAGAATCCAGCGATTTTTCATCGCTAGATTCTTTGATTGCTTGCAGTGCTTCTGCAAGAAGGGAATCAGTATCCGCCATTGGTCGTAACCAGGGATTAGAGGGTTAGGCGGCCAGGCTTGCTTTAGCTTGATCCGCGATGGCTGTAAAAGCGCTTTTGTCATGCACAGCCAAATCAGCCAATACACGCCGATCAACTTCAATATTTGCTTTCTTCAATCCTGCGATTAGCTGGCTATAGCTGATACCATTTTCACGAGCCTGTGCGTTGATGCGCGTAATCCACAACCCGCGAAATAAGCGCTTCTTTACACGGCGATCGCGATAAGCGTATTGACCCGCTTTAGTAACAGCCTGTTTGGCAACTCGGAATACCCGGCTTCTTGCACCGTAATACCCTTTTGCCTGCTTTAAGATTTTTTTATGTCGGCGTTTAGCTATCACGCCGCGTTTGACTCGAGCCATGTTTATTCTCCTGAACTTAGATGATTACTTAATTGTCGCGAAGCATACGTTTTACGCCTGGTACATTTGACGGATGAACCGCTGATGTGCCGCGTAACTGACGCTTTCGCTTGGTAGTCATCTTGGTGAGAATATGACTCTTATACGCGCTTTTGCGTTTGATACCGGATCCGGTTTTCTTAAACCTTTTCGCAGCCCCACTGTGGGTTTTCAACTTACTCATGTTGCTCTAACTCCGCATTTGCAGTTCCTGTTAGGAAGACTGCTTTTGATTAAATATATAGCAAAGTATCTTGCTAACGTTTTCTGACCGGTGCTAGCACCATGACTATTTGCCGGCCTTCCATCTTGGGTTCCTGTTCAACAGTGCCGTACGGAGCTAAATCCTCACGAATCCGCTCAACCAGCTCTGCCCCAAGATGTTGATGGGCTAGTTCTCGACCGCGGAATCTTAACGACACCTTTGTCTTATCCCCATCATCTAGGAAACGTATCAGGTTGCGTAGTTTTACCTGATAATCCCCTTCTTCCGTCCCTGGTCGAAATTTGATTTCTTTTACCTGTATTCGGCGTTGCTTTTTCTTGCTCGCCGCTCTTTGCTTCTTCAGCTCGAATACGTGCTTACCATGATCCATAATCTTGCAGACCTTGGGGTCTACATCAGGTGAAATTAGCACCAGATCAAGTTTGGCTTCTGCCGCAGCAGCTCTAGCCTCTTCTATGGGCACAACACCAACCTGCTCGCCTTCGGCGCCGATGAGCCGCACCTGTTCGGCTTCAATGTGCTCGTTAATAATGTCTTTTTTAGCACTACTTCTCATGATTTGCGCAAGCGCTTATACCTCATATTCAATCTCTTTGTAATGCTGGGCACTCGGGTTGCAGTCTGGATTGCGACCAAAAACGGCAACATCCTGACTTAAGCGCGAACAAAAGTCATCGAATGCCATAGCTCCCAGATCTTCACCTCCACGCTTCCTAACTGCCACAGTTCCAGATTCCACCTCTTTATCTCCTACTACCAAGAGGTAAGGAACCTTCTGTAATGTGTGCTCGCGGATTTTAAAGCCGATCTTCTCATTTCTCAAGTCCGAAGACACTCTAAACCCTTTATTTTTCAAGGATTCTTCCAATTCTGCACAATATTTGGCCTGCTTGTCGGTAATATTGAGAATTATGGCTTGTTCTGGAGACAACCAGGCTGGCATGGCGCCAGCATAATGTTCGATCAAAACGCCGATAAACCGCTCGAATGAACCCAAAATGGCCCGGTGTAACATAACCGGTGGTTTGCGCTGTCCATCTTCCGCCACATAATGCGCACCAAGACTCTCCGGTGTGAAGAAATCAACCTGAATAGTCCCGCATTGCTGAACTCTGCCCATGCAATCCTTCAAGGAGTATTCAATTTTAGGCCCATAAAAGGCGCCCTCGCCCGGAACCAATTCCCAGGGAAGAGAAGTTGCATTCAGGGCATTTTTCAAAGCTCGCTCGGCATCATCCCAAAGATCATCTGAGCCTACGCGTTTTGCAGGTCGGGTGGATAAGCGTAAAATCACGTCGTCAAAGCCAAAATCTCGGTAAACTGCGAACAATAGATCCATGAAATCAGCCACTTCTGACTGAATCTGCTCTTCTGTGCAAAAAACATGGCCATCATCCTGAACAAAGCTGCGTACCCGCATCAAACCGTGCATGCTGCCCGAAGGTTCGTATCGGTGGCAGGAACCAAATTCCGAAAGTCGTAGCGGCAAATCCCGGTAACTCTTCAG
The DNA here is from genome assembly GCA_963694095.1 of Gammaproteobacteria bacterium. GTDB lineage: Bacteria > Pseudomonadota > Gammaproteobacteria > Pseudomonadales > Pseudohongiellaceae > UBA9145. The sequence continues at coordinate 2,470 of CAVOCG010000063.1, forward strand.
ACCCTGATTGAAAACTTGGATGTGACAGGGACAGTTCATGGGTTTAATGGCGTACATGCGGTTGTCAGACTCTACGCTGAACATTTCTTCGGAAAACTTCGCCGCGTGGCCCGACTTCTCCCAAAGACTGTAATCAACCAATTGCGGGGTATTTATTTCTTTATATTCATTGGCGCCCTGCACCTGGCGCATATAACTTTGAACTATCTGATAGATGGTCCAGCCTTTGGGGTGCCAGAACGCCATACCCGGTGCTTCTTCCTGAAAATGGAACAGATCCAGCTTTTTACCCAGCTTGCGATGATCCCTTTTTTCGGCCTCTTCAAGTCGTTGCAGATAGATAGTCAGATCTTTCTTTGATCCCCATGCCGTGCCATGAATGCGCTGAAGCATTTCATTTTCAGCATCACCACGCCAATAGGCGCCAGCAACTGAAGTTAATTTGAATGCTTTGAATTTACCTGTGGAGGGAACGTGGGGCCCTCTGCACAAATCAATAAAATCTCCCTGCCGATAAAACGACAGGTCTTCATCACCGGGAATACCCTCAATGATCTCCACCTTGTAGTCTTCACCCATCTTCTTGAACATGGCAATGGCATCATCGCGGCTCATCACCGAACGCTCAACCTTGAGATTCTCCTTAACTAGGGCACCCATAGTCTTTTCAATGGCTTGCAAGTCTTCAGGGGTAAAAGGACGTGCGAAGGAAAAATCATAGAAGAAGCCGTCTTCAATCACCGGCCCTACCGTCACTTGTGCTTTGGGAAACAGCCGCTGCACTGCTTGTGCCATCAAATGAGCACAGGAGTGTCGCAATATTTCCAACCCGTCATCATCTCGCTCGGTAATGATCGCGACTTCGGCATCCGAATCGACTGTGAATGAAGTATCCACCAAAGCGCCATCCAAGCGACCGGCAAGCGCCGCCTTAGCCAGACCAGGGCCTATGGACTCTGCAATCTCAGCAATCGAAACGGGGTTTTCATAATCCCGTTTGCTGCCATCTGGTAGAGTAATTTGTGGCATTCGTATTCCAAATAAAACCATCGAATCTAATAAGCAGATTCAAAACATATATTTCAAAGCGTTGTGAATATCTCAGATTCTATAAGTTGGTAGGCACGACCAGATTCGAACTGGTGACCTCTACCATGTCAAGGTAGCGCTCTAACCAACTGAGCTACGCGCCTACAATAAGTCTAGACTAATATCCCGATAGAAAAGACTGGCGATTATACGGAATCAACCGCGTAAGTGTCGATGGTTAATGTGCGTTACTTCAGCATTTCCGCCTTTAGCGCCGTAATCTGGTCCCGTGTTGCTGCAGCCTCTTCAAATTCTAGGTTTTTAGCAAATTCATACATTTGCTCTTCGAGCTTCTTCACTTCTTTCTGAATTTGCTTGGGATCACCAAAATCGAGCGTTAAATAGGCGCCTGACTTCTCTGCTGCCTTGCGACCGCGGCCATGGGCCCGGGTACCTGGTGCCGAGTACGCTCCCTCCATTACATCGATGACCCGCTTCTTCACTCCAGTGGGGGTGATGTTATGCAGTTCATTGTATTCCAACTGGGTATTACGGCGTCGGCTGGACTCATCCATCGCCCGCTGCATGGACCCTGTTATGCGATCAGCATAAAGAATAGCTTTGCCATTAATATTCCGAGCCGCTCTGCCTACAGTCTGAATAAGTGATCGCTCTGAGCGTAAAAAACCCTCCTTGTCAGCATCCAGCACGGCCACCAGAGACACCTCTGGAATATCCAGCCCTTCGCGCAGTAGATTAATACCTACCAGCACATCGAACACCCCTAGACGTAAATCCCGTAGAATTTCAGACCGCTCAACGGTTTCAATATCCGAATGCAGGTAACGCACACGAACATCGTGTTCTGCTAGATAGTCAGTCAAATCTTCCGCCATGCGCTTGGTTAAAACCGTTACTAAAATTCGCTCCTCCTTGGCCACGACAATGCGCACTTCAGATAGCAAATCATCTACCTGGGTTAAGGCCGGCCTGATCTCCAGAGGTGGGTCAACTAATCCGGTTGGTCTGACGACCTGTCGAACTCGCTGGCCCTCATGTTCCTCTTCATAAGGACCTGGTGTGGCAGAGACGTAAATTATCTGTGGCGTAAGATTTTCCCATTCCTCAAAGCGCAGCGGCCTGTTATCCAGCGCCGAAGGCAAGCGAAATCCATATTCAACCAGCGTCTCTTTCCGCGACCGATCACCCTTATACATGGCTCCTAACTGAGGAATTGACACATGGGACTCATCTGCGACCACCAACGCATTTGAGGGCAAGTAATCATAGAGTGTTGGAGGCGCCTCGCCAGACGCGCGACCGGATAGGTAACGGGAATAGTTCTCAATGCCGGTGCAATAACCGAGTTCCTGAATCATCTCCAGATCGAATCGAGTACGTTGCTCCAGTCTCTGAGCCTCCACCAATTTATTGTGCTTCCGCAGATGTTGCAAATGCTCAGCTAACTCTTCCTTTATGCAATCGGTCGCATTTAGCAGGGTTTCCCTGGGCGTCACATAATGGGATTTCGGAAAGACAGTTAAACGGGGCACTTCTTTTGTTACCGCACCAGTTAATGGATCGAAAAAAGAAAGTTTCTCCACTTCGTCATCATAAAGTTCGATTCGAATCGCCTGCCGTTCCGACTCGGCAGGATAGATGTCGATAACATCTCCGCGCACTCGATAAGTAGCACGACGTAATTCCATATCATTTCGGGTGTACTGCAAATCTGCTAGTCGCCGCAGTAAGTTTCGTTGATCGATCTGTTCACCACGGTCCAGATGCACCACCATTTTTAAATAGGACTCGGGATCACCCAGGCCATAGATGGCAGAGACGGTTGCAACCACAATGACATCCGATCGCTCCAACAACGCCTTCGTGGCTGAAAGCCTCATCTGCTCTATGTGATCGTTAATCGAGGCATCTTTTTCAATATATAAGTCAGATGAAGGAACATAGGCTTCGGGTTGGTAGTAATCGTAATATGAAACGAAGTATTCAACGGAGTTGTGCGGGAAGAATTCGGAAAACTCACCGTAAAGCTGTGCCGCCAACGTCTTATTCGGTGCCATGACCAGGGTCGGACGCTGAGTCTGCTCGATGACCTTGGCAACAGTGAACGTCTTACCTGAGCCAGTAACCCCTAACAGTGTCTGGGCACGCAGCCCGTCTGCCAGCCCTTCTACCAAACTGGCAATGGCTTCGGGTTGGTCACCTGCAGGTTCAAAGTTTGAATGGATCTTGAAAGGTTTTGCCATGAAAAAATACAAAGATGGTCAGTTAATCGGCTAAGGCTAACGCATAACACCCAATGAGGTGTAGTCAGAGTTGACCAAGCTCGCAAATCTCATTAGTATACGCGCGTTTTGTTGCTATACTTGCATGGCATTACGATGAAATTATTGCCCAATAGCTCAATGGTAGAGTAGGTGACTGTTAATCACTTGGTTCCAAGTTCGAGTCTTGGTTGGGCAGCCAAACAAAAACCCGTGTAACTCAACAGCTACACGGGTTTTCTTTTTCTAAGACTCTAATTCCCTCCTCTCTAATAAACCTCTACTTAACGCCTTTGACATTAGTTTGACATTAAATTTAGCCCTACGTCATCTGAACTTAAAATAGCCTATATAAAGAAGAAAGACTTTAACTACCCGCCCACAGGATACTCCAATTGATGTCCATCAATATTCAACTTAGCTCACCCTTCTCGCGGGGCACACCCCCTTAAGTCAGAATGGTTCCATCGCACCCCTATACATACTATTCTGGACGAACGAATATGTATTCCTCAGAGCAAGGCTACGAAGATTCTCATCTCTATGATGGGGTATGATTCAGTGGCCAAGTCTCATCGACAAAGTCAGTGAAAAAAGATATAAAAGTGAAATTTTCCTATATAGACATTGCCACTTGAGAACACATATCGTCCTTTACCATTCATTGTGTCGTCTTTAAATTTTCCTATATAGGCACCACTACTTATTGGTCCATACCGAACACAGAACTAGAATCGGATTTTTACACCTCCGTTGATCACAAAGCCATCCAGCGGAGCGTAAATAGCCACGAACTCTGGATTAGTCTGCGAGCCCGTAAAAATCTCGCCGTCGCGAGTCTGACGAGTATCACCGAAATTCTCAAAATTAAGGAAGAACGAGAGGCCATCGTTCACGATCTTTTCGGTCATCAGGCCGAAGACCCAATAGTCAGGACTCTTCGTGCCTGATTGAAGAGCCTGCTGACCGTAGTAATAGGCTTCGAGCCCAATACGAATATCGTCTTCCCGTTCATAGACATATACCAGGTTAACCCGGTCTTTGGGGATCAATAGCGCTTCAACCTTTACATTCTTTTGATGTTCGAGCACGTCAGCGCGGGTATAGCCAAGAAAGAACTTGAAAGCATCCCATCTCCACACGGCATTCATCTCGGTACCGCGAGTATCAATATAAGGAACGGGCTGACGATAAACGTACTCGTCGGCTCCTACCTCAACAAGATTGAGTGGATCATTCACTCTGGTATAGAACAGCAGGAGGTTAAGGTCGAGTGACAGCGAACCAGAAACCTGTAGCGAATGATTCAGGTCAGCATTGACTCCAGCGGAGCGCTCGGCTTCGAGACTGTCAATCTGAAGTGGCTGCAAGCCCTGAAATTGCACCTGTTCTGCTTCTTCTGAAAAAGGCGTTGGCAGCTTGTATCCCAAACCGCCGCCAAGGCGCAAGACAGTATTCTGCATACCGGTATAAAGCAGCGATATGCGCGGCAAGATGAACTCACCGTAGTCGGCGTCATGATCTACGCGTAACCCAGCTTCCAACGTCCAGTTTTCAGACAGGCTTCGAGTTCCCTGGGCAAACGCGCCAATCGTGTGTTGATCATAATCTATCTTCATGGGCGCGGCAGCGGTCCCCTGATCAAAATCCTCAGTCCAGAGATTTACCCCTGCAACCCAGTCCAATGAACCTGTTGTACCAAGCAGGTGCAATTCAGAGAAACTTGAAAGTTGCGTGCCACTGAATTCGAATTCCGGCACCAGCAAGTCGCGACGAAATCGGCTGACACTGTTACGCAGTATAAGTTCATTGCCTGACTCGTAGAGTCGGGAGTATGCCAGCTGGGTAGAGAGTCGGAGAGTGGCGCTGTCTTCGAAATAGGCAGGTTGTGAGCGGTCTCCGGCAATGTATTGCATATCACCACCTAGTCGATCTTCCTTGACCGCGCTGATGCCAAGACTCAGTTCGCTCTCTTCGCCATATACAAACAGCTTCGGGTTGATTGTCCAGCGTTCGAATTCTGGGATGGCACTGAAACCGATATCGGCAGGATCATAACCATCACTCATATTGTAGGAGGCAAATACTGTGGTTCCTAAATCGCCGCTTCTTGCGCTATAGAAAGCACTGGTATCCAGCCCATCCGCTGATGTGCCATTCACGAGCAGGGATAGCTCTGGCTCGTCAGTGGGAACCCGGGTCACCAGATTAACAAGCCCTGCGATCGCTCCTCCGCCGTACAAGGTCGAATTCGCTCCCTTTATGACTTCAACCTGCCTCAAATCAAGCGGTGCAATCTGCAGCAGACTAAGCCCTCCGGAAAAGCCGCTATAAAGCGGCAGTCCGTCGCGCAATAATTGTGTGTACTTACCCTCAAGGCCTTGAATACGAATCGATGAATTAAAGCTAGTGGCGGAAGTCTGTTGAACATGTATGCCGGTGCTCTCATTCAGCAACATGCGAATATCACCTGGCTTCATACTCGCCTTCTCATTAATCTCTTCGCCCCCGAGCACTTCCACCCGCGTGGGCAAGACTTCGAAGCTGCGCCGGCTGCGCGTTGATGTCACTACAATCTCTTCAATCTCCTCGTCTTGAGCACTAACCGATTCTGGGCTTGCGCTTAATAGAGTAGCTGTGAGGATTATGTATACAAAATGGGCTTGATGGCGTGGCCCGGCTCGATAGTTCATAGATATATATTTGTTCAGGCGTGGTGAGAAATAAACGGGGTCAGAGTAATAGTAATGTAGCTTAGTATACAAATTCAGTAGGCACTTATAGCACTCTTTTTAGCACACTCTAATTTCGCACTTGTAACTCGTTGATCCCTTGAGAGAATCGGCTACGCTGTCTACTGAAACCCTCTTGTCGGTGGTTCGATTTTCTTCCGGTATTTTACCAAGAATTCACACATATTTTTTTGTGCTACATACACTGGGAGCATCAATGGCATAATTTTAGGAATGTCCGCTTTGGGTTGTAAGTTCAACCGGTCAGTGCAACACGCGCATTAAATCTATCAGCCGGAGTTTCATAATCCAAGGTCTTTCTTGGCCTTTCATTCAACTCTCTTGCTACCCAGTCCAGCTTTCTTTGAGAATGAGCAGATAAGTCAGTGCCTTTGGGAAAGTAGTCTCGCAATAGTCGATTCGTATTCTCATTGGATCCTCGTTGCCACGGACTGCTCGGGTCACAGAAGTAAACCTTGATGTTTGTTTCCAGTGTGAATCGCTGATGCCTTGCCATTTCACTTCCACGATCCCAAGTCAGCGATTTATAAAGCTCGTCGGGTAGCAAGCGTGCTTGCTTTATGAGCGCGGAAACAACTGTATCAGAACGCTTGTCTTTTAGTTTTACTAGCATCACATACCGAGAATGCCTTTCAACCAGGGTGGCGATAAAACTCTTGTTCAAGCCCTCAATCAGATCACCTTCCCAGTGGTCTGGCACGGCTCTATCTTCTACTGAGGCAGGTCGTTCACGTATCGAGACTGCATTAGGCATGCCTCCAAGGCCAATTCCCCTTAGGCTGAACGCGGTAGTTCGTCGGATGCTTCGCTTTGAGCGCAAACACTCTTGCAGCTCCTTTTTCAGGGCCCCTCGCGCCTGAATAAACAAACTCCGGTAGATTGTCTCATGTGACACTTGGTTGAACTCGTCGCCTGAATTCTCTCGTTTAAGCCAACCGGCAATCTGCTGCGGCGACCATTTGCGCTTCAGCTTCAACCCCACAACAGCACTTAGTTGGCGATTCAACATTAGTTTACAGGCTTTCGGCCTAAGGGCCCTATCCCAAGCTCTCTGATCAGCCTGGGCAGCACGATATTGCTGAGAACCACCATTGCGATTGATTTCCCTGCTGATTGTGGAAGGCGACCGCTCAAGTTGAGCTGCTATAGTTCTAATTGAAAAATTAGCTACTATCCCTCGAGAAATTTCCTCTCTTTCCGAAAGGCTTAATGCTTGCTGGCAGCATTTGCGTACTGGCGGTCGAATACCACCAGCTGTGCTGATTCCAATTTGAATTCCGGGCTGAATGTCCTTCTAGCTCTTGTCATTTTTTCACCTGTTTTGCGTTGGGGTGATGATATCACCTATAATCAGGTGGCCAACTAGACTATGCCACTACATTCACGCTACTATGTAGGGCTTGAGACAGAGGAGTCTAATGACCCTTATAAAGCTCAAAATACCCTGCGCAGCATTAGCATTGGGCATCGCTGCTTGCAGCCCGCAGGATTCGGCCACGCCGGATCTGGTCGAGCCGACACTGCCTGTGTCAGCGAACAATGTCACTACGTCTCTAGCATCTGCCTCCAGTACTCGTGAAGCCATCGATCAGTACTGTGTTGTCTGCCACAATCAGCAACTTGCTACAGCAGATATAAGACTGGATCATATAGACCTCGCCGACATCACCGAACACGCTGAAGTACTTGAAAAGGTCGTGGTGAAACTGCGTACTGGCACGATGCCTCCGTCTGAGATGCCACAACCCGTAGCCGAAGAGCGACGCGCAATTATTAGCTGGCTGCAAAGCTCACTGGACGAAGTCTCAGCGGCGAATCCAAATCCGGGTCACACCGAAACTCTGCGACGTCTTAACCGCACAGAATATCAGAACGCTATAACTGACCTGTTGTCGTTGAACATCGATGCGCGTTCATTGCTGCCTCCTGATGAGAGCGGTTATGGCTTTGATAATGTCAATGTGGGTGACCTGCCTCCTGTTTTACTGGATCGTTATATTTCCGCGGCTCAGAAAATCAGCCGCCTGGCAGTGGGTGGCGCTCTGACTTCGCTGCAGAGTGAGGTTATCAGCGTGCCGCCGGATCTTACCCAAGAGCAGCACATTCCTGGTCTACCAATTGGTACCCGAGGTGGTGTGTCGGTCAGCTACACATTTCCACAGGACGGCGAGTACGACATTCAGATTCGTCTCGCTCGTAATCGCACCGGCGACATAGGTGGTCTGCGTAATACTGACCCTCAATCCCTGGAATTACTATTGGATCGGGAAATTGTAGATTCCTTTATGGTGATCAGGCCCGATCATGCCGATCACTCCGAAGTTGATAAAAATTTCATTTCCCGAGTTTCGGTTGCAGCGGGACCCCATGACCTCGGTGTTACCTTTCCAAAACTATCCGCTGCCCTGGTGGAATCCGAGCGTCAGCCTCTACAATCTCGATACAATGAGATTCGACATCCACGACTGACGCCGGCGGTTTATCAGGTCACCGTGACCGGGCCTTTTTCAGCGCAAGGCGCTGGCAACACGCCCAGCCGAAGGCGCCTGTTTACCTGTCAACCCGAGCGTTCCAGCGAGGAAGAAGCTTGCGCTAGTCAGATCATCTCTAAACTCACCCGACGAGCCTATCGCAGGCCCATTACTGAGATTGATATTGCGAGGCCAATGACTTTCTTTCGTCAGGCGCGCATTGAAAGCAATTTCGATGATGCTATAGGCAGTGCGCTCGGCGCTGTGCTCATGAATCCACAATTCCTGTTTCGAGTTGAGACAGCTCCAGAAAGTCTGGTGCCAGGTTCAGCTTACCGGATAAACGATATCGAACTGGCTTCACGCTTGTCATTTTTTCTGTGGAGTAGCTTGCCCGATGACGAGCTGATGAGCGCTGCAGAGCAGGGAATCTTGAGCCGACAGGAAGAACTTGAAAAACAGGTCCGCCGCATGCTCACGGATCCACGATCACAAAATCTCGCCACTAACTTTGCCGGTCAATGGTTGCAGCTGCGAAATTTAGTCGAGTTCGTTCCCAATCCACGCCTTTATCCAGATTTCGATGATAATTTGCGCCAGGCTTTTCGCAAGGAAACCGAACTTTTTCTGGATAGTGTACTGCGAGAGGGTCGCAGCGTGCTCGAGTTGCTCGATGCTGACTACACATTTCTTAATGAGCGATTGGCAAAGCACTACGGTATAGCGGGTGTTTACGGCAGCCGCTTTCGTCGTGTGGAGCTTGGCGCAAATAGTGAGCGTGGTGGCTTGCTAAGGCAAGGTAGCGTACTCGCAGTCACTTCATTCGCCAACCGCACATCGCCGGTTCTTCGAGGCGTGTGGGTGCTCGGTAATATTTACGGTTCTCCGCCACCACCTGCTCCTCCGAATGTGCCAGCTCTCGATGAAGCTGCAGTGGCCTCTTCTCTGCCTATGCGAGAACGACTGGCAGCTCATCGCAACAATCCGGTTTGTGCCAGCTGTCACACCACCATCGATCCAGTTGGTTTTTCTCTGGAGAACTTTGATGCCGTGGGTCGATGGAGGGAGTACATTGGGGACAACCCGGTTGACGTAGCCGGTGGACTACCAGGCATGGCTGAATTTTCCGGTGTGGCCGGTCTCGAATCAGGTCTGTTGAGTCGTCCAGAACTGTTCGCCGATACGGTGACAAAGAAATTAATGACCTTTGCGCTGGGACGCGGAGTCGAGTACTACGATGCGCCAGCAATCCGCAAAATTGTGCGTGAAGCCGAGCCCGATGGCTACCGCTTCTCATCCCTGATAATGGGAATCGTGAAGAGTATGCCGTTTCAGATGAGGACAGCATTATGATCATAACGAAGAAAGCGCTACCCAGAAGGACGTTTCTGAGGGGCGCCGGAGCGGCGATTGCCTTACCGTTGCTCGATGCGATGATTCCGGCCGCCACCGCACTCGCGGCCACACCGGCGAAACCGGTACCTAGACTGGGGTACGTGTTCATACCGATGGGCACCGATCATGCTCGGTGGACACCTCAGGGCGGTGAAATCCTCGATGAGTTGACGCCGATATTGAGTCCATTGGAAGCAGTTAAAGACAAGATTACCGTGGTCAGTAATCTCGAATTGCAAGACTCATATCCAGGAACCCATGACACATCCAACTCCGGTTTTCTGAGTGCGGCTTTTGCAAAACACACCGAAGGCTCTGACTATCACCTGGCATCAACTGCGGACCAGATTGCTGCCAAACAGATTGGCCAACAAACACGCCTGGCATCATTAGAGTTATCAATGGATCTGAATCCTCTCTCGGGTGTTTGTAATAACGGCTATGCTTGTGTCTACCAGAACAATCTCTCCTGGTCTTCGGCGACCACGCCACTTCCTTCTGAAGCTCATCCCAGGATAGTTTTTGAACGGTTGTTTGGTCAAGGAGGAACTCCTGCTGAGCGAGAAGCTCTGCTGAAAAGTCGCGCAAGCCTGCTGGATGCATTCATGGAAGACATTGGTCGCCTTCAGCGCCAGGTCGGGGCAAGTGATAAGGCTCGCGTCGAACAGTATCTGGAGAGCATCCGCGAGATTGAAAGACAGATCCAGCGTTCAGAGGCGATCGGTGATGAGGAAATTGCCACCGACATGGAACGACCGGTTGGAGTGCCAGCGGAATTTGGTGATCACGCCACACTGATGTACGATCTGCAATTGTTAGCCTTGCAGGCAGATATTACACGAGTCATTACCTTCCAATTTACACGCGAGCTCACCAATCGTACCTACCCTCAAATAGGTGTGCCGGAGCCACACCACCCAACCAGTCACCACGGCGGTGATCCGGTGAAGATCGAAAAAATTGCAAAAATCGCTGAATACCATGTTGAATTTTTTGCCAGATTTCTGGAGAAGATGGAGGCCATACCTGATGGCGATGGCTCGCTATTGGACAACACCATCTACTTGTACGGGAGCGGTATGGGCAACCCGAGCCTGCACGACCACGTCGACTTACCTATTTTAGTCGCAGGCGGCGCATCCACCGGATTAAGAGGGGGGCGCCACATTCAATATAATAGTGGCACACCACTGGCTAACCTTCATCTGACACTACTGGACAGGGTCGGGGTCCGGCTGGATTCATTCGGCGACAGTACTGGAAAAATCGATAATTTATTTGACGCCGTGCCGGTGTAATAGAGACCAAACAGGTAATATGATGAGCACTCAAGAGAAGCTTGGAGTAAATAGTAGAAATCTTTCTAACAATTATATTGTGGCATTACTGCGAATTTTTTTTGTATGCGGTGGCATTGTCGGGATAAGCCTTTCTGCCAATGCTCAAGTCGCTGCATTGGCTGACGCGGTGGAGCATCGAGACGAGGCACAAATTCGTCAGCTATTGGATCAACGTCACGACATTAATGCCAGACAGGTCGATGGCATGACGGCATTACACTGGGCGGTCTATCATGATGATGAGGAATTAACCCGCTTGTTGATACGCGCCGGTGCCGAAGTAAATGTCGAAAATCGTTACGGCGTGCTGCCGCTCGCCTTAGCTGCGACTAATGGCAGTGCAGCACTCACCAGCGTGCTGCTCGATGCAGGTGCTGGAGCGAATGAGACTCTTGCAGGAGGTGAGACGGTGCTGATGGTCGCGGCGCGCTCGGGTAACCTCGAAGCAGTACAGGCATTGCTGGCGGCGGGAGCGGATCCCAATGCGCAGGAGCGACGGGAACAGACGGCACTGATGTGG
>CAVOCG010000064.1:0-14172 GCA_963694095.1 Gammaproteobacteria bacterium
ATAGCTTGGGTTTGGCACAGTTCTGCAAATTGGCAGAAAAGTATGGGGACCTCGGGCCTATTTATACAGTAACGGATAAACTGAGGCACATGAGTGATAACGGCGCGAGTTTTTACCTTTGAGTGAGAGATTGGAACTAGTTAGCGAAGTTGCAGGGGAGAGTTTTCGTGAGTATTAATGCCAGAGACGCTGTAATAGTAGATGCAATTCGCACACCTATGGCAAGGTCAAAACAGGGTGCTTTTCGTAATGTGCGGGCTGAAGAACTATCGGCATATCTGATTGATGCTTTGTTCAAGCGTAATGCCAACGCATCAGCGGCAGAAGTAGAAGATGTAATCTGGGGCTGTGTCAATCAAACTCTGGAACAGGGCTGGAATATTGCTCGTAACGCTGCACTGATGTCCGTATTGCCTCATTCAACCTGTGCACAAACGGTAAATCGCTTATGCGGTTCATCGATGTCGGCACTGCATACAGCAGCAGCGGCAATTCAAAGCAATAATGGGGATGTCTTTGTAGTTGGTGGCGTGGAACATATGGAGCATGTCGCTATGACTCATGGCGTCGACCCCAATCCCAAGGCTTCGAAATACATTGCCAAAGCGTCCTGGATGATGGGAGTGACGGCTGAAGTTCTGTCCAAAATGCACGGTATTAGCCGCGAACAACAGGATGAATTTGCGGTGCGCTCTCATAAACTAGCCGATTCTGCCAGGTCAAGCGGCGGTTTTGTCAACGAGCTCGTTGCCATAGAAGGGCATGACAGTCGCGGCTTCAAATCATTAATCGAAGAGGATGAAACTATAAGGCCAGACACTAACCTAGAAAGCCTGGCGGACTTGCGCCCGGTATTTGATCCGGTAAATGGCACCGTGACGGCAGGCACCTCATCGCAAATATCCACCGGCGCATCAGCTATGCTTATGATGTCAGCAGAGAAAGCTCAAAGTTTAGACTTGAAAATAAGAGCGCGGGTAAGATCAATGGCTTATGCCGGAGTTGACCCTTCAATTATGGGTTATGGCCCAGTGCCCGCTTCACAAAAAGCGCTAAAAAAAGCAGGTTTGAAAATCACCGACATTGACTGCGTTGAACTCAATGAAGCGTTTGCCGCTCAGGCTATTCCGGTGCTCAAAGATCTGCAGCTGCTTGATAGTGTGGACGATAAAGTGAATCTGAAAGGAGGAGCGATTGCTCTGGGGCATCCATTAGGCTGCTCGGGCACACGAATAACTACAACTTTACTCAATGTAATGGAAGACAAGGACGCAGAGTTAGGTTTGGCCACTATGTGCATTGGACTGGGGCAGGGGATTGCTACAGTGATTGAGCGGGTTTAGTTCACAGGTTTAATTTCAGCCCAGGGTATTACAGTGACTTCAGTGCAAAAAAATCAGTTTAATTTAAATCGTAGTCGTAAGAATCTGCGCCGTGATGCTGGGCGCGCGATTGCAGATTTCAATATGATAGAAGACGGAGACTTAGTGATGGTTTGCCTCTCTGGCGGCAAGGATTCCTACACTCTATTGGATATTTTGTTGAGTCTGCAAAAGCGTGCGCCGATTAGTTTCAAGCTGCATGCAGTTAACCTTGATCAGAAGCAGCCGGGTTTTGCGGAGGATATCCTGCCCGAGTATCTTGATGGGGAAGGGGTCGATTATCACATTATAGAACAGGACACCTACTCGATTGTTACTGAGAAAATCGAAGAGGGTAAGACTTACTGTGGACTTTGCTCGAGATTACGCCGAGGCATCCTCTATCGTTACGCCAATTCGATTGGTGCTGATAAAATCGCACTTGGGCATCATCGTGAGGACATAATCGAAACCCTGTTTCTAAACATGTTTTTTGCTGGAAAATTGAAGGCGATGCCGCCAAAGTTGCTCAGCGACGATAAGAAAAACGTGGTTATTCGCCCACTAGCTTATTGCAAAGAAAAAGAAATTACACGTTACGCTCAATTACGAGATTTCCCAATTATCCCCTGTAACCTTTGTGGCTCTCAAGACAATATGCAGCGCCAAACCATTAAGTCAATGCTGTCGGAATGGGATAAAAAATTCCCCGGGCGAATTGAGAGTATTTTTCGAAGCATTGCTAATGTTTCTCCCTCGCAGCTGGCTGATAGCAACTTATTCTCTTTTACCGAGCTTCGAAAAGAGTTGAATGCGCCGGCCGACCTCGATTGGATGGAATTGCTCTAATGATTGTTACGCGACTATTGTCAAATGTATTAGGTAGGTCTGATTTTGTTGGAGGGTTAAATGAAAATACCGGCAAACGAGTTATCCGGTGATGCGGTAAGGGCAATTATAGAAGAGTTTATTACCCGCGAAGGTACTGAATATGGAGCACAGGAATATTCACTAGTTGATAAGACTGAGCATGTAAAGCGGCAGTTGGAGAAGGGGGAAATTTACATCGATTACGACGTAGAATCTCAAACTTGCCAACTGGTTTCACGCAAGTAGTTTAATGATTCATTATCTATTTACAGGTAGTATCTTAAGGCAATAATCTGTCGGCCCCTAGTATTGGCTTGGATTGAGTAATGACAAAAGACCCGAACAAGTTGTCAACGCAGGATTCTGAAACATTAGTATCAGAAGACCTGGATGCTACTGGTCTGTATTGCCCCGAACCGGTAATGCTGCTGCATAATAAAATTCGAGATATAGCTGCTGGCGAGCTGCTAAGGCTGATTGCTACAGACCCATCTACTACCCGTGATATACCAAAGTTTTGTGCTTACCTAGGTCATGAGCTAGTCAAGGAATCAAAACGGGGTGATACATATTATTATCTGATTCGTAAGAGTCTGGAGTAGTTAGTGTGACAAAAGATCCTATATATCTATTGGATGCTTCCATCTATATTTTTCAATCCCATTTCTCACCCTACGTTGAATGCACTGACGATGCGGGAAATGAGCTAAGTGCGGTTTACGGTTTCACTGAGTTTTTATTGCAGTTTTTGCGACGAGTAAACCCTATTCATATTGCGATCGGTCTGGATGCAAGTTTGTTCAGTGGATTCAGGCACCAGCTTTGTCCTAATTACAAATCCAATCGTGAGCTTCCTGATGAAAATTTAGCGATGCAACTAGCGGCCTGCAATGAAGTTTGCGCGGTTTTGGGACTATCCGCCTTCGCCAGCCGGGTGTATGAAGCTGACGACATCATTGGCACTCTTGCAACGCGTTTACGCCGTCAATCAGAATCCCAAAAACCAGTAATTATATTGTCCAAAGATAAAGATCTGGCACAACTACTGGAAAACGATTCGGACTGCTTGTGGGACTACAGTGGTAACCGGAAACGGTATCGTTCAAATATCTACAAAGAATATGGTGTGTACCCGGAACAAATACCGGACTATCTTGGCTTGGCTGGTGATTCTGTGGATTGCATTAGTGGGGTGCCCGGCGTTGGCCCGGTGAAGGCAAAAGAATTGCTTGCCCATTTTGGCACTCTGGAAGAAGTGTATCAGAACCTTGATAAGGTGGCAGCATTACCATTACGGGGAGCGGGTAAGCTAGGAGTTTTGCTTGAGAAACATAAGTCTCATGCGGAATTAAGCAAGCAACTTGCTACCATAGTAAAAACAGTTTCTGAGTCGGCAGAACCCTTTTCAGAATCAGATCTGGGCTCTATCGGTAGAAAGGAAATCGAAACAGTTGCATTTGCCGAATTTCTTGAACACTACCATTTTCCTTTCTCAATTTCCCAGCGCTTTGTCTCACTGGTGAATCGATTGCCAGCTGAGGATAGAGCCTAAGCCCATGCTTATTATTGCCGACGAAAATATACTTTCTTTAAGCAGCTATTTTGACCGTTTTGGTGAGCTTGTGTCGATGCCTGGCGGCGAGATAAAGCAGCAGCATTTATTACTGGCTGATGCTCTTATTGTCCGCTCCATTACCAAAGTGAATGCAGCCCTTCTTGAGGGAACTCGGGTCAAATTTGTTGGGACAGCTACCAGCGGGACAGATCATATTGATCTTGATTACCTGAGCTCGCAGGATATTAGGTTTGTCGATACCAAAGGTAGTAATTCCAATGCGGTGGTCGATTACTGCTTTTCCGCACTCGCCCACCTTATCGTTAAACGGGGGATGAAATTGGATGGTATTGTGTTTGGTCTCATTGGTGCTGGGCATGTCGGTGGCCTTTTTTGCCAAAAGCTAACGCAGCTGGGGTGTAGCTGTCAGGTATTTGACCCCTACCTTGAGATGGAGGGAAACCGCAGCGATTTTAATTTTGTCTCCCTCGATGAAGCGTTACAAGCTGATGTTGTCTCCTTGCACGTGCCGTTTACGGAACAGGGAATTTATCCAACTCAGAATTTGTTAAACACAGAAAACTTGCAGGGACTGAAGCGCGATGCAGTGCTGGTAAATACCTCAAGGGGTGAAGTTATAAATGGTGGGGACCTAGTTAAATTTCTTAACAACCGGCCGGATGTGCGGGCCTTGGTCGACGTCTGGCCGAATGAGCCAATGCCGGAAAAAAAGCTGGTGGAACTGGTTGAAATAGCCACGCCACATATTGCTGGCTATAGCGCGGAAGGGAAGCGGCAGGCGACAAAAATATTAGCAGCGGAATTCTGCAGTTACTTTCAATATGAAAGCCCAAAACATTGCATTGAGAATTACCAGCTATTACCTCTGGAACTTGATGTGAATTCATCTCAAAGCATACCTAAGGGCTGGTCGCTTTTGTCGCAGGCGTTTCCATTGCAAGGTTTGAGCGAGGAGTTTAAACGCAGTGTAGGTGGCCTTCAGGCAGCGCAAGCATTCGCTGAGATGCGTAACCGGCTGTTAAAACGCCGTGAGTTTTCTGCCTATAAGGTTGTTGGTGAAGGCTTTTCAGAAGCGGATAAAGGGTTATTAAAAATCATGGGGCTAACTCAAAGTGACTTAGCCTAGTCGATAATGCTCCAGTGAATTGCTGATTTTGCGAATTGCTATGGCAATCTCATCTTCTCTTGGCAGGAATACCAGTCGGAAATGATTATTATCCTGAATATTGAAAGCGCTGCCCTGAACTAGGAGGATTTTCTCTCTGTCAAGGATGTCGAGAACCAGCCCAACATCGTCCTCGATATTAAATACCGCTGGATCGAGTTTAGGGAATAGGTAAATGGCGCCTTTGGGTTTGACACAACTCACACCGGGTATTTGATTAAGGAGTTCCCATGCAGCGTCGCGTTGCTGTCTTAATCGACCACTGGGAAGTATAAGTTCGTTAATACTTTGGTAACCACCCAAGGCCGTCTGAATCGCAAATTGGCCAGGCACGTTGGAGCACAAGCGCATGTTAGTGAGAATTTCCAAACCTTCGATGTAGCTCTTGGCTTTATCTTTAGTGCCGCTTAATATCATCCAACCTGACCTAAATCCGGCAAGCCGATAAGATTTGGAGAGTCCATTGAAACTCACTACAAAAATATCATCGCATAGCGAAGCAATGGGAACGAATACTGTGTCGTCGTAAATAATTTTGCTGTAAATTTCGTCGGCAAAAATGATCAACTCACGCTTGCGCGCCAGTTCAATAAGCTGAAGTAAAATCTCTTTGCTGTAAACTGCGCCGGTTGGATTGTTGGGATTAATGATAACCAGTGCTTTTGTCTTAGGAGTGATTTTCGACTCGATGTCAGCAAGATCTGGGTACCAGTCGCTGGATTCATCACAAATGTAATGTACCGGTTCACCGCCACTGAGACTGACAGCAGCAGTCCATAGGGGGTAATCCGGCGCTGGGATTAGCACCTCATCGCCATAGTTGAGCAAGGCCTGCATCGCCATAGTGATTAATTCGCTGACGCCATTGCCGAGATATATATCATCGATCTCTACCCCACGGACGGAAAGCTTTTGGCATTCCTGCATGATGGCCTTGCGGGCGGAATACAGGCCTTTGGAATCACTGTAACCTTGCGCGTTGCTCAGGTTATGAATAACATCTTGCAGAATTTCATCCGGCGCTTCGAAACCGAATACGGCGGGATTACCAATATTGAGCTTGAGTATGCGATGACCTTCCTCTTCCAGTCGCTTGGCCTCTTCCAGCACCGGACCGCGGATGTCGTAACAGACACTACTCAGCTTGTCCGATTGGGTGATATTATCCATTCCAGTTCCAGGCTAGTTAATTTGTGGCGCTAATTATACAGAGCGAAAGCTTCTTTGGTACTAGGAGATAGATTCAGTGAGCGATTCAGAGAATAAAATTGAGAAAACCACGGCCGAATGGCGAGAACTTCTTGGAAGCGAGCAATTCAGAGTGTGCCGCGAAAGGGGCACTGAACGTGCATTTACAGGCAAATACCTGGATATGAAAGAAGCGGGAACCTATACCTGTGCCTGTTGTGAAAAAGTGCTGTTTGATTCCCGAACTAAGTACGACTCGGGCTCTGGATGGCCTAGTTTCTATGAGCCGGCGAACTCGAATTGCGTCCAGGAGTATGTGGATAACTCGCTAGGCATGGAGAGAACCGAGGTTGTTTGTAGCCAATGTGACAGCCATTTGGGCCATGTGTTTCCCGACGGACCAGCTGAGACCAGCTTACGTTATTGCATCAATTCAGCCTCCTTGGGTTTTGCAAAGAAAACGGAATAGTTTACACAAGAGTAGCCAACAGGAAATGGAAGGAAGCACTCATGTTGTCTAGGTTCCGGTTCTCCAAGTCTAGATTTTTCAGATCAAGCTGTTTTCTACTACCTGCTTTATGTCTGTTGACTGCCAGTTCTCTCTCCCGCTCCGAGGAACAGACTGCTACTGAGCAAACACTCTCCGTTGGTGCTTATTACAGCAATGGTGACTACGGTGAGCCAGTCGACACCGAAATATTTTATTTTCCTGTAAGTTACGACAGACGTCATGGTAAGTGGGGGTTCCTAATGTCGCTCCCCCATCTTGAAGTAACCGGATTGGGTAATGTCTTGCCTAATGTCGGGGGCGTGAACCCAGCGCGAGCAGAGACACAGCAATCCACGTCCCGAGGATTGGGCGATGCTCAGGCATCTGTCATCTATCAGTTCGACCCACTAAGCGCGAACACTCCGTTTATCGATTTACGTTTCGATGTAAAAATTCCAACTGCTGATGAAGAAAAGAGCCTCGGAACGGGTGAGTATGATTACGGGGTGCAATTGGATCTCTATCAAGCATTGGCAAGCTCTACTTTATTTGGCTCGGTCGGTTACAGTTTCAGAGGTAAATCTGAGCTGTTCGAAGGTTTGGAAGATGGAGCCTATGTGCAACTGGGAGTGACCAGACCGCTTTCTGATCGCTGGAGCATAGGGTTGATTTATGATTACCGTGAGGCAGTCTCCTCATTTTCATTAGAGACCCATGAGGTTCTGCCCTATTTTAGTTGGGAGATAACAGGAAATTGGTCTTTTACCGGTTATGCGGCCAAGGGCTTTACCGAATCGAGTCCTGATATTGCAGTAGTCGGACAGCTGAATTACCGCTGGTAATTTCTCGAATACTCAATGTTTTACAATCGCATGGGCAGAATGCGTGGCGGCAGGATTGAAGGTCGTTGAATAGGCCGAATACGCTGAATCGGTGGAAGCTGTGGCCGTTGAATTCTACCGGGATGGGTAAGCCGATTACTTCTTTCTACAGCAGTCGAAGCGTCGTTGGTCGCGGCCAAGGCGGTATTATTAAGTAAGGAGTCGTGCTCATAAAGCAGCACATTAATATCAAGATTTGTCTGGATCGCTTCTGTAATATTC
Source organism: Gammaproteobacteria bacterium (assembly GCA_963694095.1). Lineage (GTDB taxonomy): Bacteria > Pseudomonadota > Gammaproteobacteria > Pseudomonadales > Pseudohongiellaceae > UBA9145. The sequence continues at coordinate 7,754 of CAVOCG010000064.1, forward strand.
AGTGGAGATGAATCTGTGGTCTTGAAGATGGCACTGGTCAGGATAACGCGAGATTGCACCGGCTCGACGGTGTTGGAAATTACCGTAATCAGCTCTGTTATGGTTGGTTTTCGCAACGGTGTGGTTTCAGCTACTTCGAGGCCGGGGCGCAACATGATCACTTCATTGGCGCTGCTCATTCCCAGATAAGGTTTTAATCCTGTGCCACCGAAACCGCTGCCGCCGCCTGGTGTAATAGTTCGGCCAGTTCCGCCAAATCCACTGCCTTTGTCTTCGCCTTCGCGAACAATGCCGGCGCTTTGAAAATTGAGTAGTGCTACTAGCAACGCCAGTATCAGCCCGACAGCAATGTAAGAAAAGTCGGCACGAATTGTAGTGATTAGTCTTTGCATAGGTGGTTCATCAATCTTCTACAGGGTCCAAGTTACCATTTTTGGTATCGGTTCGGCGGTTAAAGTTAAAAATACCGAAGTTCATTCTGAAATTAGTATCTTGCTGATTTTTGTCCGCAGTTTGCATGGCGAGAGCTCGCTTGTTCATTTCTGTCAGTGCTTGCATGCCCAAGCTTTCCGCAAGTTTCGCAAGTTCCCGCACTGAATCTTCCGAGAGATTGTCATAATAAACACTTCTATCGAAATATGCAGGTTTTTGCCCCATTAAGTTATGGCTGCTTGCTTGGATGTGATCCTGCGTGTTTTTGGAAAAGAAAAAGACCTTTTCTTCAAACCCCTCAACGGGAGTAAAAGCGCCGGTATTAAGGATGACCTGCTCGTTTTCAATATGGGCAATATCCAGCCTTAGCCATTCATCGAGAATTACTCTCGGTCGAATGTCTTGCTTGCATACCTTTTCGACCAAGTCGTCAAAACAGAGGTTTTTATTCGTGTTTTTTTTGAGAGCAAGTGATCTGGGTTTGCCATCCTCGTCAAGAAACTCTTTTGTTCCCATCCATTGGGCAATTATTTCTGCACCTGCGGAGATGTTGGCAGGCGTTGTCTGCTCTGTTTTCTTTTCACTGCGCAGGCGTTTGACATCTTTGCGATGAATGCCTGTCAGTAGGTTAATACGGCTATCAGATTGCCGCCTGCCCGTTACTTGAAAATCTTTTTCTGCCACATCCACGTAAATTGATTTAAGCATGCTATTAAGCTGGGGATATGTGATTTGAAAAGACAGCATAAGATTAACTAAGGGCCTCAACAGCTTTTCAGTTGCTGTTATGAGCACTCTCGGTGGTTGACCCGGATTGTTATTCTTCTCAGCCATTATGCTCAGTATAACTAGAAGCGTTAATCAAGCCTATATTCTCTAGGACAGTAAAGACTATTTTCCAAAGTACGATAACTATTGACGTGGGAAATATTCCCACCTACTATCGAGCAAATTGAATTGTAATATCTTACTGGCAGTGAGGGTTGATCTATGTTGTCCGGATTACTGAGTAAGGCGAGCGGCCTGACGGTACCATCTCCAGACACAAACCATAGCCCCAGCACGCAGCCTTCATTCTTCTTTAAGCAAAAAAATGGAATGCTGCTCGCGGTCGATGACTACGGACTGAAGGATGGCTTCCCGTTGCTATTTTTCCACGATAGTGGCAGTTCCCGGCTAGAAGCTTCATTCTTTCACCACAGCTCGCTCAAATCCGGATACAGGTTAATCGCCGTAGATCGGCCGGGTATTGGCCAGTCAGAATTCTATGACTACAAATCAGCAGACGAATTTTGCGAAAGCCTACTACTCCTGGCCGATGAACTGGGAATTAGACAATTCGGATTGATGTCAATGGCGGCGGGTGGAGTTTTTGCACTCAGATTAGCCCATATGGCGCAAGCAAGAATAATGTTACACATCAATATTGCTGGCGTACCGGGCAATGTATTTAAAGAATCAAGCAAGGACTCTTACGTGGCCTACTGCTTAAGCGGTTTGGCACCCTTTGTAATTAAAATGCTGGTGAGAATGAAACATAGGTTCTTTCCCGATAGCCCAGCCTCACATGTTGAAAAATTGAAGGATGTGTTGAACTACACGGACAAAAAAGTGCTGACTAATCCCCAATTTATTAAAACACTTGTGGCTGATCACCAGGAGGCTGTGCGCCATGGGCATGAGGGAGTGGCTCAGGATATGGCTATTTGTTTCAAAAAATTGCCCTTTAAACTCAGTGAGTTAGAGACGCGTACGTTTATATGGCAGGGTAGTGCCGATCAGCTTTCGATGAGGTCAGACTGTGAATACTTGTCATCATGCTTGCCGAACGCAAATTATTATCGGGTCCCAAACGGAGGGCATTTTTTCTTTGTGCACGGTATTGATGATGTATTTAACCGACTCAAAGAGCCGGCGTTTTGCTGGTCCGGAGAAATTGCTGCATAATTTGCGTTCGGGCGAGACCAAGACCGGTATCAGTCATGTGTGTGTAAGCTAGGTTCGCGGGGTTGGTTTCCCGCATTGCTGGCTCCAGCTGCTGGAGAGTATCGAGAAGAGTAGATAACATGAAAGGTCTTTAGCATCGATAAAGACCTGCACTAAACATTATCCAGCAAACTGCGTTTTGACTCTAAGGCCAATATATCGATAGCGCGTCGGTTTTCATAGCGGTTTTATAGGGGACGCTCAGAGGCTGTAAAAGCATCAAAAATAGTCATGATCTGTGAGCAAAGTCGGATTTCATCTTCAGCCATCCCGTAAGGATAGACGCCGCCATAGGGCTTTTCATGGTGCGCTGCCGCAATAGTCGGAATATTCTGGAATTCTTTGTTCGAGGGGTCGCCCGCGACTGCTTTCACTCTAGGCCTTGCCTCAATTTATGCACAGACATTAATTAATATCGTAATCAACTGGCGCGAGTTTAACCCAGCGTATCTCTAGAACTGATAAATGCATGGTTAAGTAAAGCAGTAAAAATGTAAAGAGAACGGCGCTGAATTGAGGTTGGTCTCCGCTAGCTTAAGGTTGCCACTAATTGGAATTAGCTCTGACTTGGAGGTCAGGTAGTAACCTTAAGCTAGCGAGTGAGCAAAATATAATCTTTGTTGCGAAAGAAAAAAAGGGCGCAATAAATATGCCATTTTCGCGCTAATTTTTTTTAGATCAGCTAAATTTTTATCGAATAAATTCTATCGATAACAAGTGGTTATAGGCGGTTTTTAAAAAATGCGGGGTTTATTTTTTTAGCCTAAACAATGGGATAGGAAAGTTTCCTAAGGTAAAAAAATGACAATAATTAAAGTACAATTTGCTTAAGACTTCACCAGCCCAATATTTATAGCACTTTCAGCTTTACTGAGGTCATCCAGCGTATTGATATTAAAAAAATCCAAAGATGAAATTAATTCAATATTTACCACCACATTATCCAATTGCCGCGCAAAAAGTTTCGGCCCATAGATTCCCGTTTTAATTGCGTTATCGATTTGTGCAAATGTATCGAGGCGCCACAAGGAGAATAGTGGTTGCAGTTGAGAACCAGTTTGAATCATTGCCAGACTGGAATGATTGGCGCTGAGCGCTTTGGCCAATTTGCAGATTATGTTGTCCGGGAAAATAGGCACGTCGGCCGGAAAGCAAGCCAGATATTCTACCTGTCTGAATGCTGGTTCTGACGTATTAGTCATTATCCAATTCATGGCGCTGTGAATGCCTAATAAAGGTCCGGCAAATTGTTTGCTGCAATCTTCGATCAAAGGGAGGTTGAATTGTTTATATCTGTGAGGATTTCGGTTTACGCTGAGAACTATATTATCAACTTCACGCGATACGCGATTGATAACATAACTGATAAGCTCTCTGCCACCTAGCTGCACCAGGGCTTTATCGGTGTGATTCATACGAGCGGCGTTGCCTCCGGCTAAAATCACTGCGGCGATTTCTTGGTGTTTGATCATTGCGTTACTTCTACTCTAAGTTTATTTAAATTAGCTAATCATAATCAATTACCCCTCAGCAATGTAGAGCTAGGTTATAAAGATGCTTAAATCTTACCGCCCCCTGATTAATTGCTTGGTGTTGCTGTGTAATTTGAAGCATGTCCGAGGTGATGCTGGCAGAGGCCTCTAAACCTGGGGCATAGCTGCATTTGTGACCCTTGTAATATGGTAAACGTAACTACCGAATTCCCCCCCGAAGATATACCTGCTCTGTTGTTCTGAGATATTAAATAATTCTTCAGAAGACCTTGATATTGAATAGTGGCAATTGATATGGGAAAATCGCGCACTTCCCGAGCAAGACAGAATCATTTAACTCATTGAAATTGTTATAAAACGCAGGTTCCAAGTCATCTTAAGTACTTATTAGATCGATGAGTGTCTAGGGAAATACACTACATTCTTTTTAGCATAGGGCCGTGGGGCGAATCCCCCATGGACTAATGAGGTTGATACATGCAGGTTTCTATTGAAACTACCGATGGTTTAGAAAGGAAAATTAAAATCGCTGTGCCCAGTGAACAAGTGGACACTGCCGTTAATGCCCGACTGCAAGAAGCCGCTAAAACGGTAAGTCTGAAAGGCTTCAGAAAAGGTAAGGTTCCTTTAAAAGTTGTTAAAAGTAAGTTTGGTAAAGGAATTCGCCAGGAAGTAGTGGGTGAACTCATGAGCCAGAACTATTTTGCAGCTATCAACGAGGAACAATTACGACCTGCCGGGCAGCCAAAAATTGAGGCAGCTGACCCGAAGGAAGGTGAAGATCTTGAATTCACCGCTGTTGTTGAAGTTTATCCAGAAATCGAGCTGCCAGATTTTGAGAAAATAGAAGCTGAACATGTGACGGCCGAGATTAACGATACCGATATCGATGAGATGATTGAAACACTGCGTAAACAGAGACAGTCTTGGGAGACAGCAGATCGAGCTGCGGCTGATAATGACCAGGTGAATATTGATTACCTCGGCCGCCTGGATGGTGACGAATTTGAAGGGGGTAAGGCTGAGGGCACAGACTTGCTACTGGGGTCAGGGCATATGATTCCCGGGTTTGAAGCAGGTATTCATGATAAGTCAGCAGGCGATAAGTTTACAATTCCGCTTAGCTTTCCAAAGGATTACCAAAATGCAGAATTGGCAGGAAAAGAAGTAGAGTTCGATATTAGCCTGAATCGAGTCAGTGAGCAGGTCCTACCTGAAGTCGATGACTCTTTCTACGAAAGCTTCGGTGTCGAAGAAGGGGGCAATGAAGCCTTCCGGGCCGAGGTGTTGGGTAACATGACCCGGGAAATGAAATCTGCCAGTCGCAATACGATGAAAAGCAAAATATCTGATGCGGTAGTTAAACTGGTAGATGTGGATGTACCGGAAAGTTTGGTGGTTGGTGAGATTCAGCAATTGCGTGAGCAGGCTTTACAACGGATGGGTGGTGGCCAGAACATCGATTCATCCATGTTACCGGATGAATTATTCAAGGAAAAGGCGCAGCAGCGGGTGGTACTGGGACTGGTTCTGGGTGAAGTAATCAAAGATCAGGAGATGAAAGCTGATCCGGAGAAAGTTCGAGAAGAGATCGAGGAAATCGCTTCAACTTACGAAGTTCCCGACGAAGTGGTGAACTGGTATTACAATAATGAAGAGCAATTAACCGCTGTAGAGTCGACGGTGATGGAGGATCAGGTTTTTGAATACATCATCGAGCAGGCTAAGGTAGTTGAGAAGGTAGTGAGTTATGCGGACGTCATTCATCCCGAGCAGACTCCTGCGCCAGCAAAGGAAACCGTAAAGGAGATAACTGAATAGATGGAAATATCAAGAAATAACATCACAGCCAGCCTGGTGCCGATGGTGGTAGAGCAAACTGCCAGAGGAGAGCGTTCCTACGATATATATTCTCGGTTATTGAAAGATCGATTGATCTTTATAACAGGCCAAGTCGAAGATCATATGGCAAACTTGGTTGTTGCCCAACTGCTTTTTTTGGAATCAGAGAACCCGGATAAGGATATCCACCTTTATATTAACTCCCCCGGCGGCTCTGTCACGGCTGGCTTGTCTATATACGACACGATGCAATTTATTCAACCTAATGTGGCCACAATGTGCGTTGGCCAGGCTGCAAGTATGGGCGCGCTACTCCTGGTTGGTGGCGAGAAAGGCAAGCGGGTGGCGCTACCTCATTCCCGGATGATGATCCACCAGCCCAGCGGTGGGGCGCAAGGTCAAGCCTCAGATATTGAAATTCAAGCTAATGAAATCATAAAGATACGTGAGAAACTTAATGTAATTATGTCAGAACACACAGGTCAGGATATCGCGACCATTGAGCGCGATACTGAGCGAGATAATTTCATGAGTGCCGAGGAATCCGTTGAATATGGTTTGATAGATAAAGTAATCGATAGAAGGGTAGATAATAAATAGGGGTTTGGCTAAAACTGGTCGCTTAGTGAGTCGATTTCATTAGATTTGCAATTGGGATGGTTTGAT
>CAVOCG010000065.1:0-14133 GCA_963694095.1 Gammaproteobacteria bacterium
GCGCACTAGCACCCTGGCTATTAAAAGAGCGTTTCTGGGACAATAGAGAGTCACTGTATTGGGATTGGGAAAGCGCAGTAGATGCAAGGAATAGCAACGCTGCAAATAACAGATAAGCAGGCTTAAGCAAGCTCTTGGTACAATTTATCATATACAATTCTCATACTAAGGTAATATGTCATTATTAGCCACAGTATGCACCAAACCAGTACTCTGTTGCCAGTTAAGCAATGTGAGCTTGGAGAAACTAAGCTAAGTAACGTCGGAATGGAACAAGCGATATAGAAGCTGGGTCGAATTTATTCAACCATGACCAGTTTTAGCGCCTCCGGATCTCGCCAACGCCCACCCTTTAATCTGAGCGAATAAACAACAGCGATAGACAATATCATCACAACAAAAGTCCACCAGGAAGCTTTAGGTCCGTATTGCAACACTACAATTATGAAATACTGGGCGACTAGCATAGCCCAGTGTAAGGTAACAGAAGCGGTCATTAGCCAACGAGTATCCCCCGCGCCGCGCAATATGCCACCCGATACCAGTATGACCGCATCGGCCATGGCATAAGTAGAGAGACCGATCATCATAAAAGCGGACAACTCTCTTATTTCCCCGAAGTCTCCTCCAGGCGGAGCAAACACCTCAACTAGCGGGAAGCGAAACACTATAAATATAGCTGCCAGTGCCGCCGAATAAAACAGCCCCAATAAAAATCCAGCCGAAATTACTTCGTTGGTTTTTGCCATGTCGGCTGCACCCACGAAACGACCAATAAGGCTAATTACAGCAATATTCAATCCCATCATCGGAACATAGGAAAGAATATCCCAGTTAAGCACGATTGCAGCAGAAGCACCCTGCACGACACCATAGGACTGAAACATTAATAGAAATAAATTAAAGGCAGCGACGTTCAAAAACAGCTCCGCACCTGACGGAAAACCCAAACGCAGAAACCGTTTCAGTATTGCTTTGTCTAATTTGAATGACTCAAGCACTCGAAACGTCTCACGGTGCTCTTTTTGTAAGTAAAAACAGAAGAACAAAATCAGGGAGAACAGTGTGGCTACCAGCGTACTAATAGCCGCTCCGGTGATTCCCAATTCCGGAAAACCCAGCTTCCCAAATACCATGACATAACTCAGCGGTACATTTAATATCAATCCGACCACGTCACAAATCATCACCACGCGGGTTCTCGCTATACCGGCGAAATACGAAGAGATACAAATTTTACTCAAACTGATTACAGAGCCTGACATCAGGATCAGATAATAAGTTCTCTCCAGTTCGACTTGTATCGGATCATGCCCCATTCCCTCGAATATACCTGTCACGAAATAAGTAATCAGCGCCAGAAATGGCAAACTCATCAATGTGATAATCAGGCCCTGTGTGACTACGCGAGGGCATTTCTCACTCTCCCCTGCTCCTAGGTACTGCGCAGCCATCGCGTTGGCATAAGAAAGCAGCCCAGAGAAAAAACAGAAAGAAAAAAATGTTGCCACACCACCGCCTAATGACGCCGCCATATGGGTAGGATCTATTTGTGACATGAAATAGCGGTCAGTAAAAATCATCACCGCGAACGCCCCCTGCGAAACCACCATTGGTAAGGCAATCGTCAACAGGTCTTGCAGTGTGTCTTTGTTAAAATGAAGTCGATCTAACAACATAGCGCCACGCCAATCGGAGCGATTAAATTAATTCAGTAAATGGGTAGACTTCGCTTGATAGCACATCGCGGAAGGGAGAACATTCTCAAATGCGATTTAGCTTACTCTTTCAGATAAAGTCGGCCTGCATAGTACGCCATTAGGTTGACCAAAACAACGCAGACAACTATGCTTCTATTAATTTCAAAATTGGGGAATTACTATGGCATACACATTAATTGGCAAAGACTTCACGCCACCGGATATCCATGCCAAGGTGACAGGTAAAGCCAAATATGCCGAGGACTTCAGGGCTGAAGGCATGCTCTACAGTCGATTACTCACCAGTCCCGTTCCCCACGCCCATGTGCGTAACATCGATATTTCCGAGGCACTCGCCATAGAGGGTGTGATCGCGGTACTTACCGCGGACGATGTGCCCACCTTACCAGGTGTCCAGAGCCAGATTCTCACCAATGAGCCCGCCTATGTTGGCGATCCGATTTTGGCAGTGGCTGCAGTCGATGAACAAACTGCAGAAGCTGCTATTGAGGTAATCAAAATCGATTTTGAGCGATTGCCTTTTTCCGTGGACCCATTAACAAGCCTGCATCCAGATGGCTCTAACGCACGCGTCGAGGGTAATGTCGGCAACCCAAATGCCCGCGCTGAAGGAACCGCTGACAGCTCCTCGTTAAGCAGCGCAATAAAATCCGTGCAATGGTCATTGGCAGACTTCGCCAATGCAGGTGAGGATAAACTTCCCCTGGGAGAGCCAGCAACTGAATGGACGGTGGGTGATATTAACGCCGGCTTTAGCGACGCCAAGGTTATCTTGGATGAGAGTTTTGTTACTGCAAGCAACGCGCATCATTCCATGGAACCGCGTTCTGCTATGGCTTATTGGGAAAACGGCAAATGTATACTGCACGCTTCCAGCCAGAGTCAGAGTTTTCCAGTACCCGCTGTAGCTTCCTTCATAGGCATTGAGCCACAAAATCTAGTTTTTATAGCCGAATTCTGCGGCGGCGGTTTCGGCTCCAAGGGCGGCGGCTATCCCTCCATGGCGATTCCTGCTCACCTGGCTAGACTAACTGGCAGACCGGTGATGCTGCGCATTACACGAGAAGAAGAATATTACATCGGCTCAGCACGCCACGGATTTCAGGGTCGAGTCAAGATTGGGTTTCGCGAAGATGGACGCATTACCGCCGTGGACCTTTATATCGTTCAGGACAATGGAGGTTATGCCGGGTTTTCTGACTGGCTATCCGCCGCAGATGCCGTTTCGCTAGTCTATACACCTTTGGCCATGCGGTTTCGTGGTCTACCGGTTTTCACGAACACACCAACAAAGGGCCCGCAGCGTGGACCAGGCCAGAATCAACTTGCCGCCGCGTTCGAACCATTAATGGACAAGGCAGCGAGAGAGTTGGGCCTTGACCCGCTCGCTATAAGGAGCATCAACGCGCCCAAACACGATGCCCTGTTTGGCAGCAATCAAACATCGATAACCAGTTCCCATCTGCCCGAAGCACTGGCAAAAGGCGCAGAGCAATTTGATTGGGAAGAGAAAAAAGCACAGAGCGGCCAGCGCAATGGCAGCAAAGTTATCGGTGTCGGCGTGGGACAGGCATACCACTCTGCTGGCAGCAACGGCTTCGACGGACTAGTGCGCATTACACCTGATGGCAAACTGCACATCCATACCGGCGTAGGCAATCTCGGCACTTACTCACATACCAGCACCTCGCGTGTTGCCGCCGAAGTCTTGCGATGCAGTTGGGAAAATTGTGTAGTCGAGCGCGGCGACAGCCGCAAGCACCTGCCCTGGAATCTGGGTCAGTTTGGCAGCAATACCTCCTTCACCATGACTCGAACTAACTACGTGGCAGCCGTGGACGCCGTAGAAAAGTTGTTGGAGATAGCGGCTTTAGATTTGGGTGGAACGCCTGAGGACTACGACATTGGCGGAGAACGTGTCTTTTTAAGATCCAATCCAAGCCGATCTATGAGTTATGCAGAGGCTGCCCGCCGTGCGATTGAACTGGGTGGAAAATACAGCGGCCAGACGCCGCCTGAAGGAATAAACCCGATGACCACAGCCTCAGTGGCAGGTCTGGCGGGCACCGGCTTGATCGGTGTTGCTAAAGACAATCTGGAGAAGCAGGGAACAGTTCCGGCACTTGCTGCTGGCTTTATTCAGATTGAACTGGATCTGGAAACAGGTAAATATCACATATTGGACTATCTCGGTGTTGCTGACTGCGGCACAGTGCTTCATCCTCAGGGTTTGGCCGCTCAGATCAAGGGCGCGGCCTACATGGGGTTTGGTATGGCAGGTTTTGAACGACATGCCTACGATCCGCAGAATGGCTTGCCAGCTAACGTGACACTCCATCAGTCCAAGCCTCCTTCAATGCTGGATGTCCAGGCTAATATGGACTGGGCCGCCATCGACAAGGCGGATCCGCAAAACCCAGTCGGTGCCAAGGGAATTGGTGAACCCATACAGGGCTGTGCGGCTGCCGCATTGCTCTGCGCAATCTCCGATGCGATGGATGGGCATTACTTCAACCGTAGCCCAGTAACTGCAGATATGATCGTCAACGCGGCCAGTGGACGGACCCAGTCCCATCGCCCACTACAGACTAATACAGTATAGAATAGTGCAATGTATTCCTTTTTGAATACAGGGAATACCCCCTCAGTAACATTTGTTTCCCTACGGAGGAATCGATGAGAAAGACAAGCAGATTTCAATTTTTACTACTGTGCCTTTTCGCCTATGCCACAAGCGCACATTCCCAAAGCTATACACCCCTATCATTGCCAGTGCAACAGGGCAATTACGATACCTTCGAAGTATCTGAAATACGCGTGGTTCCCATAACCAACGATCTCGAGCATCCCTGGGGCATGGCCTTCAGAGACAACGGGGATATCTTGGTAACCGAACGCGGTAAAGGAACGCTGCGGGTAATCAGAAATGGGGAACTACTGGAGCGGGGTATAACCGGGATTCCAGAAGTTGATACCGGTAATATTCGCGCCGGGCTAATGGACATTAAACTTCATCCGGATGACGATTCAATTGTTTATCTGACTTATTCAAAACCGCTTGAGTTCGAAGGCGAAATGGAACGCACAGTGGCGCTGGCCCGAGGCAGCCTGGAAGGAAACGAATTAAGAGACGTAAGAGATATCTTCGTAGCCGAAGGCGTTGACACCGGAGTGGCCGCATCGAGATTACAGTTTGCACCAGACGGAAAACTACTGATGAGCGTTGGCGGTTCTTATGTTTTTGCAGCAACAGGTGAGTACGCTCAGGATGTGAGCAGTCACTTTGGCAAGCTCCTGAGACTTAACGATGATGGATCTGCAGCCTCTGACAATCCCTTTATTGGTAACGCTAATTACCAACAGGAAATTTACAGCATAGGGCACAGAAACCAACTTGGCTTGGGATTTCACCCGGTAACGGGCGAACTATGGGCTGTCGAAAACGGACCACAAGGTGGTGACGAAGCCAATATAATACGGCCTGGACAAAACTACGGCTGGCCTGTGGCCTCCTATAGTCGTCAATACCGCGGCACCTGGGTAAGCGACACACCCTGGCTGGAACAGTTCACAGCCCCCGAGGTCCTCTGGTGGCCATCTATCGCACCTTCCGGCTTGCTCTTCTATACTGGCGAGCACTTCCCCGAATGGCAAGGCAACCTTTTGGTTGGCTCCATGACGGTGGGAAGAATACCGAAGACCGGTCACATCGACCGAATCGTTTTTAATAGTCGGGGCGAAGAGATCCGCCGCGAATCCCTGCTCAATGACCTTAGGCACCGCATCCGGGATATCCAGCAAGGACCAGACGGTCATATCTATGTCTTAACTGACGAAATAAATGGCGCATTATTTCGAATCGAACCGGTCGAATAAGGAGAGCGTACGCTTCACATTAGGGGCAACTAATTCCATCAAAAGATATGACTTCCGACCGAGTGAGGGTCCCCGGAAGGCTAGGCTGCTGAATCTCTACAGTACTTAAGATCCTGCCAACAGACTGTGACGTCCTATTAATTGACACTACTTCCTGAGCCCAAAATTACGCCTGGAGATTAAAGATGGCAGGCCTGTTATTTACTATGATCCGAAAGCGTCTCGAGCTTGGTCAAAATAAGAAAATGACTCGTCCTCAGCTCGAAACATTGCAATTACAGAAATTTCATCAACTGGTTAAGCATGCGGCAAATCATTCACCGTATTATCAGCGAATAATCCGGGAGCGTGCTCTTGACCCGGCGACATGCACTCCGGGAGATTTTCCAGTACTAAGCAAATCAATTCTAATTGAAAATTTTGATGACATTGTTACTGACCGTCGTATAAACAAGCAAGTCATCTCAGAATTTTTAAGTCACTCCACAGACCCCAATGACTTGCTTTATAACATGTATCATGTGGTGCATACCTCAGGCTCCTCCGGAGAAATTGGTTACTTTGTATTCTCAGAGGCAGACTGGGGCCGAGGGCTCACTCAGGGCCCAAGGCAGCGGCGACCATGGGGTCTAAAAATCGGCTTCCGGCGCCTAAGAATGGCTTACTTTGGTGCTATCGGCGGCCATTTTGCGGGCGTCTCCATGGTTAGCATAATACGGCGTAGACCCATCAAATGGTTGGCAAAATCATCTTTCAATGAAGTCAATGACCCGCTACCCAAAGTCATTTCCCACCTGAATGAATTTCAACCAGATTTTATATCCGGATACACCACAGCAATAAAAATGTTGGCAGAGAAGCAACTAAGTGGTGAATTGAAAATTTCTCCCATCGCAGTTGTCAGCGGAGGCGAATCCCAATCGGATGCGGATCGTGACTTATTTACTAGAGCTTTCAATTGTCAGATCGGCAATGCTTATGGCTGTTCAGAACATTTGAAGATGGCATTCTCAAGCGCAGATCATAAAACCATGGAACTGTATGATGACGATTTAATTTATGAATTATATGATGATCATTCCATAGTAACCAATTTGTTCAACTACACCTTGCCACTAATTCGCTATCGCATGTCGGATATTTTACGCCTAGTCGAAAATGATAATTCTATCGCACCCTATCGCCTAGTTCACTCGCTGGTTGGAAGAACTGAAATTGTACCCATGTTTCTAAATCGTGATGGCAGCGAAGATTTTATCAGCGCATTTACCATTATCGAATTATTTATTCCTGGTGTAAGCCGGTTCCAAATGCGACTGATCGACAACACCAGCTTTCAGTTTGCTATTTGCCCCGATGCATCTCTGGATGAAAATGGGCGCAAGGCCGCCTTTGATGCGACCGAATCCCGCTTGCATGAAATCCTGGCACAAAAGCTAATGGAGAACGTGCGCTTCGATGTACTTATAGTGGATAATTTACCGGTCAATGAAAAAACCGGCAAGTTTCAACTTATCGTCAACAAGCCATAGGACCGCGACGCCTGATCAATAGCGCCAACGAAGAATCTATAGTAGCTCCAGCAGCGCATCCGACACGGTTTCTGGTCGATGTGCTGGCAGGTCATGACCAGCTCCCTCGACGATTCGTCGCGCAAGCAGATTAGGGAATCTGGCTTGGTCCCCAGCTGGGTTTTCTGAAGGCCGACCAAATCCACTGTCCCCACCGCGCAACACAATCGCTGGCACTTCAATCACAGGTCGTTCTGCCAACTGGCGTTCCACTTCTAAAAAACGTTGTTCTCCAGCAACATTCACGTGGCGATGCCGGTAGGAATGGATTACAACGTCAACGAAATCTGGATTGTCAAATGAAGGGGCTGACCGACTATAGGCTTCATCGGTGTAGTCCCAGTTTGGTGACCAGGTATCCCATAAGTGACGAATAATATCGTGACGGTTGGCCTCGAGCCCAGCTCGCCCGCGTTCGGTATTAAAGTACCACTGATACCAGAGTCTCTCTTCAACTGCCGCTGGTCCCGGCCGCCCCTGAGTGAGCGTGTTCTGTACAGAGTAGCCGCCGATAGCTACTTGCGCTCTCACCCGTTCAGGATGAAGAATTGAGGTGATGCAGGCTGCCCGATTACCCCAGTCAAATCCTGCCGTAGCAAACTGCGCTAAACCCAGCACATCAGCAAAGTCGATCACATCCTGTGCTATTGCAGCTTGCTCGGCCACGCGCCGCGCCGCAGGGTCGCGAAATCGCGTGGGTCCATAGCCCCGCAGATAGGGCACAAGCACGCGGAACCCCGCTTCGACCAGAGGCGGCACGACACCGTCAAACGATCGCACATCATAGGGAAAGCCGTGCAGCAGCAAGATGGGGAAGCCATCACCATTACCTTCACTATCGCCATGTTCTTCGTAGCCTATATTCAGATAAGCGGTCTGTGCCATTTTTATTGGCGGGCTTTCAATCACCTGGGCCTGAACCCGGCGCTGGTTAGCCGGGCCGACTACCTTAGTCGCAACCGTTGCCAAAGCGGCACCTTTTAAAAAATCTCTTCGACTAGGTGACATAGTTTCCCCCCATATCAAGTGATAGTAAGTCTTTGACAGCGTAATGACTTAGCCAATGTATACAGACTAGAGCATACTTTTTATGGTAGCAATTAGCTCGGAGTTTTCAGGCGCTTTTACCAAGGTGGGTTTGTTGAATTATCTGAATCCAGCCGTGAATAAGGCTAAAGCAAACAAAGTCAGCAACTACCTACTAGACCTGGCGCAGGTCGCCGTCAACGAGGAGATCATATTCTTCCAGACCTTCAAGCGCTAGCACAGTAGACATTGCCGATTTTACTGGTGTTGCGAGGGAAATTGTTCCAAGTGTAATTCCGCCGCCGACCAGATCAAACCATCTCTTTCTACCGGCTTAGCCTTGTCATAGTCAGCGGACAGAAATACCGCCGAGGTTCCAGCCATTGTTTTATAAGCAGCCGCCAACAACAATGGTGACCCTCCCTTTTCCATGAGGACAGAATAAAATGATAGACCATGTTAGTTTAGCTAGAATTGTTTTATGTTAAATCTGCGCTAAATAAACTTGTTGCCAACTGCCGCACACAAGTTCATCTCGTTCCTACTCTACTGGCAATAGGTTTTAGACTGCAATCCGATTCAAATATCTGCGGTTTCCCCAATGCTTTTGGGTAAGGCCATCTTATTAGTTAGCCACGAGATCTCTGATAATTGCTCTCATGTCGCTTACGCCACGACGAAATGCAGCCTCGTTCACTCGCTCGTCGTTGCCATGCACTCCTGAAGGTACACCGCTGACGTTAATCATGGGATTAAAACCATAGCTGACAATTCCCATATCTCGGGTGAAATGACTGTCTGTGAATCCGGTTGTGACCGAAGGCAATACCCTTGAACCTGGATGCATTTCCCGCGTCACTTTCTCAATGGACTGATAAAGTCTTGAGTTGGTCGCCGAAATCGCAGGTGTAAATGCCATGATGACCTCTAACTCAACACCTGCACTTGCTACCATATTTCTGAGGTTTGCAATAAATTCATCTGCTGGCCTATCTGGCAGAATTCGGCAATCAATCTCCGCCCATGCCTCCGGTGGAATGACATTTATCTTACTGGAACCGCCCATGCGAGTCATTGAGCAGGTATCCCTGGTCAGTGCATGGTGACCAGGGCGAATGTTCTGAAACGCTTGCAGAAAACCTGGCTCGCGAATTGCGCTTGAAATGTCTGCGTAAGCCTCTGCCCACGGGCTATCCATCGTAAAAGATAGCCCAGAGAAATAAGACGCCACTTGCGGAATAATACGTGGCGGAAAGGGATTTTCCATAAGAGTATTAAGTGCATATACAATGCGTGTTACCGAACTAGTTGTTCTGGGAGAAGAGCCATGGCCTGGCGTATCAATAGCAGTGAGGCGCAACCAAACCGGAACTTTTTGCGTGACTTCGACCCCGAACACAACTTGATTGTTTGTTCTGCTGCCACCACCGCCTTCATTAATCAACAGCCCCGCGCCCGCAAAAATTCCGGGCCGATTTTTAATTAACCACTCAACCCCAAAAGAACCGCCAGCCTCTTCGTCTGCCGTTGCCAAAAACACCACATCCCGATTAAGAGGAAGCCCCGATCGATGCAAACTTAAAAATGTTGCTAGCTGTGATATTCCAGTACCCTTCATATCTTGCGCACCGCGCCCCCAAATAAAACCGTCGAGAATCTCACCTGACAGTGGATCGGTGGACCAATACTCCCTTTCAGCGGGCACAACATCGGTGTGCTGTAGCATTATCAAACCGGGTTCGTCACCTCCTTCTAACCGCGCCCAGATATTTCCTCGGCCAGGTGCGCTTTCCGCCGATTCGAATTCGATGCCCTCAGCCTCGAATATCTTTGCGTAAAAATCTACCGCCCGCGATTCATTACCCGGGGGATTGATTGTGTCTATTTGAATGAATTCCTGCAGCCAGGCTACCGCTTCATCTTCTAAGGTTTGTGCACCAACATGGGTGGTAAAACAAAGCAAAGCAATTAATGTCCACTTTTTCATTTTCAAATCTCTACCTTATGATTACGCAACGGCTCCGCGTCACTCGGATAAATTATCGGTGCCGTATTTCGCCACTGATTGTGTTTGGCAGTAATATAACTGAGTATGGACTCATTCTATCAGGTCACGGTTGATACTGACGCCCAGGCCAGGTTCCTGCGGCATTGGCAGAAACCCTTCGCTATCCACCATCGGTGGGTTCTCCATAATTGCGAAGCCATTGGTGTAGGGCGAAATTGGTGGATCATTCATAATTTCCACCCAAGGACAATGTGGCCAGGTGCCAATCATGTGCAATTGGGCGATAGTACCGAGCTGCCCGCCGCCATGGTGTGGAATCACCTGTTTATGATGGGCCAATGCAAGGGCCGCGACGGCTCTGAGCCCCTGCACGCCTTCAGTTACCAGGATTTCCGGTTGCAAGATGTCATATACACCCTTTTCGATAATCCACAAAAATTCTTGCACACCCTGGTTATTTTCACCACCGGCCAGCGCTATATCAGTTGCCCTATTTAATTCCGCCAGGCCATCGAAATCGTAACGGCGCAAGGGTTCTTCCAACCAATAGACGTTCATCTCTTTAAGTGCCCGCGCTGTATCCAATGCCCGGGTAAAATCCCATTGCACACCTGGCTGCCAGATACCGCTGGACTGTGCTTGGTTGGCATCGGTCATAATAGTAAAGTCGTCTCCCACAGCATTGCGTACCATTTCGATAGTTCGAATATCTTCTTTCATTTCCAGGTGATGCAATCGAATTTTAATTCCCTGCCAACCTTCTTCTTTTAGTCTAACTGCTGTTTCTGCTCTTTCCTCGGGAGTGGAAAGCTGAATCATGCTTGCATAGGCGGGTACTTTTTCCTTGGCGGCTCCCCACAGCTTATAAAGAGGTTGACCTGTCACTTTGCCGACGATATCCCAAAGAGCAATTTCGACACAGCCAACATCGCGCCAGTTACTGGCTGCGCCATTGGTGTATCGCATCTGGTGCCCCAGGGCTTCATTATCGAATGGGTCCTTACCAACCAATAGTTGTTTCATCTGGTTAACACCAGCCGCACTTAATCCTGGTGCAATACCACTAATACCCTGATCGGTCAGGATTTCAGTTACAGTGCCACCGCCGATGCGTCGTATATATGGTCTGCCCGGCGCCCAGGCTGACTCCATGGTGCCGGTTTCACCCAGGGTCTTCATGCGGTGTACACGAATATCGGTGATGCGCGGCCGATCACTCTGGGCCAGCGCGAACATAGGGAAAGTAATCGGTGCCAGGGCGACTCCTAGCCGTGATAAAAACTGACGACGCTGCATGGTAAGACTCCATTAATTGATACAGGATTTCCTGTCTTTCAATGTTATGTGCTAACAGAATCTAGTCAGGGGCAACAATTCTGAACTTCTGAATCCGTCGCCCTTCCTGTTCGGCTACATAGACATTGCCAGCCGAATCTACGGCGATTCCATGGGGCAGGGTAAACTGCCCGGGATACCTTCCCGGACCATCTCCGAAGCTTGTTAGCAGCTGGCCAGACTGGCGACCCACCACATCAATCATCACGCTATTTTGATTAACAACGAAAATAAATTGTTGCTGCGGGTCCGGAGAAAACGCCAGCACCACAGCGGAACCACGATTTCCGCTAGGACGACCTGCGGGTGAAGTGTAGGGCTGAAAGGCAAGATCGATATTGCGAATGAAGCTGCCGCTTTGGTCGAACACCTGAATCCGATCAGCCTCGCGATCACAGACATATACCAGATCGTCGTTAGACAGGCGCAGGCAATGTGGCAATGGTCTAATATCTCGTTCTGAATCGGAACGATGCAGCGGCCACTGGCGCAGAAACTGCCCATTGCGGTCCAGTACAGCAATGCGTTGGTTGCCTCCAGGTAGCTCCCCGTCGGCCACATAAATATCCCCTGTATCGGCATCCACATCGAGTGCAGCTGGCAAGAAGAACTGGGCCCGATCGGAATTTAAGGGGCTACCCTGACGAGACCCATCGGTGGAATCATATTGTCCTGACTCCCCAAGTTGTAACAACATCTCGTTGCCATCGCTGGAATATTTACGCAGTACACCGGTCGCTGCAGCAACGACCCAAACATTCTGATTGTTATCCACATGACAATCGTGAAGCCGATCCCCAAGTTGTTCCGGATCTCCCCAGCCTCCAACCACATTCCCTTCTGGATCAAGTTCGATTACCGGTGGTGCCAGCTGCGCACCATCCAGGTCATCTGGCACCACGTTTTGGCGATTGAGGATATAGACATGATCCTGGCTGTCTATACATATCCCGCCCAGACCACCAGTGAGCCAGCGATCACCTAGGGGTAATTTGGGCCAGGAAGGATCGGCTTCGTAGTGGGGAACTTCCTGCGCTTTTACATCAACACTGGAGATGAAGAGCAAGCTGACTGCCGCCAACACGCCAACGAACCCCTGTGAATACTCAAGTTGAAGATAAAAATATTTTTTATAATTCGGACTTATCATAGGCTGCTGTAGAAACATCGCGCTACTCTATTCTATTAGGACACTGCAATTTAAAGCAAGATTAGCATTGAAACTCTGCCGAGGGTACAAATAACAGAACAATCAACCATGCCAGTAGGCTATTCGGGGTAAAAACTTGACGCCAGAAACAGCAGATTAATAGGGCCAATAGCTTACAAGATACCCGGGGCGGTCGATAGTTAATATAAGCCCATATTTAACTCTGCAAAATTGGAAAAAGCAATAAGAACGATAAAGAGGAAATACTCTCTGTTTCACTACCTTCGATCTGGTAATCCCGATTATTGCAGAAATCCTAGTCATGTTAATGAGAACTTGCAATGTTTTGACAAGGACTTTTATTGGTATCTAATTAAATATAGTGGAACGTTTATTCCTTCAACAAACCTCCTGAATGCCATAATTTGCTTTGCTGGACACCGAATCTTGAAAGTTTGCTCTCTAGGTAATTCACAAAATCCCTAGTGTTCAGGTTATACATTGAGATATTAACTAACACAGTGATTTACGTACCAAGGTCTTTCCAGCAGGTGCTGTCTACCAGCGCATTACGCACTACTTGGCGAGCAATATTGTCGATCAAACTACTCTCTTCGGCCAGACCAATAAACTGGCCTAGAAGAATCATACCATCTTGCGGGTGCTCCCATCGCACCAGCGCTTCCACCTCCACGAGCTCGCCCGCACTAAGCAGTACTTTGGGCTGATACACGTTACGCAGTTCACCGGCTTCGATTGCCTGCACCAATCTGTCGGTGGTGTAGTGTTGCTTTGTTGAACTACCCGCAACATTCTCTTTTTTGAGGGAAAACTTGGTAAGAGTTCTTTGCAGTGCTCCCTGTTGTGCCGACTTTTTTAAATGCCCAATTATATTCAAATTAAAAGGAAACTTTCGATCTGCAGTTGGTTTTACGCGTCGCTCTCCCGTGTTGCTGATAAGTAATAGCCCACGTGTGAAGTTATCTTCCTTAAGCTTTTTGAAAAGATTCGCCTGTCCCTTCATCAAATGCTGTTACATCCTGATAGCCTAGCATCTCAAACTGGCTAGACAACAATTTCAATTAAAACTGATCATATTCAATGATGATTATTTTAATTTTGACTGATGAATCAACCAGTTTATATTTCTTATTGAATGGCCGGCGGATTGGTCTGCAATTAAAAATAAAACTGCCTTAGTCAATATAATGAAGAATTTAATTTACTGAACAGTGGAGCCATCTGTATCGCGTTTGACCACCATAAAATAGAACTTCACAGCGGCGATGTCTAGAGCAATTGCTCTATAAAACTGTGACAACATGTAATAAATTAGCTAGCATGTGTTTACTCTTTCAAGAGAAAAATTTCGTAAATATAGTGAGTTATGCTCGCAGTTATCGGCAAAACAGGCGGTTGGGTGAGTGGTGGAGCCGTATTGAATTA
>CAVOCG010000066.1:0-14043 GCA_963694095.1 Gammaproteobacteria bacterium
ACCTTAACACCTATATTACGATTTGCGAGGACACCGCCCTGAAGCAAGCGCGAGCCGCAGACAAATCCAGAAGTGAAGGAAACTGCAACCCATTGCTTGGCGTACCGTTGGCGCACAAAGACATTTTCTGTACCAAAGGGATTACTACAACCTGTGGCTCACGTATGTTGCACAATTTTGTATCCCCCTATGATGCGACGGTGGTGGAAAAATTTAACGCGGCGGGTGTTGTGACGCTGGGTAAAACTAACATGGACGAATTCGCCATGGGTTCTTCCAACGAAACCAGTTACTTCGGACCAGTTAAAAATCCCTGGGACTCATCCAGAGTGCCAGGAGGCTCCTCTGGTGGCTCTGCAGCAGCAGTAGCGGCTGACTTATGTGCAATGGCAACCGGCACAGACACCGGAGGTTCTATTCGGCAACCAGCAGCATTTTGTGGCGTCACCGGATTCAAACCCAGCTATGGCCGCGTATCTCGTTGGGGCATGATCGCGTTTGCTTCCAGCTTGGATCAGGCCGGACCAATCTGTAAAAGCGCAGAAGACGCGGCAATGATGCTCAATGTGATGGCCGGGCTGGATGAGAAAGATTCAACTAGCGCGGACAAAGCAACAGTCGACTACACTCGCACTCTAAACGATTCGCTGGAAGGATTGAAAATCGGCATTCCCAGGCAACATTTTGCCGAAGGCTTATCCGCAGAAGTAGAGCAGAAAATACGCGATGCATTAAAGGTCTTTGAAAGCCTGGGTGCGACCATTAAAGAAATTGATCTACCAAACAATCATTTATCGGTTTCAGCCTATTACGTTATTGCACCTGCCGAGGCGTCCGCAAATTTGTCTCGCTACGATGGCGTGCGCTATGGTTATCGCTGCGATGGACCTGTTGATTTAGAAGACATGTACAAGCGCTCACGCAGCGAAGGATTTGGCGAAGAAGTCAAACGTCGCATTATGGTTGGCACTTATGCGCTCTCAGCCGGTTTTTATGATGCCTACTATCGCAAGGCACAAAAAATTCGGCGTCTTATCAGGAATGATTTTTTATCTGTGTTTAAAGAGGTCGACGTAATTCTCGGCCCTACCTCTCCCCACACCGCTTTTGAACTTGGCGCCAAATCTGATCCTGTAGCTATGTATCTGGAGGATATTTACACCATTGCCGTCAATCTGGCAGGCCTTCCCGGCATATCAATACCGGCAGGCATAGTGAGCGGTTTACCAATTGGCCTCCACATGGTCGGTAGTGATTTCAATGAGGCCAAGGTCTTAAATGTGGCACATCAGTTTCAAATCAATACAGACTGGCACTCCCGCAAGCCAAACCTGATAGCGATGGAGGGCTAATCATGCAATGGGAAACAGTTATCGGCCTTGAAGTACACGTACAACTCGCCACCAAGAGCAAACTTTTCTCTGGCTCATGTACCACCTTCGGCGCCGAGCCAAATACCCAGGCCAATATATTCGATCTGGCTCTGCCCGGCACGCTGCCAGTGCTGAATGCAGATGCACTGAAGATGGCCGTTCGTTTCGGCTTGGCAATCGGCGCAGAGATTGGCATGCGATCGGTATTCGACCGCAAAAACTATTTTTATCCTGATTTACCTAAAGGGTATCAAGTTACTCAACTGGATTTTCCCATTGTTGGCAAAGGGGAGCTTTCTATCGAGCTCGAAGACGGTGTGGAAAAAATAATCGGTGTAACCCGAGCCCATATGGAAGAAGATGCCGGCAAATCCCTGCATAAGGACTTTCAAGGTGCCACCGGAATCGATTTAAACCGCGCCGGAACACCCTTGCTGGAAATCGTTTCAGAACCTGAATTGCGCAGTGCCAAGGAAGCTGTTGCCTATCTGAAGAAGTTGCATTCGATTATCCGTTATCTGGATATCTCTGACGGCAATATGGCACAGGGTTCCATGCGCTGTGATGCCAACGTCTCGATTCGGCCTGTGGGTGAATCCGAGTTCGGCACCCGTGCCGAAATCAAGAACATTAACTCGTTTAAGTTTGTTGAGAAAGCCATCAACCATGAAGTCCAGCGCCAACAGGACATCCTGGAAGAAGGTGGTCGCATTGTGCAAGAAACCCGGCTTTACGATTCTGATCTGGATGAGACCCGCTCGATGCGTAGCAAAGAAGTAGCCAACGACTACCGCTACTTTCCAGAACCGGATTTACTGCCCGTTGTCATCGACGGCGCCTATGTCAATGCCATTCGGGAGACCTTGCCTGAATTACCCGACGCAAAACGTGCCCGCTTCGTCGAGCAATATAAACTGAGTGATTATGATGCCGGGGTACTGGTCACCAGCAGAGAACTGGCCGAATTCTACGAGGTAGTCGTTACAAAATGCGATGACCCAAAGCTGGCCGCCAACTGGGTAACTGTTGAATTACAAGGGCTCATTAACAAGAACAACTGGGACATCAGCCAATCTCCAATTCAGGCTGGCCGCCTAGGTGATCTGATTGCGCGAATCCTAGACAATACAATTTCTGGTAAAATTGCTAAAACTGTTTTTGAGGCCATGCTTGAAGATGCTTCGGGTGTCGATTCAATTATCGAAAGAAAAGGACTTAAGCAGGTCACAGACTCCGGTGAAATTGAAGCATTAGTTGATGAGGTTATTACCAACAACCCTGAACAGGTGGAGCAATATCGATCTGGCAAAGAGAAAGTCTTCGGCTTTTTTGTTGGTCAGGCAATGAAGGCATCTAAGGGCAAGGCCAACCCTGCACAACTAAACGATTTACTGAAACAAAAACTCAAATAGGCGTAGGGAATGAAAGAAGAAAAGAAAACCGGTAAGGACCGCAATCAACCTGCGACTCGGGATGAGGAATGGTCTGACGATCGCCTTATGAGTTTTTTAGATTTTGAACCACCGGAGTCTTTGCCAGCGGACTACAATATTCTGCTCAGAGCATACCGAGGGATGACGGAAGAATTTTTTGCGCGCTTCGTTCCGTTCTTTGTGGAAGCGGGTCATGATATTAATGTTAAGTTAGAAGATGGCAGTACGTTTTTGGACATAGTATCGAAGCATCGCAAGTCAACTGAATATGCGGAAGTTCTGAAAAAACACGGTGCCCAAGCAAGCGATAACTAAATTTTACCGCTTCTGAGGAACGGCCCCTTCAAGCATATAATCCCATGCAGCTCATAAATTTAGTAATTCCGCCGACGAGGCAGTGGGCGCTTGCCGCCTGTACTGGGTTTTTTGGCGAATGTAGAGGGACGAGAAAACGCCGGTGCAGCTTCTAGTAAATATTCATCCGGGTGAATGCAGGGCAGCTTAGTGCCAAGTTTGTCCTCAATCGACGGAAGCAAGAACGAATCTTCCTCACAGGCAAAACTGATTGATGTGCCTACCGAACCTGCCCGCCCAGTTCGACCGATGCGGTGTACATAATCTTCGGCTTCTTCAGGCAAGGAGTAATTAATAACATGGGTAACATTGTCAATATGTAAACCACGACCAGCCACGTCGGTTGCAACCAGAACCTTGAGCTTGCCGCCCTTAAATGCCTCTAGAGTTCTAATGCGTTTGCTTTGTTGCACTTCGCCAGATAACAGCCCACATTCGATCCCATTGCGGTGCAAATTGTCTGCCAGTCGACGCACTTGATCTCTTCTGTTATTGAACACCAGAACCTTGTCCGCACTAGGTTCAGAGATCAAGTTGTAAAGTAATTTATACTTATCCGCCATAGTAACCAGATAGACGACCTGATTAACTGCTTCCGCAGCAACTTTCTCCGGCTCAATCTCCACCATGATCGGATCCAGCGCCCAACGTGCAGCCAGCTCGATAATTTCAGGTGTAAAGGTTGCGCTGAATAGCAGGGTTTGGCGGCAATCTCTCTTCGGGGTACGAGAAACAATCTGGCGCACCTGGGGAATGAAACCCATGTCCAACATGCGATCAGCCTCATCCAGTACCAGATGTTCAACTAAACCTAAATGCAGATTGTCATTCTGCACAAAGTCGATCAGGCGCCCAGGAGTGGCCACAACGATATCTACCGGCCCCGCTGCGAGTGCTTTGTTTTGCTTTTGATAATCTTCACCGCCTACAATAATCACTGTGCGAATGGAGCAGTGCTTGGTTAATTGTGCGGCATCATTAGCGATTTGAATCGCCAGCTCACGTGTTGGAGCTACAATCAGAGCCCTGGGTTCATTTAAATAGCGCTCTTCCACTGGGTTATTTAACAAGTCGTTAATAATAGTGATTAGAAAGGCAGCCGTTTTCCCGGTCCCGGTCTGCGCTCTACCTGTAACGTCATGGCCTTCTAAGGTATGCCGAAGACTTTCTGCCTGAATCTGGGTGCAAAATTCAAACCCTAAATCATCGATAGCCTTGCGCAGTGAATCCTGCAGATTGAATGCATCGAAAGACACTGACTGAGATGAACTACTTGATTCCATTTACGGTGTGGAACAATTTTAGATTAGATTCTATGAAGCGCCAGCATAATAGCGGTATGGCAGGGGCATATCAATGTCTAATCTCTAAAACCCCTGCTCGGCAGGACAAAGTGCTTCAAAACAGGCGTCACTTACCTTTACAGGCAGGGCATTGGGGATCTCGAGGCAGGCGCATTTCCCGCCATTGCATGGTTACCGCATCCAATATCAATAGTCGACCGGTAAGAGTTTGCCCGATGCCAGTTAGCACTTTAATAGTCTCCAGCGCCTGTACCGACCCAATAATTCCAACTAATGGAGCCATTACACCATTTTGGGAGCAGCTTGCGTCTTCATCGTTGCCCTCGTTGTATAGACATTGGTAACAAGGGCTTTCCGGAGATCTACTATCAAATACAGCAACCTGGCCTTCCATGCGAATAGCCGCACCAGAGATCAGAGGCTTTTTGAATTTCAAACAGCTAGCGTTTATTGCAAAACGCGTAGTGAAGTTATCACAGGCGTCGACTACCACTGTGCTGTTTTTTACAGCCTGTTCCAGTTCAGTGCCAACTAGGCGCTTGGGTATCACAGTCACCTTTACATCAGAATTCAAACCGGTCAGAGTCTCTTCGGCGGACCCCACCTTAAGATCACCCAGATTGGCTTGATTGTGAGCAATTTGCCTTTGCAGGTTAGTTAATTCAACCCTGTCGTCATCGGCTATAATCAGGTGACCAATCCCGGCGGAGGCTAGGTACATGGCAGCAGGGCAGCCCAGCCCACCCATACCGATTATCAATACGGTTGCATCGGCTAACTTTTGCTGTCCGGCGACATCCATTTCCGGCAACATGATCTGCCGGCTGTAGCGAAGCAATTGTTCATCTTGCATTACCATAACTTGTTGCTTACACCTTTTCCTATCTACACCATTGGGCTTGAGTCATACGATCCAGGCCAGCTAGGTCTTGTCGACAAAGCAGGTTCTGAAATCCAACTTCTGTAAAAATGCGTTGCACGTCCGCTGCCTGATTATAGCCGTGCTCTAAAAGGAGCCAGGCATCTTCTTTTAAATGCGCAGACGATTGATTAATAATTTCTCTTATATCCGCCAAACCACCCTCTCCAGAAATCAACGAAGTGGATGGTTCGAAACGAAGATCTCCCTGCTGCAAATGAGTATCATCCGGCGCTACATAGGGTGGATTACTGATAATCAGATCAAACTGATCATCATCAAAAACATCACACCATGATGCCCGCTTAAATTCAACATTAGTAAGTTCTAGACGTAGGGAATTCGCTACTGCGACTGCCAATGCATCCGCGCTGGCATCGATAGCTGTGACTCGCCAATCAGGAAAAGTTTTAGCCAAAGCCAGTGCGATTGCGCCGCTACCAGTACCCAGGTCTGCCACTCGCAGCGATTCACCGGCACGATCGTTATAAAGTGCAATCGCTGATTCCACTAACAACTCAGTCTCAGACCGCGGGATTAGCACATACTTATTGACAAGCAGTTCGATATCCCAGAATTCCTGCTTACCAACCAGATAAGAAATAGGCTCGCCTTGACCACGTCGCTGCATGGTCTGCTCGAAATTCTGTACCTGCTCATGTGTTAACTCAGCCTCAGGCCAGGTATACAAATAATCGCGCTGTTTATCCAACGCGGCAGCCAGGAGTATTTCTGTTTCCAACCGCCAACTATCGCTTACTGCCTGCAGTCGGTGAGCAGTACCAAGTGCCGCACTTATGGTCAACCTCATCGCAGTATTTAACCCTCGGAAGCCAGCCCCGCCAACAGATCAGCCTGGTATTCATTGTTCAGGGGTTGAATTACCGCACCCAATTCACCTGACATTACTTCAGCCAAGTTATACAGAGTAAGCTTAATACGGTGATCAGTAACCCGACCCTGCGGATAATTATAGGTGCGGATTTTCTCCGAACGATCGCCGCTACCAACCAATTTACGCCTCGTATCGGATTCTTCCTGATGTTGTGCCTGTTGTGCCTGATCGAGCAACTTGGCCTGCAATAAACTCATCGCTCTAGCCTTATTCTTGTGCTGCGACCGCTCGTCCTGGCACTCAACAACGATACCGCTTGGAATATGGGTTAATCGAATGGCTGAATCGGTCTTGTTAACGTGCTGCCCGCCTGCCCCGCTCGCACGAAAAGTATCTGTGCGCAGATCGCCCTTATTGATTTCAATTTCATCCACATCCTCAAGCTCCGGCATAATGGCTACCGTGCAGGCTGAGGTATGGACTCTACCCTGAGTTTCGGTTTCCGGCACACGTTGTACACGGTGTGCACCCGATTCGAATTTGAACTTTTCATACACATTTTTGCCTTCGATACGGGCCACTATTTCTTTATAGCCACCATGTTCACCGTGACGTTCAGTGATCACTTCCAGCTTCCACTTCTCAGCTTCGGCGTAACGGGAATACATGCGAAACAAATCACCCGAGAAAATGGCCGCCTCGTCACCGCCAGTGCCGGCTCTAATCTCAAGAAACACATTGCAGCTGTCTTTGGAATCTTTGGGTAGTAATAATCTCTGCAACTGTTGCTCCAGAGATTCTAATTCTTCCTCATTGCTGGCGATCTCCTCTCCTGCCATAGCGCGCATATCGGGATCAGAATCCTTCTGCATTTCACGGGCTTCTTCCAAATTTCCGGAGACACAAAGAAATCGATCGAAGTTAGTTACCACTTCTTCAATCTCAGCATATTCTTTAGAAAATTCGCGGAACTGATTTTGGTTGGAGATGATGTCTGCGTCACTCAACAACGCCTCCAGTTCGTCAAAACGATCTTTTAGAGTTTCCAATTTGCTGCGAATCGATTCTTTCATTAGTTACTATACTCGATTTTTTACTACACAACTTAATACAAATAGCCGGATTCCTCAGCTGAATTTATCGAAGTCCAGCTCAAACAATTCCTGAATTAATAACAATAATTCATCTCTACCTTCCGAACTGGCTTTTTTCATTTGCACGCTGGGTGAATGGATTAATTTATTGGTGATAGCCCTGGCAGCACTCTCTACCACCTTATCTGCGGTTTCCCCTCTCTCCAACGCTTTCACTGCTCGCTGTATCTCCACATCCCTTATCAATTCGGCCTTTTCTCTGAAGGCCCGCAATGTAGCTATCGCATTGAGAGATCTGACCCGACGCTGATACTCTTCAACTCCCCTCTCTATGATTGATTGCGCCTGCTGAGCTGCCTCAATGCGGCTTTTCACGCCATCATCAATCACCCCACTTATATCGTCAATGCTATATAAAAAGGCATCGGCTATTTCACCGACTTCGGCTTCGATATCGCGAGGTACTGCTAAATCCACCAGCAGCATGGGCTTATGCCTGCGTTGCTTCAGTGCCCGCTCTATGGCGCCCTTCCCTAACAAGGGTAATTGGCTATTCGTGGAAGAAACGACTATGTCTGCTTTCACCAGTTGCTCAGGGATATCGGAAAGTAATACACCATGGGCATCAATTTCTCTCGCCAGCTTCAAGGCATTATCCAGTGTACGATTAGCCACCGCAATTTGATTCACACCTTTGTCTGTCAGATGTCTGGCAACCAGCTCAATAGTCCGACCTGCGCCTATAAGTAATATTGACAGACTGGACAAATTAGAAAAGATTCGTTCAGCCAGCGCAACAGCAGCATAGGCTACTGATACCGGATTTTCTCCAATTGCAGTGTCGGTGCGAACCTCTTTTGCAATGGAAAACGCCTCTTCAAAGGCGCGACTTAAATTAACTCCTACCGCATTCATACCCTTCGATACCGCAAAAGCCGACTTTATTTGGCCCAAAATCTGAGGCTCTCCCAGCACCATGGAATCCAACCCACAGGAGACCTTCATTAGATGCCTCACCACATCCTCGTGCCAGTAACAGTAACTGCATTGCATTAATTCCTCTGCAGACAACTGATGAAATTCGGCAAGCCATTCCACCAATACTGACTTTGTGCTGGTCAGGGTGACGGTTATGACCTGGCTGGTTTCCAGATAGAGCTCGGTCCGATTACAAGTTGAGACAATAATGGCTTCGTCAACATGATCCATTGCCTTCAGTTTACTGATTGCATCGCCCACAATTTCCGGCGGAAAGGCAACCTTCTCTCGCAAGTCAATGCTCGCTGTATTGTGATTGATACCCAGTAAAACCAATGCCATTGGAAGTCGCTTAATCCGCAGTAAAAAGGCCGGATATGTTACTAAATATTGGCCATATTGCCCATTAACCCGCGTACTTTAGCAGTTACCCGGGGTAAAAAGTGAAATTGAACGAATTCCAACTAAAATAGTGCCAGCATCCTATTAAATCAAAAAGCGGCTGCTAGAAAGAATTAACTCGCCACAGTGATCTTATGTGGGGCCTGTCTAAAACTGATGAAAAATCCGGTCTAGCTGATACAATGGCGCCCAGACAGCATTCTTATGGAGTAGCGGTTCGTTAATCATGAATCCAAATATAAAACACAGCATTATTCTCAGAGTTAAAGACTTGATTGAGCCCATAGTTAAGGCGTTAGTTATTGGCCTGGTAACAGGCTTGCTAAGCGCTTGTGCAACTGTGGAGCCTCTGCTCGCTGATCCCGTACCGCCGGTAATCGTCCAGGTCGAAGAAGAAGAGGTTGATACGGGTTCCTTCACTGCAGAACAGCTGTATCAATCCATCGTCAGCGAACTTAGCGCTCAAAGAGGCGAACTGGACGCCGCAATCGAAAGCTATTTCGACCTAGCATTCGAAACCCGAGATCTGAACATTATTCAACGCGCAATTCAATTTGCGTCTGCTAATAATGATCTAAATGCCATGTTGCAACTGGGTTTGTTGTGGGCTGAGATTGTTCCAGATGAACCGCAGCCACACCTGATGCTCAGTTTTCAGTTTATCGAAAGCGGTCGCTTTGAGCAGGCACTTTCTCATATGTCCAAGGTGCTGGAGCTCGGCGGAAGGTTTGATTTTGGTGCACTTTCTTCACGCACCGGATCAATTGAGCCCCAACTACGTATTGGTTTAATCAACAACCTAAAACTACTCAGCCGACGATTTCCTGATCATCCCTCTATTCAAATCGCGCTCGTTCAATTATTGGCTCAGAACCAGCAACTGCAGGCTGCGCTGGATGAATTGACCAATCTGAAACAAAGCAGAGGCAATAGTCCCGCTATCGCTTTGCTGGAAGCTCAATTGTGGCAAGGGCTGGAAGAAAGTGATCGTGGCCGGCGCATATTGAACAGGGCACTACGAGAATTCCCTGATGAGAAAAACCTTCGCTTCAGTTACGCCCGGCTGTTGATTCAAAACGAGCAGTATGAAGAGGCTCATGAACAATTTGCTGTTCTGGTACAGCAAGATCCCGAAGACTATGAAACCTATTATTCCATTGCCCTGCTCGACATGGAAATGGATAATTTTGAAAAGGCTGCAGAGACATTCATACGGTTAGTCGATGTGGATCATCGCGTTGATGATAGCCAATATTATCTTGGCTATCTGTATGAGCAGCAACAGCAGTTCGATAAGGCAATTGAACATTATCGGCAAGTGCGAATCGGCACCACTAATTTTCTTGCCGCTCAGCAGCAGGCAACCCGTTTCTCAATCGAGCTAGGCCAGTTAGAAGATGCCCATCAATGGCTGAGTAGCCAATATCAAGGCCAGCCGCGCCTGGAAGTTCTGTTCACAACAATAGAATCTGGCATGCTGATTCAAAACCAGCACATTGATGCAGCCGAAGAACTGCTAAACACGGCGTTAAATAAATTTCCCAACGATTCCGATTTGCTTTTTGCCCGAGTTCTCCTGTTTGACACAATTAAAAATTCAGCGGCTTCCGAGCAAGATTTGCGGCAGATAATTAGCATGCGACCCGATGATTCTCGGGCGCTTAACCATCTTGGCTATATGCTCGCAGACCAAACTACCCGGTTCGAAGAAGCACTGGGATTGATTCAAAGAGCGATTGCTATTGCACCCGATGATGCGGCAATCATAGACAGCCTGGCCTGGGTCCAATATAAATTGGGGAGTTATGAAGAGGCACTTGCTAATTTGCGGCGTGCGTTCATCGAATTCCCAGACCCGGAAGTGGCCTCACATTTAGGTGAGGTACTCTGGATGATGGGCCGTGAAGATGAAGCCAGCAAAGTATGGCAAGATGCTCTCGATGATCGTCCGGATAGTGAATTATTAATTGATGTAATCGAACGTTTTCAGTCCACCGATTAACCGTGATCTCGCCTCCCATGCTCCTACACATGGCACCGAACCTAAGGGAGCCCTCCCTACTTGCATTAGTTATTTTACTGGCAGCCTGCGCCTCCTCGGCGCCGCCAGCAATTGAAATTGGCAGCTGGCCTGCTCATCGATCGCAGCTCACTTCTCTGGATGCCTGGCAACTCCAAGGCCGAGTAAATGTGCGCTATGACAATGAGTCCCATACGCCCCGCATACGCTGGAACCAGCAAAATATTGAGTATCAAATCAACCTTTTTGGCACTTTTAACGCGAGCAGCACCCTCATTGTGGGCCGCCCGGGTCTGGTGACACTGGAACAGGGCAACGACGTTGTTACAGCTACCACTGCTGAAAGTCTAATCTTGCAGCAACTGGGCTATGAATTACCCGTATCGAATTTAAGCTATTGGATAAAAGGCCTGCCATCCCCGGAAACCGAGGGTGAGCTGATGTTTAACCAACAGAACCAGCTGTCTCAAATCAAACAAGATGGCTGGACGGTCAACTTCACCGATTATCGCCAATATGACTCGATCGCGTTGCCGCGTCGGGTTGATCTCACCCGCTCCAGAAATGACATTCGACTGCGCTTTATCGGACTAAGCTGGACCCTGAATGAGCCCAATAATTGATGTCTAGTCGTGCTTTAAGCTTTCTGGCGCCTGCCAAACTCAATTTATTCTTACACATTACCGGGCGTCGCCCGGACGGCTACCATGAATTGCAGACGCTATTTCAATTGCTGGACTATGGTGACAGGCTGAATTTAGAGCTCACAACCGATAAGACGCTCTCCCTGCATTCCAGCTCTCCCCAACTTCTGCTAGATAACAACCTGCCCCTTGATAACAACCTCATTATCAAAGCAGCCAGAGCGCTTCGGTCTGCTTCCGGTCAAACCGATGCTGGCGTGAAAATAACACTGGAAAAGCGAATTCCCATGGGGGCTGGCCTCGGCGGTGGCAGTGCAGACGCCGCCATCACGCTTATTGCGCTTAACCGACTCTGGCACATCGGGTTTTCAGATTTGCAATTATCCGAAATCGGGCTGCAACTGGGAGCAGATATTCCCTTATTCATAGGTGCTCGCAGCGCCTGGGCGGAGGGGATTGGGGAAATTCTCACGCCAGTGGATTTGCCCACAAGCTGGTATTTGGTTATCACACCAAATTGCTCAATTTCAACCGCCGAGATTTTTTCTCATGAACAATTGACACGGGACTCCCCAGCCATCAAAATGGCCGACTTTCTGGCAGGCAGAGCCCACAATGACTGCGAAAACATCACCAAGCAGTTGTATCCTCCGGTAAATGAAGCCCTGCAATGGTTGAGTGCACACGGCAAGGCCAGAATGACAGGTACCGGATCAAGTATCTTTGCCAGCTTCGAGGATGAAGCTTCCGCCAGAGCAGTATTGGCAAAGCTACCTGCAGCGATGCCTGAAAAGTTTAAAGGGTTTGTAGCAAAGGGCGTTAATTCACTGGAATACGAATATAACGCAACATAAAATTATCTGGTCGCTGCCGCTGATCGGCATGCTTTGACACATATATTGGATAAATCAAAAGAATAGACTAGCTAATTGGGGTGTAGCCAAGCGGTAAGGCACATGGTTTTGATCCATGCATGCGTTGGTTCGAATCCAGCCACCCCAGCCATTTTCCTGATCTGAATTTAGAGAAACACTTACTCAAATATTGCCTAAGGGTCTAAACGTGCCAAACAATTTAATGGTCTTTACGGGTAACGCGAACCCGATGTTGGCTGACAATATAGCCAAACACATCGGTGTCCCTCTGGGTTACGCCAGCATCAGTAAATTCAGTGACGGTGAAGTGTCAGTTGAGCTAAATGAAAATGTTCGTGGTAAGGACGTCTTTATTATTCAGCCTACCTGCGCACCAACCAATGACAGCATTATGGAATTGTTACTGATGGCTGATGCGCTACATCGCGCTTCGGCTAATCGGATTACCGCCGTCGTACCTTATTTTGGCTATGCCCGTCAGGACCGGCGAGTACGCTCGGCTCGGGTTGCCATTAGTTCCAAAGTGGTCGCTGATATGATCAGTGCGGTAGGTGTAAACCGAGTTCTTACAGTGGACTTGCATGCGGAGCAAATTCAGGGCTTTTTCAGCATCCCAGTGGATAACGTTTACGGCTCTCCAGTACTCACCGATGATATCGAACGCCAGCGCTACGAAAACCTGATTGTAGTATCACCCGACATCGGTGGTGTTGTAAGAGCGCGAGCCGTAGCAAAACAGCTTAATGTCGATTTGGCGATTATTGATAAAAGACGACCACAGGCAAATGAAGCCCAGGTTATGCACATCATTGGTGATGTCCAAGGTCGTAGCTGTTTGATCGTGGATGACATGGTAGATACCGCTGGCACCCTATGTAAGGCCGCGGCAGCACTGAAAAAGCACGGCGCGCAAAAAGTCCATGCCTATTGCACGCACCCAGTGCTCTCTGGCCCAGCTGTAGCAAATATCGAGGCATCCTCGCTCGATTCATTAGTGGTAACAGACACCATCCCGCTCAGTGATGAAGCAATACAATGTACACACATTCGTCAATTATCCATGGCAAAGCTGCTGGCGGAATCAATCAGACGAGTAAGTAATGAAGAATCCATAAGCGCCATGTTTGATAGCACGTAGGTGTCTATCAATGTTCGGCGTGGATAGTCAGGTTAGTAGTACATATATTACTAACCCTGTTTTAAATCTGTAGTTAGTCGGTCGCAGTCTAATTGCAGTTAAAAATACTTTATTAGGAGACAATAATGTCTAACGAATTTGAATTAAATGTAAGCGTAAGGACTGATACAGGGAAAGGTTCGAGCCGCCGCCTGCGCCGTCTAAACGATAATATACCAGCCGTGCTTTATGGCGGTGGTAAAAACCCCGTATCCTTGACTATCGCCCACAAAGACATAGCCAAGGCTATCGAAAACGAAGCGTTCTTTTCCCACATCATCACACTCAATGTGGATAATAAAAAAGAGCAGGCCGTAATTAAGGATTTGCAGCGGCACCCCGCTAAAT
This sequence comes from Gammaproteobacteria bacterium, assembly GCA_963694095.1. GTDB lineage: Bacteria > Pseudomonadota > Gammaproteobacteria > Pseudomonadales > Pseudohongiellaceae > UBA9145. Next base: position 13,757 of record CAVOCG010000066.1, read on the forward strand.
CCGTTGTTCTGCATGCCGACTTCCTGCGAGTTAGTGACAAGCAAGCAATTAACGTTAAAGTTCCAATTCACTTCCTGAATGAAGAAAAGTGTGTTGGTGTCAAACTTGGCGGCGGTAATATACTCAAGACTTTGAATGAAATCGAAATATCTTGCTTACCGAAAGACCTTCCGGCATATCTGGAAGTCGATATGCTGGAAATCGATCTTGGTGAATCCATACACCTGTCAGATATTGCCTTACCTGAGGGTGTAACCAGTATTGCCCTATCCCATGGTGAGGACAAT
>CAVOCG010000067.1:0-13899 GCA_963694095.1 Gammaproteobacteria bacterium
CAGGTCGAGTAGGGCATGTCATGAGTTGGCAGCAGTATCGTGAAGACCTGGATTGTTATCTGCAACTTATTCGAGAGCAAAATCCTGACAGTTCCGTTTTCCTCTATTGTCATAGTATGGGTGCACAGATAGCACTGGATTATCTGACTATGGGGCAGGGCAGGGGCCAGCAGCTACAAGGTGTAATTGCCTCTGCTCCGGTTCTGGCCCAAGCAGTTGCCAACCCACTGCTACTGCAGATAGGTAGGATGCTCGCTGCATTTTGGCCGACTTTCCTGCTCCAAAACGGTCTCGATGTGAATGCAATCAGCAGAGACCCCGAGGTAGTTCGAGCCTACACAGATGACCCAATGGTAAGTTCGAAAATTAGTGCCCGCTTCGGTGCCGAGTTTGTGGCCTGCATCGATCGACTCCAGTCAAGTGCCGGCAATATTGATGTGCCCTTGTTAATGTTTCATGGCTCGGCGGACCAAATCATACCGGTTGCTGGTACTCAGCATTTCTTCGAGAAGCTGAGCTGTGCCGATAAGACATTGAAAATATATCGAGACGGTTTTCACGAACCCCACAACGACCTGCAAAAGCAGGAGGTTTTTCAGGATATTGCCCATTGGCTCGATGCCCATCTGCAGGAATAATCGAATAACCCGCTCAACACCGTGGTTTTTGGAATGACAGTGACGTTTTGCCCCTTGTGTGACTCTTGTACTATAATCTTGCGCTGAACAACGTACGGTTAGCGTTTCTGATTTTCAGCAATGCTATGACAACAATAATTTGGAGTATTTTATGATCAAAAGAGTACTGATAGTGCTTTCTGCAGCAGTGATGTTGATTTCGGGAGCGATGTTTACAGTATCGGCGCAAGATGGCCCCACCCCCGAGGAAATAGCAATTAGCGCGACGGAAACCCGACAGGCTTTGTTTAAGCTGTTTATTTTCAACCTCCGCCCCATAGCAGGAATGGCGCAGGGCGCACCCTTTGATGCCGCAATCGCAGAGCGAAATGCGCGGCGAATTGCAGCGATGGCGCCGATGATCCCCGAATTATTAGCAGCAGACACCAGAGGCTTCGATGTGGAAACAGAGGCGCTGGATCTAATCTGGGACAATCAGGATGACATCGCGGTCAAGGCTCAGGCCCTGGTAGATAATGCGACGGCATTCGCAGACGCGGCCGCAACAGGCGATATGGCCTCGACACTTGGTGCCTTCAGAGCATTTGGCGGTTCATGTGGCAATTGTCACGACACCTATCGGGTGGACAATGACTAAGCTGGTTTTTCAGCTATAAAAAAGGCAGCTTAGGCTGCCTTTTTGTGGGTGTTAATTTGGTGTCTGCTGTTCAAAAGCAATGGTTATTGATTATGTCGAGTAAAGAACGCGGCCAAGGCATCACGATCTTCATCGCTCAATTTGCTGGTGTTATGCTCAATCACATCGTTCATGTCGCCACCGGCAAATTCACCGTCTGGCTTGAGTCCGATTAACAAGAACACATCCACATTGTTCGTAGTCCAGTCCTGTAAGGCTTTTGTATTGATCGCCTCGATCTTTTCCTCGCCAAGTTGGGCACCCGCAAATTCGCGACTCAAATCTGGAATGCCAAGCCTATTTCGTGGTGTGTGGCACTCTCCACAATGACCCAGGTTTCTCGCCAGATATTCGCCCCTCGCAACTAATTCGTCGGCGAAGATTTCTTCATCCACCCGAGCAAAGTTTGCCAGCATATTCCAACCAGCTACGGTCCATCTTGCCAACCAAAGCGGAGTTTCGTGCTCTGGAGTTTGGTTTGTGACAGCTGGTAGGGACATCAGATAGGCACCGATATCCAGCACCTCTTCATCACTTAGTCCGGCATAGGCGCGGTAGGGAAATGCAGGATAGTAATAATTTCCTGAAGGGGTTCTGCCATGCTTAAGGGCTAACAAAAAGTCTTGTCCGTCCCAACTGCCGATTCCAGTTTCCATGTCGGGGGTAATATTGGGCGCATAAAAAGTCCCAAAATCTGTCTCAAGCCCTAACCCACCGCTAAGGGAATTTTCATCATCTTCGCCCCGGTGACAACTTATACAGCCACCGGCAATAACAAGATAAGCACCTCTTTCCAATACTTCAGTGGAGGCACGCAGATCGGCCCTGTCTGAAACCTCCGGAACGGAAAATAGCCAAATCCCCATCAACAAGAGGAGCAAACTCAGACCACCGTAAAGTAGCAATTTCTTTGTTTTCAATTTAGCAGCCCCAGGCTGAGAAAGACTGGATCACAGCAATTCACCCAACAACTCTTTGCTAAAGTTTTTGGAGAAGACATTTCACTGGCCTGAATTTTTGCTGGTCTCAATCAGTAAGCGCACCGTAGACCAGCGCTGAAAGCTCACCGCGAATCGAGCCAGATCCCGGCGCTCCCCGGTGTTGAGTCATGCCGATCACCACGATATCTTCAACCGGGTCTATCCAGAATAAGGTAGCCGCGGCACCGCTCCAATAATAATTGCCTTCATTACTTGGGTAGCCCACGCCCGCCGGATCTTCGACCACGCTAAAACCGAGACCGAAGCCCTCATTCTGCGAATAGCTGGCTTTTTGCGGGGCAGTCAGGTGATTCCGTCGCATGAAATCCACCGTGCCTGATCCAAGAATTCGCTGACCCTCCAATTCACCGCCATTAAGTAAGGTCTGGGCAAAGCGCCAGTAATCTTCCGTTGTGGACAGTAAGCCATGACTGCCTCCCTTGTATTCATGATCAAGGGTGTAGTTGTTGACTGACCAGGTCTGAACTAAAAACCCACCATCGGGCTTGCCATACTCATCGTTGATAGGCACGAGCTCGCCATCCTTCATCCAGTGAACCGGCCCTAGGCGATGGGCATTGTCGGAATCCGCCCAGTAGCCTGAGCTTTCCATCCCCAGCGGTTCAAATATCCGCTGCTCAAGGTAGTCATCTGCAGGCATGCCGGAAATTATCTCCACCAGGCGTAGCGCCACATCGGGGCCTACGCTGTAACGGTATTGGGACCCCGGCTGATTCATCAACGGAATCTCCGACAACAGGGTCATCATCTCTTCCAGCGTAGTTTCCGGGCTGAATATTCCTGACGAGACGAAATTCATGTCGTAATCATTGACGCCGATGCCATGGGAAAATCCAGCTGTATGGCGCAGTATATCTTGCACCGTGGGCGCGCGTTCCAGCCCCACGGTTTCATCCATCGGTCCATTTGGTGTGCGTAATACTCGCAGCTTGGCGAATTCGGGAATAAACTTCGACAAGGGATCGGTCAACTGAAACTTGCCATCCTGGTAAAGCATCATCAACGCCGTGGTTGCAATAGGCTTGGTCATGGAATAAATGCGAAAAAGCGAATCCAGCTTCATGGGAATTTCCCGTTGGGCGTCCAGGTAACCCACCGCACTGAAGTGGGCGATTTTCCCTTTTCGTGCCACCAGAGTGACGATGCCAGCGATCTCGCCGCGATCAACCCGGCCCTGAAAGAAGGGTTCAATTTTGGCCAGTTGGGCTGAATCGAAACCTACCTCTTCCGGTTGAACCATCGGCAGATGGCCATCTGCTAGGACATAACCGCCGATAAAAGGTGCTAAAAGTAACCAGACAGCTACTAGTATTCTTTTTGTCATTGTTCACTCTCCATTTTCGCTTCTTGCTTGCACGTAAGACCCGGTGACGGGCGTTCTGCCGTGTCTGCGGTTATGCAGCTTGCCTATCCTAACCGCAAATCGAACAGGACACAAAGCCCCGGATTAGTCAGAACAAGGGTAGTCGGTTGAATTAATAATTTAACTTCGATGTTTATTAAACCGATGTAGATGTGACGCCTGGACTACTCTACTAAGTCGATTGGAAAACAATGTGGTTTTACGAGAAATTGAGCGATCACAATTATAATCAGGGACGGTTGGATCGAGATGGGGACACTCAGAGCTTAAAACGTGCCACTTACCTTGAGGCTAAAATCTAAGCCGGTGTTGGTGCACTGACCCTCGATTTCTTCCAGGATATTGTCCGAAATGCGCCCAAGGTAACGGGTGCGTCGTCGGCACCTGACATTGTTGCTGAAATTTCCAATATCGGTGCGATAAGTAAGACCGCGACTGTCTACGTACTCGGCAAACAAATTATAGCGCGGGTCGCCTACCTCGAACTCGATATCATCTACGTCATAACGGAATAAACCACCGTCGACCCTATCAAAATTCTGGAAGCCCCAATTGAATCTCCACTCGGGAATGTCGTGGCGCATGGTGAACCTCCACTGCCCGCGAATATGTGATTGGAAACGGCGTTCGATGCCGAGGAAGGGGTCGGTCACTTGTGAGTCTTGAACTAACAACGAAGGCGAGACCAATAGGTTGGGTAGTCCGATCATGCCCATACGAATACTCCCATTCAGATCAAGGCCATATTCCGTACCATCGCCGATATTTCCGTTAGCAGACTGCAGGTCATCATCCGGAGGTGATACATCAATGCGATCAATTACGTCCTGGTGATCAGCGTAAAAGAGTTCCGCGCCCATAACCCCGACATCATTAGGCAAGCGATATTCCGTGCTAAGACTGTAACGCCATTGTGTCTGCTGACTCAGACCAGCGTTGCCGGCTACGGTGTTGCGATCATTGTCCTGTTCGTCATTGGCGGCGACGAAATCGGCAAAGTTAAGTTGATTGACTAGGCGCTCGATAGTGCCGCGAAGCTGCAGTGTGGGAGTCATATCGTAGCGAAAATCCACTTTCGGTTTGATAAAATCGAAACCCCGTTTTTTGGTGATGTCACCGGTCTGGGAAATTTCCGAAGTCTCATAGATCAGGGTGGATTCGAGAGATATCTTTGGACTGATCGTCCAATTATGAATAAGAAACGGTTCATAGCGAATCTCTTCAACCTGCGAATTGGCGTTAGAGACGTTCTGTTGCACCAAGCCACCCACTGCGTCTGAAGTCGTGCCAGTGGTGCTGAGCAATCCCAATGAAAGCCGGGAATCGAGAATGGTCTGCGCGCGTTCCATACCGAATTCAATATTCTGTTCAGAGAATATATCCATGGTGTAGGAGCCCCGTGCAATACGCTCCTCGGTGACACTGTCTATGTTTAGAAACAGGTTTTTCTGGAACAAATTATCATCCTGTAACTGGAATCGTTCGCGCGTAGAATTCTGGTTATTCTGGTTGGCGATGCCCAACAATTTGAAACGAGCACCATTGGCCAGGGTTAACTCGTAGTCACCACCAATCTCCCAATTGTCCCGGTCAGATGGGTTGTCTTCCTTCTCTGTTACAACACCGTTTGGCACCGTGCGTAAATTTTTGGTGATACGATCTACCGTGGTGGGCGAATCCTGCACCGCATAGAGGCCGTTCATTCGCGCACTGCTATTAGCAGAAAAATCGTAACTGAGATTCATGCTCAGTTCGTTGTTTTCACGATCATTAATACGGTGTTCGTGGATAATGTCGTTGCGGGAAATATCACCCAACACACTGCGCTCATGGGTAACGGCGTGGCTGTAGCGTGGGATACTGCGCAGACTGAACAAGTAGTTAAAGTCGTTGCTTTGTCCACTCAGTGCGACAGAACCGCTGGACGAAAATTCTCGGTCTTGGGCCATGCTGGCCGTCGCGTCCCAGGAAATACTCCTGGATGAGAGTGCTTCGAATAACACCACGTTGATAACCTGCCCGCTGCCACGCACATCGAGTTCGCCGGACGTGCCGCGAATAATTTGTATTTCCTGCACCTGATCGGCGGCGATTCGGTTCAATAAACCTCCGGCCTGGTTATTTTTTCCAGCCGTGCGCTTGCCGTCAATGAGAATATCGGTACCGCCGCTGCCACTACCAAGGCCGCGACCACCGGCAGAAGGGTTTCCGCCACTTCCGCTAAAGTTGCTAGGACTGCCGCCTCCACTGCCTTGACCGGGTATGCGGTCAAGCATGTCCTGGGCAGTGCGGGGGCCCCATTGATCAAAATAGCTGGCGGGATAAACCACGGTGGATTCGTCGCCGGATGTGTCTTGGGCTGCGGCTGTGGGTGATAGTGTGAAGGCGAGGGCCAATGCTAAAGCGAATGCCAAAGGGAGATCGGCAGCCAGACGAGCTAGCTGATTCCAGGTAAAAGCGGGGTGACGCATGACTTGATTCCGTTGCAGCGCCCTTATTTCAAGGGGCTGTTGAATTCTGAAGCGGGGATTGTACCTGTAGATTTTGGAATTGGCGTGTGTCTGTTACAAAATGTTATTAATGGGGTTTATTTCCCTTTAAGCAGCGGACAAGGATTTCCATTCCACCGAAGTGATCCAGCCGCGGTTCTGTCACGTATTTAACATTATGCACAGATGCATAAACTGGAGTGACAGAATGATTATTATTTTCGATTTGAAACGCACCTTAACCCTATTTCTGATGGCAGTTCTTATGTCGACCAAGGCCCTAGCTATTGAGAGCCCGCAATACACCGTAATCTACAAAGATGAGTCAGTGGAATATAGACAATATGAACCCTATATCGTGGCGGAAACGTTCGTAGATAATTCTGTAAATTATAAGTCTGCATCCAACAAGGGTTTTATGAGACTTTTCCGTTATATAACGGGCAGTAACAGCATACAGGTGGATATTGATATGACAGCACCTGTGCAACTAGCAGCTGTCAGTGAGGAAATTGCCATGACTGCTCCAGTGCAGCGAGTAGAGACTGATGAGGGGTGGCGTATCGCTTTCATGCTACCAAGTGAATTTTCAATGGAAACCGCACCTTTGCCTACCGATGAACGCATAAATCTAAGGTCGGTGCCCGGTCAACTGATGGCCGTGGTCCGCTACTCGGGACGATGGACCGAACGGAATTATGTGAAGCATAGAGAAAAATTGTTGGAGGGTATAGAAGCGTCGGCTATTGAATCGATTGGAATGGTTGAGTCTGCAGCCTACGATGCGCCCTATGTATTGCCCTTTCTTCGCAGAAACGAAGTGATGATCGAGGTAAAATCAGTGCCAGTACCTCAGCTATCAGTAGCAACAGGGTGTTGAACAGAGACTCCGTTTATTACTAGGTCGTTTGAATAATAAGGTTGAGGGTAGATGTCAAAAATCAACATTGGTATTAGTAGTTGTTTACTAGGAGAAGAAGTGCGTTTCAATGGTGGGCATAAGCATTCTTCGGTTTGCACCAAAGAATTAGCTAAGTACTTCCAGTTTAAATCCGTTTGCCCGGAAATGGGTATTGGATTAGGTGTGCCGAGAAAACCTATTAGGCTGGTAGGCGACCCAAAACAGCCTCGCGCAATAGGAGTAGACAATCCCAATATAGATGTCACTGATAAACTGAAGGCATATGGTCAGAAGACCTTGCCTGACATGAAAGATATCTCTGGTTATATCTTTATGAAGGGGTCTCCCAGCTGTGGTGTATTTCGAGTAAAGGTATACAGGGAAAATGGCATGCCAAACGAAAATCCGGGCTCTGGTATTTTCGCCAGTGTGATCATGGAGAGCTTTCCCTTGCTTCCCGTTGAAGAGGCAGGCCGTCTCAGCGACCCGGTATTAAAAGAGAACTTTATTAATAGGGTTTTTGCTTATAATGACTGGCAGCAGCTAAGAAAAGCCGGGCTTAAAATTAGTGCGCTTATAGATTTTCATAGTCGCTACAAATACACACTGATGGCACACAGCTCTGATGGCTGCGTAAAGCTCGGCCGGATGCTGGCCAACCCTGCCGAGTTGGACATTGACGAACTTGGCCATCAGTATTTTGAATTATTCATGCAAACTCTGGCCCGCAAAGCGACACGTAAAACGAACACCAATGTCTTGATGCACTTGCAAGGCTATTTAAAGACGAAGTTAGATCGGAAACAGACTGAATCACTATGCGAAGTGATTGAGCAATATCGCGTTGGCATCTTGCCAATTATTGTTCCGGTTTCATTGATGAAAGGTCTTTTCCATAGTAACCCCAACGACTACATAGAAAAACAGGTATTTCTGCAGCCTTATCCTGAAGACCTGAGTCTACGCAATCAAATTTAATAAATTTATGATTGTCAAAAAAGAACATTTCTAGCTTGAAATACCAATTGTGTTGGTTTAGAACTGATTTGCGCGTTCGTGATAATCCTGCCCTGTCTGATGCTTTAGCTTTGGGTCCGACCCGTGCCATTTATATTGCAACACCGAGTCAGTGGCAATTGCATGACGATGCACCAATTAAGGTAGATTTCTGGCGCCGGAACTTGAACGAGTTGAAGGGTGAGCTACGAAAGCTAAATGTCGACTTGCATTGTTTTCAGGTGGCTGATTACAAGGAAATACCTCAACTCCTACAGAAGTTATTGGTGTCCTTTGAAATCGCAGCGTTACATTACAATCGCGAATGCCCCCTGAATGAAAGAAAACGCGATGAAATGGTTAATGCCGTTTGTATGAAGCAGGGAGTCGCAGTTTCGAGTGCTGCAGATCAGTTATTGATATCACCACAACTAGTACTAAATAAATCGGGCTCACCGTTCAAAGTCTTTACACCTTTCGCTAGAAAAGCACTCGTTGAAATTCAGGACAACCCGGGGCTTCATAAGGCGTTTCTTGCACTAGAGAAGAATGCTGAGATATTGCCGCCGGCCCCAGTTCTGCCTGAGCAAGTCGAAATATCTGACATCAATTGGCCTCAACCCAGCCAACAATGGGCGCAAGCCTGGCCGGCCGGCGAATTTGCTGCCAGGGTACGACTCGAAGAATTCGCGAAAAATCAAATCTCGGCTTATAAAGAGAAGCGTGACATACCCTCCCTTAATTCAACCAGTCAGCTGTCAGCCTATCTGGTCGCAGGGGTTATTTCCGTGACCGAATGTTGGCGAACCGCACAGAAATATTCCGATAATACCGGTGTCGATACCTGGAAAAGTGAATTGCTATGGCGGGAATTTTATCGATATACCGTGTATCATTTTCCACATGTATGCATGCACAAAGCCTATCGCGAAAGCGCTAGCCAGATACCCTGGCGTCACGACAACGATGAATTTTCAAAATGGTGTAATGGTCAGACCGGTTATCCATTGGTCGACGCTGGCATGCGGCAATTGTTATACAGCGGTTGGATGCATAACCGGATTCGGATGGTCACAGCGATGTTCTTGAGTAAACACCTATTGATCGATTGGCGCTGGGGAGAGCGCTGGTTTATGCAAAACCTGATAGACGGAGACTTCGCATCTAACAATGGCGGCTGGCAGTGGAGTGCGTCCACAGGAGTGGATTCAGCACCTTATTTCCGAATTTTTAATCCGACAACACAGTCTAGACGATTCGATGCAGACGGGACTTATATCCGTAATCACGTGCCGGAATTAGCAAAACTTTGCGACAAGACTATCCATGAACCTGCTGATGTGCGACCGGCAGATTACCCAACCCCAATCGTGGAACACAGGTTTGGCAGAGCAAGGGCACTTAATGCTTTCAAGAGCACAAAATACTAGAAATTTCTAACTAAATGGGGTGAGTGTAAAAATACAGCAGTTGTCGATCTCCTCAATCGATAAACCCATAGCGACTTCGTTGGTGGGCGTACTTTTCTGTGTATTTGGTGGAGCGGGGGGGTGATCTAAACCCATAATCTGCCGATAAAAATGAGTTTATCTCGGTTCAACTTTTATGTATGTTACCGGTGATATTACTAAGATTGTCTATTTAAAAGACAGTGTAACTTCAGCCCAATAAGGTTTTTCCTAGCCCAAATGTAAACGTTTAGAGAAAACTTTTTTTTGGTTAGCAATACCTTCTTGATGTGATTGTTATGTTCCGCTTGACTATTTTTGTTCTGCTTCTAGTCTGCGTGCGCCAGCAAGAGTGCCCGGCATGGAGTAATTACCTTCGTGGCATGCATACTCATAGAGTTGGCCATCTGTGGCATGGAAGCTGAGTTCTGCGGTCCAGGGTTGACTGTATAGATCAGAATCTTCCACAGTAAAGCGGTAAACAATTTCAGTGTCAGAATAACGGATAAAACGCTCAGTTATCTTGCCATTTTTTGTGATAGCTGTAGAGCTTTGTTGCATTTGTTGAGGACTGATATTGATAGTCTCCACTACCAGAATGCCATCTTCATACCAACCAACAGAATCTCCCATGTATTGTTGCAGGACCTCCGGTCGGCGATTAGCCCGGGCTTCTTCGGCCGAACTAAAGGTGGGGATGATTCGCGCATCATGTATTTGTTCCACCTCTATCATCACGTAATCATCGGTTTGAACGAACTGATAAGTGTTATTATAGAGTCCGCTTTGCATCGCCGGACCGGCTTTACCCTCAGAAATAATACAACGCTCTGATAAGGGCAGAGCCTCGGGGCCGTCAGCGTTACCGATGCCTGTCACGTACCGGCTGCCAAAATTGGTACGCTGAAAATCTGTGGTAGGATTTGCCAGACGCGGGACTTGCCCGTTCTCCGGATCAACTATGTAAGACGTACGATACTCGCCCTTGACCAGAGCCAGGTTGGAGCCGGGATCGACCCAGAAATTATTGTATGCCCTGCTGCCGAAGTCATCTGCGGAAGCTTCAGGCGTGTTATTGACGCCATCACCATCATCAAAGCCACCCTCAATACCACCAATCGGTACGCCGGCGGCAATGACTAGGGCTTCTTGGGCTGTCACCACCAGTGTTTCTAACTCGCGCGAGCGGGTGAGATTGGTTAGCGATGCATTGGTCCAGACGCCCCCCAGATCGGGCCGCGCAGTGCTTTGAGCAAGCGCGCCAGAATATGCTAGAGCGGTGCACAGCAGCAAGCTTCCGATTCGGGCGGTTTGTTTTAGTAAAGTTGTCATTTGCTATGTCCTTAAGTTTAGTCCCTACTTGTTACAGGATTTCGAAGATGAAAACCCCAACCGCTGCGGTTGGAATATCATTACTATGTGCCGCACCTCTCGAGATAAAATGCACATTTGGTTGATTTTCTGGATCAAACCAGACCACCACAGCATCATGACCATGGTAATGCACGGAGTCATCAGTGCTTGAGAAGGCCTCATCGTATTCCCAAACTCTAACTCGGTCGTTTGAGCGGCGATCCAATGGGTCATCGTCTGGGAATTGAGGCGTTGATGAATTAAGTTCTATTGCAGCAGCAACCGGACGTTTGATCTGAATAAAAACGGCACGAAGTGGCTCATCACTAGTGCCGGACTCAGTGTGAGTGACACCTGCAAGTTGAAACGAAATGTTCCAGGCCTCTGTGTGGACCTCGCGGGTTATACCCTCATTCGAAGTGATTATCCTGTCACCCGGGCTGTAGTACACACCGGTATGGTCATAGCGATGACGGTGTATGGGGTAGTTCTGTTTTAACCAGCTAATATCCCAAACAATGATGTGCTCGTTCTCTAGCATTTTGATAGCCCCGTCACGCGGATAGGCAGGCGGCGCATCCACTTGTGCCTGAGCCATTGGGATAGCGCAAATGAACAGAAACAGTGCTATTTTTTTCATAATCAACTAGTGCAACACTGGTAAAAAAAGGATTACAGTAAAAATACAGTAGTTTGGGCATAAAGGGACAGCGTTATTTTACTCAATGCAGGCACCCCGAATTCAAAGCAGGGATAAATTTAATAGTGTCTCTGGGTCTGCTTTGGTATTCGACCCGCATAAGTATTGCCAAAACTCGGCGATCAAACTACTCTGGTCCTTTGATTTGGCCGGCCTATGAATAAGTTAAAGCACATTTCTTACACTCTGCACACGTTCACGCTTTTCCTATTGCTGGTCGGCACCGCAATGGCTTTTCCGGTTGCGGCACAGGATCGTTTTGCGACCCTGGCTGGTGATGGCAGCGTGATGCTGAGCTCGCCGAATGGTGAGATACTGGTGAGCCTCAATTCGGATCGCACGCTGATACCTGCTTCGATCGTCAAGATCCCGCTGGCGCAGGTAGCTTTGACCACGCTCGGCGAAGACTTTCGCTTCGAAACCCACTTTTATCTCAATAACAGTGGCGACTTGTTGATCCGGGGCCTGGGCGATCCGTTCCTAGTGTCAGAGGAGATTGCCCGTATTGCCGACACCCTTGCCCAGCGCGGGCTGGAAAAAATACGCCGTCTGGTGATGGATGATTCTGCGTTCGAACCGGACCTCGACCTACCCCTAGAGAGGGGAACTAATCAGCCCTTTGGTGCCCGTAATAGTGCTCTGGCCGTGAATTTCAACACGGTGAATCTGGCATGGACAGCCGACGGTAGATTAATCACGGGCGAGATGCAAACTCCCTTGACAGCCATTGCCCGAGAGCTTGGTGCGGCGCTTTCCCCCGGTGCCGTTCAGCGCATCAATTTGGGCGATGACCCTCGCGCTGGTTTGCGCCAGGCTCAGCAATTGTTTCGTCTCTTTCTTGAGGAGTCAGGTATAAGAGTATCCGATGAGGGCTTTTATCGTAGTGCTGTGACGGAAGAGTGGGCGCTCTTGTATCGGCATCGCAGTTCCCGCTCGTTGCGCGAGAACCTGGATGGTCTGCTGCGCTACTCCAACAATTTCATCGCCAATCAACTTTTTCTCACTCTCGGGGCGCAAGAGAATGGCTACCCTGTCACAACGGAGGTAGCTCGTGCTGCCCTGCAGCAGCAGCTTGCTGAACTGTACGGGGATGGTTTCGGACGCGACCCGCAGTCTTTGCTTATGCTGGAGGGCTCAGGCCTGTCCCGTACCCAGCGCAGCAGTGGCGCCGGTATGATGCATATTCTTGAAGTTTTTAAACCCTATGCGGATCTGTTGCCCGAGGTGGACGGGGTGCTGCGCAAAAGTGGGACTTTGACTGGTGTCTACAATTTCGTCGGCTATATCCGCGGGCCCGATGATCTGTATCCGTTCGTGATTTTGACCAACCAGGGGGTCAATAACCGCACAGAAATTCTGCGGATTTTGCAGCGGCAGCTTTAGAAATAAGGGCGGTTTTATTTTTAGATTTGAATGATTAACTTGTGAGTATCAATGATAAAGATTGGGAGCGAATTAATGAAAAAAATTGTGCTAGTGTGTTTCTTGGTGATTTTTCAGATAGGTTGCGTGGCTGTCCGTGGCCGTACGGTAAATCAAGTTTCTGCAGATTTTGACTCGATCTCGTTTAATTATGGACATTGGTATACAGGCGAACGAACCTTTGTAGTGCGGACGGCAGAGACTCACTGTAATCAATTTAATAAACAGGCTGAGGTTGCCAGTGAAGCTACGCTAGGGGCCGATCGTACTTCAGTAACGTTTAACTGTGTTGATCTATAATTTGTCTTAATAAAAAAATAAAAGGGGACGGAGGGAATTAATTTTATTCTTTCCGTCCCTATTAAGAAGATCTGAATAAAAATTTCTTACTTTAGCTTGACGTACCCGACACCATACCTCATTTCGCTGATCCATAAGAAGGCCAGATAAGATGTAAAAAGAAGCAGTGGGGCGGTAATCAAAAATTTGGCTAATTTGAATCGCATATCCCGTTCCTGTGCTTGAACAATTTTTATGATGTTGTTTTTTCAGCTCCCGCTACTCAGTGTTTAGTTGCATCTGGACATAGGTCAAAAGCTACAACGATTCTATCAGTATCTGTTGTGAAGGGAAGAGTTCTATGATGTAGTGATGAAGGGAAAAAAATAATATCACCCATTTTTGGGTTATAAGTTATTTTGGAAGAGTCAATATCTGAATAGTGATCTCCACCTAAACAAAATTCAATAGCACCTTCATTTGTTCCGACAGAAGGAACAACTTTTAAATAAATAACTCCACTTAACCAACCTGAGGGGTGAATATGTGGAAAGTGATATCCTTGCTTCTTAAGAATGACATGCCACCCTGATAGATTGTTTTCACTGGGCCATTTTTGAATAAAAGAACAAG
>CAVOCG010000068.1:0-13803 GCA_963694095.1 Gammaproteobacteria bacterium
GAGCCAATGGTCAAATACTTTTTCAGCTGGCGCGGCAATAGTTTTGGCCACTGTAATTGCTTTCGTTCTCGGAGACCGCAGTCCGTCGGTTTGGAACATCGAAAGCTGCTGGTTTTTGAAAGGGGTCGTGGCCATGGTGTTAATTGCTTGTTAGGTATGGATTTACGGGTAGTAAATGAGCCGGTAATTCCGGGCGCCGTGAGGATGCTTTTTGCCCATAATTCAGTACAAGATAATCGAGTATAGGACTCAGAATATCTGGGTTCAACTGCTCCAGCCCTTGATTTTTTTGCATCCAGTTTATTCTACTTTGCCAAACCTCACGATTACCCGAATTTTGCGAAATAATCCGGGCGCTATGACAACGAGTACAAGTCTGCACAACCATCTGCCAACCATCAGCAGTGATCAACCCTGTACTGGTATCTATCTGCTGGGTTTGTGCGTTCGAACTCAACGATAAGATTGAAGCAGCAAAAACCGCTGCGCCAAGCAGATTCATTGGTGATTGTAGTTTTTTTAAAACCTCGTACATCTGCTTACACAACCTGCACTGCAATTCGATGACAGGCGTTGTTGAGATACCCCCTAGGATTCCACCCTGGCACCATCATGGGCTGAGATCTACCCTTATTATCCATGGCTCGAATCCAGATTTCATAATAACCGATTTCTCGGAATTGAATCCAGCTGTCCCAATTCTGCCAGGCTAGCCGATTCGTTGCTGGATTTACTGATGTAGGTAGCCATGTGGTGCCAAAATCAATTGAGATAAACACACCACTAACCTGATCATCCCCAGCCCAAGCATGGCCTCTCACTATCAATCTTTGCCGCAGATCGTGGCTGATTCCGGATTCTGGAAAAGTGACCAAAGATTTAATTGGCATAGACTCAATAATGCGCATGTCTTCATTAGGTACCCGGCTACCAGGCGCAACCTGAATTCGTGGTACAGAGTAGGAAGGTGCCGCCATGCGTGCGCCGTCGTGAACCTGGTTGCGCACCACAATACGATTCATCCATTTCCCGGAAACGGACCCGGGCCAACCTGCACAAATCATTCGGAGCGGATAGCCATTCTGTAAAGGGATTGGCTCACCATTCATCTTAAAGGCAATTAAAGATTCAAATTCGAGGGCTTTCGATATAGGAACACCACGGGATATAGGTGTCAAAGATGAATCCCCGCTGACGTGAGTGTCAGCACCGAAGTAGCCTATATATAGCGCATCATCCATTACCCCGCAGTAATTTAGAACATCCCTTAGGCGGACACCAGTAAAACTTGGGCAACCGACAGCACCCGTGGTCCATTGGTTACCACTTGCCGCTGGGATAAACTCGCTGCGCCCGTTGCCACCACACTCAAGTTGAAGTTGTAAGGTGACTGTCTCAAAACGTTGTTTTAGATCGGTGATGGTGAAATTATCAGGACGCAGGCAGGATTCACCGCTTATTTCGAGTTGCCACGTATCGGGGTTGATATTTTCAGGAGGAATGCCGTTGTTGCGAACAAACATGTACCTATTTGGGGTTATCTCATCATCGAGGAGGTGAGCCGGGGTTTCTGCGTTTAGCGGCCTGTCATTAAGGACAATTAGTCCGTCTTTTCCTGGTATATCAATAGCCGAGTTTTCCGCCGCGAAGGCAGCGGGGATGAGCCCCGCTGGCATGTATCGGGCAAATGGGATAGTTGCACCTAAGGCTGTCGAAATCGCTAGCAATCCGCTGTTCTTTAGAAATCCGCGCCGGCTTAACGCGCTGGACTTTCGTCCCCACAGTAGTTTATCTGCAGCAATTGGATCTTTGCTATACAGCGCATTTATTCTAGGCTTCGAATTGATTTTCATTATTGCTTAATCCTGAAGTTTATATGGTGATAGATGTACCTTTTTAAAATTGCATTAATGCGAAGGATTCACTGTGGCTGTTACTTCGCCTTTGACGCCTGAATAAAAGCCGCTCAGTGTTCTATACCCATCGATGCTCTTGATTATATTAGCCGAACCTCTATGCCCCAATTTTCTACCTGTAATACCAGTTTGGACTCGCGGGTGATATCGATACCCTCTGCGACAGGGTCTGCGTGGCTGGCAAAAACCAATACTGCCATGGCCATGTCAACTCGAGCAGGTAAGGGGATATTCTCTAGCTTAGTCCCGGCTACCACCTGAAGAGAGATTACGTCGATTCTATTACCGAAGCGAATTTTTTCCTGTTCACGACTTGATATCCAGTCAAACTGCTCGAAGGGGAGTTGGTTTAATACACTTACTTCATAAACGAAAACGATATCAACTTCCGCAGTAAAGTCTTCTTCTAGATTTTCTGCACCCACCAAGGAAATTTGTACGGGTTGGCCAAACACGCTTTCCAGTGCGAACGTCATCAGAAACGTACAGAATATAGCGGTGTAAGTTGTTGTTTTTGAGGTTCTCATCGAATCTTTTAGACTCCACGTTAATTATGCGCTCAGACCAATGCCTCGAGCCATCAAACTTGCCAACACGGAAATAACAGCCAGCAGAGCTAATTTCAGTCTCACGCATAGAATTATCAGCCCAGGGACATCGATAGAATTAGATTCCAAACTTTGGTTCTTTAAGAAAAATATCCCAGAAATTATCGAGAGTAAAGCCAGCAATGCAAACAGCCCTAGTTTGGCATGAAAAACCAAATTAAGAGTATATAAATCACTGGGTTTACCTACCCACAGCCAGAGTGTCAAACCAAATACGAAAACCAATAAAAGTCCAATGACATGAACTGTGCTGATTTTGGCCAGATTTTGTATATCTTCGCGCGTAATGGTGCGCTTAATTGCCATATTCTGAATTAGAATGGTCCCAGCCAAGGTAAAGACGGCCAGGTAATGTAAGTAACGCACCGCAATATCTATCATAGTGAAACCGGATTATTCGCGATGGATATGAAAATTGGAACCATTAAGCATCAACTCATAGTACAAGAAAATCAGAGGGCTGTTCAATAATTATCCCTCAATTAGATTTTTCCTGTTATGCTTCAGCCACTTAACTTCAGCAGTGCCAACAACACTAAGACATTTGGTGGAGACATAATGAGCATCGATCAAATCATGCCAGCCCCTTCCCATTCAGATGATGTTAACCATAAGCAAAGTATGCGCAAAGTCGCGCTAACCGCGTTAGCGGGTACCAGTATAGAGTGGTATGACTTTTTTATTTACGCCACGGCAGCAGCGCTGGTTTTTCCTTCGGTATTTTTTTCCAGTAGCTCGGAAACCGTGGCGCTGATACTTTCCTTTGGTACTTTTGCTTTCGGATTTATCGCTCGTCCTGTGGGGGGTATTTTGTTTGGGCACTTCGGTGATCGGGTCGGGCGCAAGAAAACACTCGTGATTGCACTTGTGTTGATGGGTGTGGCCTCAACCTTAATCGGCTTACTTCCCACTTACTCCACAATAGGTATTGCGGCGCCGATCTTACTGAGTGTTTTGCGATTTACTCAGGGTCTTGCTATTGGAGGTCAGTGGGGTGGCGCCATGTTATTGGTAACTGAAAATGCACCCGCTGATAGACGTGGTTATTATGGTGCTTTTGCTCAAGCTGGAGCACCTGTTGGTGTTATCCTCGCGAATCTTGCTTTCCTTATAATAAGCCGTCTGGTGTCCGAAGAATTTTTTCTTGAATGGG
The DNA here is from genome assembly GCA_963694095.1 of Gammaproteobacteria bacterium. Lineage (GTDB taxonomy): Bacteria > Pseudomonadota > Gammaproteobacteria > Pseudomonadales > Pseudohongiellaceae > UBA9145. Next base: position 3,678 of record CAVOCG010000068.1, read on the forward strand.
GGTGGCGGATACCTTTTCTTTCCAGTGTTCTGCTAATTGGCATTAGCATCTACGTACAGGTAAATCTGGAGGACACTCCGGCATTTAAAGAGCTTAAGGCATACAAAGCGGAACACAGTGAAGCTGCCACAACAGCTGTCATCACTCGGTCCCCTGTTTTGGAAGCAATCCGCAAATATCCCAAGCGTATCATGCTAGCAGCAGGTGCATTTTTATCGATACAAGTGTCATTTTATATATTGATAGCTTTTGTGATTGCCTATGGGGGTAGTGCTGAGTTGGGTTTGACACGTGATACTGTTTTGGTAGCGATACTAATCGGCTCGGCCCTGCAGGTTGTATCCCAGTTTTGGGCGGCTACCTATTCAGATAAAAATGGGAGGCGGGGTGTTTTTATGCTGGGGGCGGTGTTAGTTGGTGTTTGGGCCTTTGCTATTTTTCCTTTAATCGACACTGGCAACTTCTTGCTAGTTACGCTGGGAATTAGTGGTGGGCTAGTCTTTTTGGGTATGATGTATGGCCCGCAAGCGGCTTTTTTTACCGAGTTATTTTCTACCGATGTGCGTTATTCAGGTGCTTCGCTTGGTTACCAGATTGGTGCCATTCTAGGGGGTGCTTTTGCCCCAACCATCGCGACTATTTTGTGGACCCAATATTCGATTGTTTGGGTGTCGGTCTATATAGCTTTTGCATCACTTCTGTCATTGATCTGCGTTGCAATGCTGACCGAGACATATCAGGAAAAACTACACGAAGTTAAATAGGCGGCTAGCCTATTATCGCTTTCTCAGCAATAATCTCACTGCTTGCTCTCCGCTTGTTGTATTGCCATCCGTTGTCCCGGAGTCTCCATTTTCGCTAACCTACGACGCTGCAGCTGGAGGCGGGTTATCAAATTGGTAGTTAGGAGTTGATCCAGCTATTGTCCATTCCTCATCGTTCATTTCTGCTTCGATGTCTGCGAACAGAGGCGTGGACAGATAGCGTTCACCCGTGTCTGGCAACATGCAAAGAATGGTTGACCCGGGTTCGGCTGATTCTGCTACTTGCAATGCCCCGGCAAACGTAGCGCCACCGGAAATACCGCAAAAGATGCCTTCCTGCTGCGCTAAAGCTTGGGAACACCGCAGTGCTTCGGCCCCAGCTACTGGCATTAACTGGTTAATATGCTTTCGATTTACAGCTTGATCGAGCAGACCTGGAATAAAATCGGGTGTCCAGCCCTGCATGGGATGGGGTTTGAAGCTGGGGTGGCTAACCACAGGACCATTATTCTCCGCTTTGGGTTGGGCTACGCCACTACCTAGCAGTTGTGCATTTTCTGGCTCACAGACGATAATTTTTGTTTTAGGGCGTTCCACCTTCAATACTCTGGCGACTCCGTTCAAAGTTCCACCGGTTCCAAATCCGGTGATCCAGTAATCTAAATTTTCGCCTTCGAAATCACGCAATATCTCTTGCGCTGTGGTGCGCTCGTGCATAGCTGCATTGGCTTCATTTTCAAATTGTCGGGTTAAAAACCAACCGTGGGCCTCAGCAAGCTCGGTGGCTTTGGCTAGCATGCCGGTGCCTTTCAGCGCAGCTGGTGTCAGAACAACTTTGGCACCAAGAAACCGTATGAGTCTACGTCGTTCCACGCTAAAGCTCTCCGCCATGACGATTACAAGTGGATAGCCCTTCTGGGCGCATACCATGGCCAGTCCAATGCCGGTATTGCCACTAGTCGCCTCTACCACTGTTTGTCCTGGTTTCAACAAGCCTTTTTCTTCGGCGTCTTCAATGACGCCTAGAGCCAGCCTATCTTTGACAGAACCGGCTGGATTGAAAGCCTCCACCTTGACATATAGGTTAATTCCTTCCGGAGCCAGTCGATTAATTTTTATAACGGGTGTGTTGCCAATAGTGCCAAGAATATTGTCATATTTGTTTTTCATTGGACCTATCCTTCTATTGATATGTGCTTAAAGTGCATTATTGTAGCCCTAATGATCAGCTAAGGTAACCAGAAAAGCCTATGGGTATGGGGCCGTGGATCAATATTAAATACATTTGAGTATAAATCGCCAGATTGCCCCGGTGGGGTAGATGCGGGCACTAAAATAGTCGATGATCTGACCCGGCGGGCGTCTTGCGCGCTGCCTGATGCATTAAGATGGGAGGATAGAAGTTTGCGGATAAAAGATTGCAATAACACAGCCGATTTTCGTAGATTGGCCAAGAAAAGACTTCCGGCACCTTTGTTTCATTATATTGATGGTGGTGCTGATGACGAGGTCACCCTACGGCGTAACACGGAAGCATTCAATACGGTTGGCTTGATCCCAAATGTGCTGGCAGACCTGTCGTCAATGGATCTGAGTACTACTGTGTTAGGTCAGAAAATTGATTGGCCGGTATTCTGTTCGCCAACTGGGATGACACGGTTATTTCACCACCACGGTGAAAGAGCGGTTTGTCGAGCGGCCCACAATGCCAACACGATGTATAGCTTATCTACTCTCTCCACAGTCAGTATAGAAGAAATAGCGGCACTGACTCCGGGCCCCAAGTGTTTTCAGCTTTATATACACAAGGACCGGGCGTTAAGCTACGATTTTATTCAGCGTTGCAAAGAGACTAAATTTTCAGCCCTCTGTCTCACAGTGGATACTCTGGTGGCGGGCAATCGCGAGCGTGATTTGGTAACTGGCATGGTAATGCCACCCAAACTTACTCTTAAAAGTATGCTGAGCTTTATGCTTCATCCGAATTGGGGACTGAACTATCTTACCTCGGAAAAATTTCAACTTGCGAATGTTGCCAGCCAAATCTCTGACGGTACGGGCAAACTCACTTCAGTTATCGATTACATCAATAGTCAGTTTGATCGCTCCATCACTTGGAAAGATGCCGAGATGGCTGTTCAAGCTTGGGGGGGGGCTTTTGCCATTAAAGGGGTTATGTCTGTGGAGGATGCGAAACGTGCAGTGGATATCGGAGCCAGCGCTATTATGATTTCCAACCATGGTGGTCGCCAACTGGATGGCTCTACAGCACCGTTCGACCAGCTTCCTGCAATCGTTGATGCGGTGGGGGGCAAGATTGAAGTAATTCTAGATGGCGGAGTACGTCGCGGCACCCATGTACTCAAAGCGTTGGCAATGGGGGCTAAAGCCTGCATGATTGGTCGAGGCTATCTCTACGCACTGGCAGCGGGTGGGCAACCAGCAGTAGAGCAGGCGTTAGCAAAACTACGGGAAGAAATAAAACGGGATATGATTTTGATGGGATGCTCTAGCTTAAAGGAGCTAAATCGGTCGAAGCTCCATTTTGATTGAGTGGTTGTATCATGCATTCTGTTACTTTTTCTGGAAAATGAATAACCAGACTACCCGTATTCAGTTTGTACCTTCGGGCTGCCACAATGGGGATGTTAATGACTGGAGTTTGTGGTAAACCTGCAATAAGGGTCATAGCAACTCGCTTAATTTTTAGTTGCACTACCATTCCACTCTTATTATTGTGACGGATCAAAGATAGGTAGTAGCTTTTGATTTTCCATTCATGCGCATCAATCAGCATGTCCCCAGAGGCCGTGCTAACAAGGTTCATAAAATGATGAATAGAGTATTTTTTGTAGTATTAGTTTGCCTGACAGCCAGCTCATGCGGCTCGTCCGGGATTAACTATAATAATATGAGTGATGAGGAGATCGCCGTCTACAACCAAACTGTACCGCTGATGGATTCAGTTGTTTGTGCTGAAAGTGGTAACACTTCGAGCCGTATAAAAAGACGACGCTGTAGAACAGTGGTTGAAATTATGCGCGGCGACGGTGATGTTGCAGATATTACCACCGTTCATGTAAATAACTAGGGCAGCTCTGAATAATGGCCTCAGGTGATGCAGAGGTCGTATGCCGTTATTCAATGGGGCCCTAGCCCCATCAAGGATTGTGCGAATTAACGCTGAAACAAATAAGAGAACTTGACGAACAATTGATCGCCGTCTCGCTTAAGATCGTTGACGGTGATGACTTCTCTTTCGCCCTCCATTTCTACAATATCGAAGTTGCTCTGATTGCTATTGTAGCCAACATAAAATGCTGACCATGGGTTGATAACGTAACGCATTAGTAAGTCAAAATTTAGATTCTTGTCATCAGTCAATATCGAAGCAGGTCCGGCATCGGTTTCTTCGTACTGTGCGATAAAGCGCAAAGACAGTTCTTTGGTAAACTGATAGTTCCAGTTGCTACGAATAATTTTGTTATTGAAAATCTTAGTGCCGCTGCCTCGGGTTTCAAGTTGGGTAAGCAGGTAGGTGTTGGCAACACGCAATCGGTCAAAAGGCCGCCACAACAAATCGACATCGGTTCGACTGGTATCTGCCACAGTTGGCAGACTGCCAGCTGCCGGAACAAGATTAAGGGTTTCTCCCAATCGATAGCGTATACTGAATTCCAACTTATCTAGGGTGTTATTGCTGAAACTCACCTGTCCGTTAGTGTAATCGAATCGTTGGTTAGTCATTATTCCCGCGAAGTCCTGAGGTCTCAACACCTCGGAGTAGTTGGTATATGATAATCCAAGACCCGTTGTATCGAAGTTGAGATCAAAATTTGAGCGAATCTCATGGTAAAGTCTCGTGCCGCTTGTATCTTTCAAATAGACATCCATTCCACCCGTGCTCCAGCTATTAATGCTTGAATCTTCAGGATAGAAGTTCAGGGTAAGCCGGTTATGAATGCCCGAGACGTCGGGACGAAAGAAGCGGTTCTGGAAACCCAGTTCGGTGCGAAAGTTATCAGTTGTCTCGATAAAATGGGTATGGGTGTTTACGGTACGCCCGGTCCGATTCACTTGAATATTGCGTTGGTAGCCGGTGGTAGATTCACCGCCCAAAGCCGGCTCCGATTCGGTCCCAACGAATTGCATATTAGTGATCCAGTTGTCAGAAAGCTTAAAGCGGCCGTCCACACTGGCCACCCGATTGAAACCATCTCCTAGTTCACGGTCGGTTAACAAAAATCCGACCCGGGACTGGTCGGAAATATCCCTGAAACCCCGGAGAATACCGATGTTCGCTTTCTCACCGTTCAATGGGTCGCCCGCACCTCGATTTAGCCCGGGGGCTTCATCGTTGATTGCAATAGCACCAAAACCATATTGTCCCGACCGCCCGGTAAAGCGCAAACCGCCTTCCGGATCGACAATGCGCCGGGTAAACACCAAATTGGAATCGGTGGCGAAGAAATCGGCATTTTCCACGAAGAAAGGCCGACTTTCAGGAAATTCCACTTCGAAGCGCTCGTTTACCGTAACTTGGGGCTGATCAGATTCTATCTGGCTGAAATCTGGATTCAGAGTTAAATCCAGCACCATGGCATCATTGAATACAAACTTAGCGTCAACCCCAACGTCTTGTTCGGCAGACTTATCAAACCGGGGACCACCGGTGGCGCCGAGATCCAATGTGTCTACATCCCGTGCAAAAATAAACGGAATAATCTGTGAGTTGTTGCCAGGAGATACGTCCTTAATACCCGTCAGCATCGCAGTCTGATTTAGTCGCCCCTCGATATCAATGGAGTAGGACGGCCAGTATGCCTTTTCGCTCAAACGTGGGATATCCCGAGCAAATTGAACTCGCCAGAGCTGATCAGATGAATCTGGAAACCGGAGACTGCGCAGCGGGATAGCCATCTTGACTATATAGCCCTGATCCGTGAGTTGGCCTTCACTGTCCCATACTGCTTGGAAGGTAGTATCGAAGCCGGCCCGGCGCGAAGAACCCTCTGTCCAGCGTGCATCCCATTGAATGCCGTACGGAGTCGACCTGAAAGAGAACGCAGTGCGTTGATCATTAAAGGTATCGATAGTTAATTCGACCGTATCGTCACCGGCTATATTTTCACGTGAGGAAAGGTTAGTGCGGATTAACTCAGGGCTGGAATCAAAAGCCAGGAAAATCGCATAGAGGTATTCCTGATCGTAACCCAAATAGACTTCAGTACGCTGAGTAGCGGCTTCGCCATCATCCGGCTCCCTTTGAATGAAATCTTCCACTTTGACCATGGATCTGGATAATTCTGAGCCAGCGCTCATGCCCGGAAAATCAGCAAAAGAGGGTTCGCTGGTTATTTTTGGAATAGTGACGCCATTTTCTGCCGCGTAGCTGGGGCTCAAGAAAATTGGGGATAGTGCAATACACAGACTACACACCATCAATAATGATTTGTCCATTCGGTCCTCTCTGGGGGCAGACATAAGGCGGAACGGATAATACCCGTATTTACATCCCGAGGGAATGATTACTGGATCTGGCTTTGGTCGATGAAACCCTCTCGGTTGGGCATTTCGATAGCTGCCAAGGTTTCACTATTCAATACCGTGGACTGATTGATAATACCGTTCATATAGAGCACGTAGGCTGTAACTTGATAGACCTCTGTATCGGTAAGGGATTTCGGCGCATCTGCAGGCATCGCCCTGCGCACATAATCGAAAATAGTGGTGGCATAGGGCCAAAAGCTGCCAACTGTTCGGATGGGGGTGTCTGCAGATTGCATATCACCTCCAACAATTCGAGTATTGCCAGAAGTTCCTTCACCCTCGGCGCCATGACAGGCTTGGCACTTGGCCTCATATACCAGCTGGCCCTCCACAGCCGATCCGCTACCAGAAGGCAGGCCCGACCCATCTGGCCCCACAATGCGATCAAGGCTACCAAGCTGTGACTCAGAAACAGGAGTGCCAAGGCCCACACTTTGAGATTGAGCCAGACTGGCCAACCCCAAGGAAAGTGAAGTAAACACAAATACAGTACTGACAGTTTTCTTAAACATAGACATTGCTCACCTCACCTGAATCGACTACTGACCAACTTTGAATGCCGTGGTAATGATAGCGGTTGATAACTCCCCTTTCTGCAAGCAGTGCACTCCTTGTTGGTTGCACATTGCCTCGATCATCAGTCGCTCTACTTTGCAGTACGGCGTTGCCGCCCTGCCATTGCCAGGGAATGCGGAAACGAGTTAGCGCTCTATCGGACTGGTGAGATTCGATTAGTGCATCCGCCCAGGTCTGACCTCCGTCAGCGGAAACTTCAACGTGTCGAATGCTGCCGGCGCCAGACCAAGCAATACCGGTAATTTGGTAGAGTCCCTGTCGATCCAGTGCCATCTGGCCGGAGGGAGATGTTATTAATGATTTACAGCCCATGGGGTAAGTAAATTGCAGGCTAGTTCGATCTGCTAGCGTATCGGTGTACTTGGAAGTTTCATCCCGAAAATTCGACGGCCCTGGTGTTAACTTGATTTGGGTTAACCATTTCACATTGAGATTGCCTTCCCATCCTGGAACCAGCAAGCGCATGGGAAAACCTTGCTCTGGACGCACCGGCTCACCATTTTGATAGAGGGCCAGCAGCACATCATCCAGTGCTTTGTTTATCGGAACAGAGCGGCCCATGCTAGCTGCGTCGGCACCTACTGCACTGATCCAGCGTGCTCCGGGAAGTACACCGGCTTCATCAAGCAGGATGGAAAGTGGTATTCCGGTCCATTCGGCGCAGGAGACCAATCCGTGTAAGCTCTGTACTGTGCCATCTGCAGGGGTAGCACTGGTTAAGGCGCCGCTATTGCCAGAACACTCGAGAAAGTGGATCTTACTTACCATGGGGTATTTGAGCAGGTCGTCATAACTGAAGGCCAGAGGCTGTCGCACCAGACCATTGATGACCAGATTATGTCGGGACGCATCAATATCTGGAATGCCGGCGTGATGCCTTTCAAAGTGCAGGCTATTGGGTGTAATTGTGCCTTGCAGGTGCTGCAAAGGTGAGCGTGAGGAGCCACCGCCTGGATAAACTGGGTTCGGGTTGCCAGCTAGCCTCTGCAGATGTTCTGTGTGACTCGATCGTGCGCCGTATCCGCTGGCGCCGGGCCCTGGTTGCCTAGACCAGGACGGGGTTTCAAATGAGAGGGAGTTATCAGCTGCTATTACCGAATTAGTCACAGCCAATCCAGCGCCACCCAGACCTAGGCCCAATAGATGGCGACGATTAATTACTCCATTACCGGCTACTTTTTCGAGTGTGCTTATTGTTTTGCTCATATTTCACCTGTTTTTTGTTTAGAGGCTGCCCAGATAGGATTTCGCTTCCCTGACCGCAGCCAGGTTGTCATCATCCCAGATATGCAATAGCGTTGTATAGGCCGATACAGCAGCGGTCGCGTTATTCATTGCTGCTTGGGCGCGTGCCAGTCCTACTAGAGACCAGGGGCGATTTGGTGTGCGTAATAAGGATTTCTCAAATAATATAACTGCCTGTGCTGGACGGCCTGCCTCTAACAGAGCTTCGCCGGCAAGCTCATGGGGCGGTTTTTGTGGATTGGCTGCGCCATTGGGCAGTGGTTGCTGATTAGTTAGCTCGACCGCCTCAGTCAGTAGAGTGAGCGCTTGCTGTTGAAAAATCCTGCCTTGACTGGCTTCTCCTAGTGCGATTCGAGCATTACCTTCCTTCAATTTGGCCATGGCATCAACTTCTAGCTGGCCAATTTTTAAGGCTATATTGTTGGGACTAGCACGCACCAGGGCCTGCAGGCGGCTAACTACTTGATTCGCTAACTGCAGGTCATCCAGATAGGCTGCACTCAAGCCAACAGCCACCAGTTCACTGGCGTTGAGATCGCTTGTTAATGCCGTGGTTTCCCACTGTTTCGACTCCACAATATATCTGGCTTTCATTGTGCGCAGGGTGTCGGCTGATCTGGCATCATCAGGGTTTTCGCGTAATACCTGATTAGTTCTGTCTATCCACAATTTTGCCCGTTCATAGTTTGCCAGTTGTAGCTCACCATATTGCCCCCAAGCCGCAGAATGATTTTGATCGTTCGGTCTATCACCGGGTTGCCAAAGCGCCACTGCCGTGTTGAAAGCCCTCTCGTTCCAAACAGCTACCTGGTTCCACATGCCATGCTGGATAAAAATGTGAGTCGGCATATGGCGGGCGTGAGGTACTGCGGGCGCTATCTGGGTATATTTCTTAGCTGCCATCAGCGCAATGGGCGCGTGCAGGGGATCGTCAAAGGCATGGATAATATAATGTGCTGCGCCGGGGTGATTGGCATTCTCTTGATACAGCTTGAGCGCTATAGCGCCAGCTTGCATATTGAGCCGTTCTCGTTGATCACCAGCGGCGGTGGCACCACTCAATAGCGAAACTGCGTAGAAAGCCGCAATTTCTCTATCGTCGGGAAATTTATCAACTAACGCTGCCATGGCGTGCATCCATGCAGTACGTTTATTGCCCACAGTTCCCGGAGTAAACGCATAGGCTTCGGCAGCGCGGATGAAGCCTTTTTCCCGGTCGGTAGGCGCTTTGTTCAAGCGCTCGTTACTGGTTGCGCCTAGGCGGTTTAGTACCTCGCCAGGTGATACCGCATCCCATTGGGGAATAAATGGATGGTTGTAAGTGAAAGACTCCCCCCAATAGGCCATGGCAAAATCAGGGTCTAATTGCTGGGCTAGTCTGAATTCATCTCGGGCTTGTTTCCAGCCGAAGCTGTGAAGATAACCCACTCCAAGTGTAAAGTGCTCATGGGCCTGCGGTGAGCCAGAAGTGGGAAAGTCGATAGTGCCTACACTTTCAAGTTCGGCAGCTTGGCTGCTGAAGTTGAAAAGCGCACAGACGAGCATTAACTGAATTGATCGTTTCATGAAAGTAGCCTTAACTCTTCGTTGTGGTTGCTTCACTTTGCCAAGACTGAAACCGCTTTGCAAATGCGTAGTTTACAAGTGCCAGGGAACGATCGTAAAACGCGGTATTGGAATACTTGCAGTGGAGTTTGGTACAGTCTTTTTTAAATTCCTGTAATTAGACTATTCGCCGAATATAACTATAGTCTACAGTAGCTTTTTTATGGATCACCTGACAGTAGAAATTGACATGATGTAAGGTTTACCTCAGATAGTTTAGAAAATGTGGTTCATTTAAATGGGTTAGCTATGTCGAATGAAACTGAAGCACGAGAAGACAAGAAAGGCGCCGGTGTAAAATTTCCGCCGCCCTTAATTTTGTCATTGGCAATTGTTGGGGGGGGGGTTGCTCTTGGCTACCTGTACCCGGTGGGCTTGGGTGTGCC
>CAVOCG010000069.1:0-13572 GCA_963694095.1 Gammaproteobacteria bacterium
TGTAAACAGCCACAAAATTACTATCGGCCGCATGAAATTTGTGGTTATAAGCATGTGGATATTTTCAAACCCTTAATAAAATGATGTCTGAGTGCCTCTAAGTATACATGCAGTTTCTGAAGGTTTCCTTAATAGTATTTTCTGCAACACCCTATAACAATTGTGGATAGCTATTATTAAGGTATTGTGGACGGATTCAGACGTCAGTAAGTTAGTGGTTGGCGTTCGTAGGCGGCCTTATAATATCTCCAGCTAGATAACAACAAATAATAAATATAGGAGATAACTGTGAAACTCCTAAGTATCTTCAGTTCTATAGCTGCTGCTCTTTAAGCTTATTCCACAACCAGAAGCCAATGACTTAGCGCTATCTGCTTGCTTGAAATTTGGCTCAAATTGGCAAATTGGCCAATATCCCCAATTTACTAATGAGTTATTATGCCTTTAAATGCCGACTTAATTGGACTTCGGGCTGGATAACTTCTATGCTTCGCACCCTCCAATCCCCCGGTAGGATTCCAGTGACGGAAACGGCATCAAAAAAAATGCTGTTTTCTGTAGCGCTGAGCGGCCTATTGCTAAAGTTTTCAAGTCATTTTCGGGCTCAGGCATAAGCAAATATAGGTGTTTCAGATGAGAAGCGAAACCGAGAGCAGTTTTGACCAATTGGAGCTTTCGAAGCCGATTATGAAGGTTTTGAATGATGTGGGGTATGAAATACCCTCGCCAATACAGGCTCAAGCTATTCCATTGCTACTTGCTGGGCGAGATTTGCTGGGTCAGGCGCAAACCGGCACTGGAAAAACGGCTGCCTTTGCTTTGCCAATTCTTTCACAGTTGGATCTGAAACAAAAAGAGCCACAGGTAATGGTATTAGCTCCGACTCGAGAATTAGCGATTCAGGTAGCCGAGGCATTTCAAAAGTATGCAACGCATATAAAGGGATTCCATGTGCTTCCCATTTATGGAGGGCAGGAATACGGCGGTCAGATTCGCGCACTGAAACGTGGCGTCCACGTGGTGGTTGGCACCCCTGGGCGGGTAATGGATCATATGCGTAAGGGCTCTCTCAAACTGGACAAGCTTTCTACTCTGGTATTAGATGAAGCTGATGAAATGCTGCGCATGGGGTTTATTGATGATGTGGAATGGATTCTTGAACAAACACCCAAAAAGAGACAGATTGCTTTGTTTTCCGCCACCATGCCACATCAGGTTCGAAGGATTGCAGCAGCACATCTAAGCAAGCCTGTGGAAATTACTATAAAAGTAACTACCGCGACGGCTAACCTTATTCGTCAACGCTTCTGGCCAGTGAGCGGTTTGCACAAGCTTGATGCGTTAACCCGAATTCTGGAAGCAGAAAGCTTCGATGGCATGATCATCTTTGTCCGAACCAAAATTGCGACCGTTGAGTTGGCGGAAAAACTCTCGGCACGAGGCTTTGCTGCTGTTGCACTGAATGGCGACATTCCGCAGAAGCAAAGGGAACGCACGATAGAGCAATTGAAGAAAGGTAAGTTAGACATACTGGTTGCAACCGATGTGGCTGCACGTGGACTCGATGTGGAACGTATCAGTCATGTTGTGAATTACGATATTCCCTACGATGCAGAAGCTTATATTCATCGTATTGGCCGAACTGGGAGAGCCGGGCGTCATGGAAACGCAATATTATTTGTCGCACCGCGGGAAAGGCGTTTGCTAAATGCAATAGAAAAGGCAATAAATAAAAAAATTCAAATGATGGAGTTGCCTTCTACTGAATCGATAAATGACAGGCGCATAGAGCAATTCAAGCAGTCAATTTCCGATACCATGGCAAAGGAAGATATCGCTTTTTATAGCCAGCTGCTCGAACAGTATCAGCAAGAAAGCAATGCCCCTGTGCTGGAAATAGCAGCAGCTTTGGCGCGATTGGTGCAGGGTGATACGCCTCTATTGCTACAACACAAAGCTCTCCCTCGATCGGGCAAAGACTGGGAAAAAGAAGGTCGTAACGACCGCGGCAGGGAAGAGCGCAAGCCTAGAAGAGGAAGAGGGAGAGAGAAAAGTTGGGATAACAATCGTTTAAAAATAATTGAAAATGATGGGACACCAAAACAGGGGATGGAACGCTTTCGTATAGAAGTAGGGCATGATCATAATGTTCTTCCGGGGAATATCGTTGGTGCGATCGCCAATGAAGCGAACATAGATGCCAAGCACATAGGACGAATTGTAATTTTTGATAATCACAGTACGGTGGATTTGCCCAGTGAAATGCCCGATGAAACCTTTAGAGATCTAAAAAAGGTATGGGTTTCGGGGCAAACATTAAAAATATCCCGTAATCTTAAGCCAGCTAAGCGTGGCGATAGCGATTCAAAGGCAGCTCGTCCCGCGCTGAGATATAAAAAAACTGAGACCAATTCAGAAAAGAAACCCAAAAGAAAGACCAAAACCAAAACCAAATCCAACGCTAAATCTCGATTAAAAGAAACGGCGAACGGCAGCAACGTCGCTAACAAGAATTCGGTGAAGAAAACGTAAAAAACAAGTTATCAGCCCGATTTACAAATTAGACACTAACTACTTCAGGAAACCAGCTTTGATCTCAACTGCAAATATCACCATGCAATTTGGCGCCAAGCCGCTATTCGAAAATATCTCAGTCAAGTTCGGTAATGGCAATCGCTATGGTCTGATCGGAGCGAATGGTTGTGGCAAATCAACATTCATGAAAATACTGGATGGCAGCCTTGCCCCTTTGTCAGGCAATGTATCGCTGTCTCCCAATGAGCGACTGGGTAAACTTAGCCAGGATCAGTTTGAATTTGAGTCCTTTAGCGTAATCGATACCGTCATCATGGGGCATAAAATTCTGTGGGAGGTAAAGCAGGAACGAGATCGTATTTATGCCTTGCCAGAGATGTCCGCAGCAGAAGGAATGCAAGTGGCAGACCTTGAAACTCAATTTGCCGAGTTGGACGGTTACACCGCAGAGAGCCGCGCTGGTGATTTGCTAATGGGAGCGGGAATTGACCAGGCGCTGCATTTTGGTCCAATGAGCGAGGTCGCGCCTGGATGGAAATTGCGGGTTCTTTTGGCACAAGCTCTGTTTTCTGACCCGGATGTACTGCTGTTAGATGAGCCAACCAACAATCTCGATATAAATGCTATTCGCTGGCTGGAGGGTGTACTGAGCCAGCGTAAATCCACCATGGTAATTGTGTCTCATGATCGGCACTTTCTTAATTCTGTGTGCACTCACATGGCGGATATAGACTACGGAGAATTGCGTTTATACCCTGGTAACTATGATAATTTCATGACGGCTTCTACTCAGGCGAGAGAAAGGTTGCATGTGATCAACGCAAAGAAAACAGCGCAAATTACTGATCTTCAGCAGTTCGTAAGTCGTTTCTCAGCCAATGCTTCAAAAGCGAAACAGGCAACTTCTCGATCCAAGCAGCTAGAGAAAATAGAATTGGAAGACATAAAGCCTTCCAGTCGTGTGAGTCCGTATATTCGATTTAAGCAAGACAAGAAATTACACCGTCAAGCCTTGGTGTTTGAAAAATTAGGCCACGGCTTCAATGATGAGATTTTGTTTGAGAATGGCAGCATGATTTTGGCTGCGGGTTCACGTCTTGCCGTGATTGGTGAAAACGGTTCGGGGAAAACGACTTTCTTACGCTGTCTCCTGAATCAGTTGCGAGCCACGTCTGGAACAATTAAATGGGCTGAAAATGTATCTCTGGGTTATTGCCCACAAGATAGCACCGCTGATTTCTCCTGTGAGCTAAACCTTTTCGACTGGATGAGCCAATGGCGTAAACAGGTCCACGATGATCAAATAGTGCGAGCAACACTAGGTCGCTTGCTTTTTTCTTCACATGATTTCGAAAAGAAAGCTAAAGTCTGTTCGGGAGGAGAAAAAAATCGCTTGCTCTTTGGTAAGTTAATGATGATGAATCCTAACGTTTTGCTTATGGATGAACCGACCAACCATATGGATATGGAAGCCATTGAAGCACTTAACTTGGCGTTGGAGCATTACGAAGGTACGTTGATTTTCGTTAGTCACGACCGCGAATTTGTTTCCTCGCTTGCAACCCGGGTGATCGAAATAAAAGACCGAAAGTTAAATGACTTTCAAGGGAGCTATGAAGAATTCCTTGCGAGCCAGCTGGGTGACGCAAAAGTTACTGCAGTGTAGTCCCTACGCTGAGTTGATGGATAAACTATTTTGCATATAACAATTTAGGTTCGGACATCTTAGTTACTCTATATGTCAGATGGCGTTAAAAGGGCTGCTGTGTCTTTGCTGGGCATAGTTAGAATAGGAACAACGACAACGAGAAAAGCCAGGAAGGCCAGTAGCCAGAATATTGCTGACAACTGCAGCAGCCAGTCAAAGGGTAACAAAGCTGAAACGACTCGCGTTGCGGCTGCCAAGGTAATCAGTATAAAGGTCAGATTGGTTTTGGTGTCGCTGGTCAATGCTCGACCGGAGTGACCTTTTCCGGCCCTGATAGAAACCCCCATAATCATGCTGGTGATGGCTCCAATTGTCAGCGCGTGCAAGCCAACACTGGGGCTTACAAGCAGGAAGCTGGATGAAGCTAGCAGCAGAAAACCAATAGGAATCCACGCATACGCGACATGCAATATCAGTAGTAATGGCTCCTCCGCAATCTTGCGTGTTTGCCATCGATTAAGCCTGAAGGTGTGCAGTAATGCAGCGATGATTAGCACTACCCCCGATATCGTAGAGTAGGGGATCAAGACAAAGCAGACGAGCACCAATACGGTACTAAGCAGGCTGGCAAGGTCCAGTTTTACGACTGTTGCTGGTAACGCATCTTTTTCATTTCTAGCTTTTAACCAATTCCCACTGAGGGTAGGAATGATGCGATCGCCAATCAACGAAACCATTAGAATTACCGTGATGATGGCGCCGCGCATTCCGGCACCACCGAAGGCAAAGGTGCCATTTACTTCCATATGAAAAATGGTATTAAATACGAAGAGTAGGCCAAGTATGGCCGCAATAATATAATTACGTCGATTGTGGCCCAGTGGCAATTCTCGTACCAGAATAACGATCATCAGCACCAAATAACTGCTATCCAATACCATAGCGAGCCAACCCGGCTTGAGAAAAATCATCGCGCATCTACCCAGCAACCACACTATGCAGAGTAACAATAAAGGCATGCCTTGCACCGGGGTTCTGCCAGTCCAAGTGGCCACAGCGGTAAACGCAAATCCGCCCATAGCAGCCCCTGCAAACCCATATATCATTTCATGGCTATGCCAAAGCAAAGGGTTAACACTCTGAGCAGGCAAGGTCATATAAGAAAAAAATAAGCAAGCCACAGTAGTGAAATCAGTGGGGCATAAAGTCCGGCAAGAAGAAAAAGTGGTCGGAAAGCGTCACTGAACAGTATTGTATAGGTACTTTACATTGTGAGATAAGTTTTAGTTGGTTTTCATATTACTTCTGTATCCAACTAATCAGGATAACAGCACGCTTATTGAGAGGAAAGCGATTGGTACAGTGCTGTAATGTTAAATCACTGGCAGTGGAAAGTTTGCTTCGAGATCCTTAAGCCAGCGGCAAATAAACAAGACCTGTTTCCATCAGGCCTATTAATTCGATATGTGTCTGATTGAATTCATGCTCTGCCGCTAGCACACCAAACTGATCAACACTGTAACGGCCATCGTCTAAAAGTCCCGCATACAGGTTCAGTGTGGCAGCAGCACTCTAGTTCTGCTTCTCTCGCAGGCTTTCTCTCAACTTCCAAAGCGGATTTGCTTGAACATTGTCCGTAAAATCTGTGAGACTAGTTAGCAATACTGACTTTCAAGACAACTGGCGAAACCTCGGAGCTAGAACTCTGCGGTTTTTAGTGCTAGCTTGCCCGCAACTTACGATCCCGATAATCCGTTTAGTGCAAAGCGCGTGTAATCATGTCAACTCAACGTAAACCCAGATCTTCGCGCCAGTTTCTGTCGGTCTTGGGATTAATGGCAATCGCACTCCTAATCGGTTCGGGCAAGTGGCTGCTATCCAGTTTCAATTTTGAAAATGAATCTGAGCATGTACCTGATGTCGCTGCACAAGCGCTTGATGTTGACCTCCACTTGTTGCGAGAAATAATGCCCAGGGCAGATAGCTTCTCAGAAAAGCAGGGACAGCCGCCGGTTTATAGAGCATACGGTGCTAGTGTCAATGGTGCAGAACAGACGTTAGTAGGCTACGTTTTCCTGACAGCTGATCTGCCTCCTGAAGAGGTTGGCTATAGCGGCACTATTAAGGTACTGGTAGGCATGGATATGGAAGCAAAGCTAACTGGTATTAAAGTGCTTTACTATGCAGAGACCTTGCGCAGGTTGTGGGGGGATTTTTTAGCTAACCCAGGTTATCAGGAACAGTTTGCGGGCAAACCAATTACGGATGCTTTTCGAGTAGATCAAGATATTGATGGCATAGTCAGGGCAACTGTTACTTTTAGGGCAATGTCCAGAGGGATTCGCAATGCTGCTCGCCGGGTGGCAAGCGCCTATCTGTGACCGCCGGATTATTTCTTCCCACCTTAAAATCCGTTCAAACTACCTCAGCTTTTATTAACGCGGCAACCTGCTCTGCACTGTAACCCAAGTCATTTAAAATCGATTGTGTATGCGCGCCAAGACCAGGAACTGGTCCAATGCGATGGTCGAATGTGCTATTTGTACCGGGAGGAAGGAAGGCTGATATAGGGCCTGCCGGAGTGTCCACTTCCGTTATCCGGTTTAGCGCTTTGAGTTGGGGGTGATTCCAGAGCATCGCCATGTCATTTACCTTGGCATGGGCGATGTGAGCTTGATCTAGCCTAGCTGCGACTTGTTCCAGTGACAAATCGGCGAAAGTATCTTCAATAATCGTTCGCAGCTGCACTCTGTTGGTGGAGCGCAGGGGACTCGAGTTAAACCTGGCATCTTCTGTTAATGCGCTTTGTCGCAATACCCCCTGACAAAATGCGCTCCATTCGCGTTCGTTTTGTAGGCCAATCATTAGGCTTTTCTTATCCCCCGTATTAAAAACACCATAGGGATAAATGCTTGCATGATCTGAGCCACTGCGATCAGGTGCCGTCGCGCCGTCATAGGCATAGTAAAGCGGGAAGCCCATCCACTCAGCCATTGCCTCCAGCATGGATATCTCGATATGGCTTCCCTCACCAGTTTTTTCTCTTTGCAGCAGTGCCGCTAAAATGTTGCTATAGGCTTGTGTTCCCGCGGCAATATCGGCTATCGATATACCGCTTTTAGCCATATCATTCTCAGTGCCGGTAACAGATAGCAGGCCAGTCTCGGCTTGAACTAACAAGTCATAGGCTTTCTGGTTATGGTAGGGACCCTTGCTACCATAACCAGAAATATCACAAACTATTAACCGTGGATGGGCTAAATGCAGTGACTCAAATGACAGCCCCAGTTTGGCAGTGGCACCTGGCGCGAGATTCTGCACCAGCACATCAGCTAGCTGCAGCAGCTTGTTCAGAATATCGCCTGCTCCGCTGTGTTTGAGATCCAATGTCATGCTTTCTTTGGATCTATTAGTCCAGACAAAGTGAGAGGATTGGCCTTTTACCCTCGAATCGTAGTGCCGGGCGAAGTCACCGCTGCCTCTACGTTCTATCTTGATGACCCGGGCACCGAGTTCAGCCAGCTGCCGAGTGCACAGTGGTGCCGATATGGCATGTTCCAAACCTAGAATTGTTATACCGTCAAGTGGTCTTATTGAACTCATAAGCTACGTTGTCACATCCGCTGCGGCTTGCATACAAAGCAAGCCTTCATGATCCTGAACCCATAGTGTTACTTTGTCTTCATCCAATTGGTGGAGGCAAACAGTAAAGGGGTTTGTATCGAAAACTGGCCGTACAGCTTTGAACTCAAATCTGCTCATAGTCACCGCAGGAAGTCGCTCTTGCAGCAATTCAACCAAGAACGTTGCCAATAAGGGCCCATGGACTATGAGCCCGGGATAACCCTCAACTCGGGTGGTGTAGTCACGGTCATAGTGAATTCGATGGCCATTGAAAGTCAGAGCCGAATACCTGAATAAGAGAACTGGGTCAGGTGTAATAGTTTTGGAAAATTGCGCCTTGTGAGCAGGCAACTTACCTTCGGGTCTGCTGTTGATTTCTGCCTGGTGGGGCAGCTTACCCCGATAAACAATATTATGTTCTTCAGTAATGGCCAGCCCAGCAGAATGAGAAATTTGATGATTAATGCAAATAAACGCCAACTCGCCACTGCGCCCCTGTTTCACCTCGATGCTTTTTATAATTGATTGTCTGAGCACGCGCTCACCCACGGTAAGCAGGTTATGAAACTTAAAGCTTGAACCGGCCCACATTCGCTGGGGCAGAGGAACCGGAGGCAGAAAATCACCCTTTTCCAAGTGGCCATCCTCTGCCAGTTGGTCATGACGCGCCGGGGCGAGAAAGTATAGCCAGTGCCACAAAGGGGGTAGTAGTGCACCGTTGCTGATTTCCATATTGGTTTTGTTTAGAGTTGCCGATAGGGCCTCAATCGGCGCTGAGGTGATGATATCCACCTGTTCCTGTGTTTTACCCACCCATTGCTGTAGTTGTTTAGTATCTAATGCCATGGTGTTTGATGCGTCCCTAATCCGTAAATCCGCAGCTGTAGTAGAATTTAATGGATGCGAGTGGAAGTTGCTACTAAAATGGCATGCTGTGCTCACGCAGACATTACATTAGTTTAAGTCGGGCTGTTAAGTTAATAAGCGCCGATGTAAAGATAAAAGGTGGATTTCAGGAGGGTTGAGGTGGCAGGAAAGTATTTTGAAGAACTGGAAGTCGACATGGTGTTTGAGCATTTACCCCATCGCACAGTGACTGAAGCGGATAATCTCCTGTTCAGCACCATGACACACAATCCACAGCCGTTGCATCTTGATGCTGAATTTGCCAAACAGTCCCAGCACGGACAGATACTGGTCAACAGTCTTTACACCTTGGGCTTAATCATTGGCTTGTCAGTAGGCGACACAACGCTAGGCACTACCATTGGTAATCTGGGCATGGAAAATACCGAATTTCCCAATCCGGTATTTATCGGCGATACATTGCGTGCACGCACACGAATAGTTGATAAACGCGAATCAAAAACAAAGTTAGACCGGGGCATAGTCTGGTTTGAACATGTGGGAATAAACCAGCGCGATGAAGTGGTGTGTGAGTGCCTGCGCAAAGGTATGATGATAAGGGTTCAGGCTTGAGATGGAGTAGTGATCAATGCAGAAATTAAGATGAAGGGATTAAGACGGTCCCTGCATTTTGTGCCGGGTGGAAATTCTCGCATGCTGAGTAAGGCGCTCAGTTTGCCCGCGGATTCTCTGATTCTTGACTTAGAAGATTCTGTACCAGCGGCCGACAAAGCAGCGGTTCGTGACGAAGTTTGTGACTGGTTAAGGACAGCAGATTTTGGAACCCAAGAAAAACTGGTGCGCATAAACCCGCTGAATTCGCCCTGGGGAAAACAGGATCTCGAGGCTATCATGCAGTGCGCGCCGGATGGGATAGTGCTACCTAAAGTGGTTGACAGAAGCACTGTAGAGGCTGTTGACGGGGTGATGCAGCAGATTGATGAGCAAACCGCGCAAACCCAAAGCCTGAACAATAAGTTAAAAAATGAACAGAAAGAAAAAGTCCCTGTGGTGCTAATCGGAACAGAGGTGGCCGCTGCTGTTTTTAATTTACCGCAAATGGCTAATCATCCACGTGTCAGTGGCATTACCTGGGGAGCAGAAGATCTTTCAATGTCTCTTGGTGCGCGGGCCAAACGAGATGTTGCGGGCAACTATCTCGAAGTATTCAGTTTCGTCCGGTCTATGTGCTTGTTATCAGCCGTGGCCGCGGGTGTGCAACCTATCGATGCGGTCTATGTAGATATCAAGAATACCTCGGGGCTGGAGGCTGAATCTGAGACGGCTGCCGATATGGGATTTACCGGTAAAATCAGTATCCATCCTTCCCAGCTTGAAATAATTAATGCCGCCTTCACGCCATCAAAAGAAGAGATTGACCGGGCAACAGCCTTGTTGGAGGCGTTCGAAGAAAACCAGGCAGCAGGTCGTATGGCCTTTAGCTTTAATGGTGAAATGGTAGACGCACCCCATCTGAAACGTGCAGAGCAGATTCTGTCCCGAGCAAAAACACTTCTTGGAGTGGGCAGCTGATGGATTTTTCTGAAACTGAAGAACAGCGCTTGATTCGTGAATCCGTGCGCAAGCTGTGTGTTGAATTTCCTGACGAATACTGGGATCAACACGACCGGGAAGGGGAGTTCCCCACCAGTTTTTTCAACAAAATGGCTGCTGGGGGCTGGATAGGTAT
Organism: Gammaproteobacteria bacterium; assembly: GCA_963694095.1. Classification (GTDB taxonomy): domain Bacteria; phylum Pseudomonadota; class Gammaproteobacteria; order Pseudomonadales; family Pseudohongiellaceae; genus UBA9145. The sequence continues at coordinate 10,404 of CAVOCG010000069.1, forward strand.
TGCCATGCCGGAGCAATACGGTGGTGCCGGCAAAGGCATGCAAGAAGCATCGATTGTATTGGAAGAAGTTGCCGCTTCCGGGGCAGCGATGAATGGTGCAACTGCATTGCATCTGTCTATTTTCGGCATGCACCCTGTGGTTAAACACGGCACTGAGGCAATGAGAGAAAAGTACCTGCCCCTCGTCGCGCGCGGTGCAATGCAAGTGGCTTTTGGTGTAACTGAGCCAGATGCAGGCAGCGATGCAACTGCGATTGAAACTTTTGCCAGACTCGAAGGTGATCACTATATCGTGCGTGGTCGCAAAGTATGGACTACTAAAGCAATAGAATCGGAGCGGGTGTTGCTATTGGTGCGCACCACACCCAAAGCACAGGTAAAACGCAAGACCGATGGCATGACCTTACTGCTTGCTGAGCTACAGAAACCCGAAGTGACGATTTCGCCAATTGCCAAGCTAGGTCGCAACGCTGTGCGCAGCTGCGAAGTGGTTTATGACGATTTGAAGGTGTCAGTGAGCGACAGGGTAGGGGAAGAGGGTCAGGGATTTCGTTATTTGCTGGATGGATTAAACGCCGAGCGCATATTAATCGCTGCTGAAGCATTAGGTATCGGTCGAGCTGCGATTAGACGAGCAGTTAATTATGCCAATGAACGTATCGTATTTGACCGCCCTATAGGTAAAAATCAGGGCATTGCATTTCCCCTAGCAGAGGTGCAAATCCAACTGGATGCCGCCGAGCTGATGATTCGAAAAGCTGCCTGGCTATCGGACAATAAATTGCCTTGTGGGAAAGAAGCCAACATGGCGAAATGGTTGGCGGCAGAAGCTGGATTTAAGGCGGCAGATTGTGCGATTCAGACCCACGGTGGTTTCGGCTATGCGCGGGAATATCATGTAGAACGCTATTGGCGTGAAGCACGCCTAATGAAACTGGCGCCGATCTCCCAGGAGATGATCCTCAATTTTGTCTCCGAACATGTTTTGGGCCTGCCACGAAGTTACTGAGGCTAGAGGTCTGTGCGCTTGGGCCGAAGTAGCGGTAATGAGTTTGTTCGCTATTTTAGCAATCGCTATAGCTCGGCCAACCAGGCTCAATTTTGTTTGAAGTCAGATTGTTGTAGAATCGCTTTGAATTGAGAAGCGTTTGGGAACTATTAATGAAACTTAGAGCAGTAAACGCCGGTATTTTTGCACTTGTGGTTAGTTTGTTTAGCTCGCTGACCTTGGGACAGCAGGATTTCTCGGAACATGATGATCCGGAGACTGAGCGAATAGAGCCATTCCAGGTCTTTGACAACCTGTACTACGTGGGTACTGAGTGGGTATCTGCCTGGGTGTTGGAGACTGATCAAGGCTTGATCTTGTTTGATACGCTCTACGATGGAATGGTTGATTTCGCTATCGAAGGCATTCGTGAACTGGGCATGGATCCGAATGATATTAGATATGTAGTGGTTACCCACGCCCATTATGATCACATTGGTGGTGCCAAGCGCATACAGGAGGAGTTTGGTGGGGTTGTGCTCATGACTCAGCAAGACTGGGACATGTCCACAGGCGAAGCCGTTTATCGAGACTATCCCAAGCCAATGATGCAACTGTCAGTCAACGAGGGAACCTCGCTGAGGCTAGGCAGAACAAATTTAACCTTTTTCCATACACCCGGGCACACGCCCGGCGTGCTATCAACCCTATTCACCGTGTATGACAAGGGTTATCCCCACACAGCATTCATGTTCGGTGGGGTAGGCCTCAATTTTAGCGGTGTCGAACAAACCCAGATGTATATCGACAGTGTGAAGCGTTTGCAGACGATAGAAGGCATTGAGGTTAATGTGCCGAACCACGCAAGTTTCGGAGATGTTTTTGGTCGCAATAGGCAGCTGATTTTACGCCGGGCTAGTGAGCCCCATCCGTTTGTAGACCCGGAAGCTTTTACATCTTGGTTAGACGAATTATTGGTTAATGCTGAAGCGAAAATGGTAGAAGAACAAGCAGCTGCCAATTAATTATAGACTTACTTCCACGTCAGTATACCAAAGCCAAATCAGCAGTTAACGAAGCTAGTCTTGCGGATTGATGGGGCGGCCTTATTCAATCTGCCAACGCGCGAACAGACGCCGGGCCTGACTGAGTTGATCGATGTTCATCTGACTCTTGATTGAGTCTCGTAGGCTAGCCGCTTCCTGGTGATCATTACTACCCGCCATGCTGGCCCAAGCGTGGGCTAGCACCAGATCTTTATCGGTATTATCTCCGTCTCTGTAGATAGTCGCTAGCAGGAATGCAGCATCGGCTTGGCCCGACTTGGCTGCAGCTTCATACCATGTAAGCGCTTCGGCTTGATCCTCTCCAACTCCCTGGCCCTCAGAATATAGGCTGCCTAAATTGAGGGCCGCCGCCGCGTGTCCTTGTTCAGCCGCTGCCAAAGTCCACTTGTAAGCAAGCTGATAATCTACGTCTACACCCTGGCCCATATAATAGAGAATTGCCAGGTTATACTGCGCCAGGTCCAATCCCTCTTCTGCGGCAAGGCTAAATTCACGAAAAGCAGTTGCGAAGTCACCATCGAAAGCCGCATTAACCCCTTCTTCATAATCGGCAGAAAGAGGCGATGCTAGTGCCCACAAGCCAACGCTAAAATATATAAAATATTTCTTTAAATTCATTAAGCTACCTGTTTTATTAAAGGTTTGCCTTATACTCTTTTATCCATTCCTTCACCATCGTCTGGCCGTCCACAACTTGTTCGTAACTCAGCATTTCCTGAAACAGCACCAGGTTAGCTTTGGCATTACGATCGCCACTGGCAGCGGCTATACCAAACCACTTATACGCCATGGTCAAGTCGCGTTCGACTCCTCTGCCGTTGGCATACATCGCGCCGAGGCTGTATTGGGACACGAGGTCACCTTGATCCGCCGCCAGCTGAAACCAAGCAACGGCTGCCTCATAATCAATTTCCACACCCTGGCCACTCATATACATAACACCCAGATTATACTGAGCATTGAAATTACCTTGATCCCCGGCGAGCGTATGCCAGTGCAATGCCTTTTCCAGGTCAACTGGCACCTCTCCAACTCCAAGATAGAGATTACCAAGCTCATACTGAGCATCCGCCTGACCCTGCCCAGCGGAGACTTCCAGCGCCTGAATACGCTC
>CAVOCG010000070.1:0-13477 GCA_963694095.1 Gammaproteobacteria bacterium
CTAATCCCAACCCCCTGGTGCAGCGCGACGAGAACCGTGACGCGACACGATTTATTGAGGTGCCCGAAAACGTTGAATCAGTATCCTTAAAAGCAGTTGATTTTGCAGCTAACTACAACTGGAGCATGAATGACTGGGGTGACTTTGGTGCAAGCTTCAGAGCTTCCCATATTAGTGAATATGTCTTCAGCACTCTGGATGGCTCCTTTATAGCAGTTGGCTACCAGAACGGTCAGACTGCTAAGGCGCCACCATTGCCAGCTTGGAAAACCAATATGGGTTTGAATTGGAGCAGAGGAGAACATCGGGCTAATGCTACAGTTCGTTATACTTCGGATCTCGACTTCAACACTAATGCACCTATAACTACTGCACGTAATGGTCTTCCTGAAAGTTTTGTCACTCGACCTACCACGGTAGCAGGCGGCTATCAGCTAGACTTAAATTACAGCATATACTTTAATAGTATTTATGGTTTTGGCCAAGATGTGGCGCTGACAGTAAGTATGAACAATGCCCTAGATTGGGAACCAGATGCATTGCCAATTCCAGGTGGACTAGAAACCCGATTGTACGATCCTTTCGGTCGAATGGTTTCTATCAGCTTGGATTTTGATCTTTAAATCTAAAGTTTGATCTTTGTACTGGGCCGACCTTGAGCTGTTATACAGTTTAAAGTCGGCCCAAGTTTTTTTACAGCAGGATTATCCCCGCTTGGCGGTTATATTTAAGCAACTCCATAGTCTTGCTCCTCATTAGTGACCCAACTAAGCAATTCCAGCGAAGAACAAACAATGTCTTTAACTAAATCTTTATTTTCTTCTTTCATCTAAATTAATCCTCACTTGCTTTTTTTGTGAACAAAAAATGCGATTGAACTTAAACTACTTGCTCAAAATAAACGATGCCTATGTACACCCCAAACTTCTCCTATCGGATTAAAGTAATTTTGATTTCATGCCTGTTGGGTGTTTTTCTGACGGGCAATGCACAAGAACCTGAGGACTCAACCGTTACCTACCCGGCCAGCTTCTTTGCCCAATATGATGTGGTGACTGTAAACGATATGCTGAACCGGATTCCCGGAATTTCCCTCGCCCTGAATGCCAATGGTACTGATACTAACCGCGGCCCCAGCAGCAATACAAACAACCGTGGCCTGGGCGGCGATGCACAAATACTGGTCGATGGAAAACGTATGGCAGGTAAGACAAATGAAGCTGCCAGTCAACTAAATCGCATTGCAGCAAGTCAGGTCGATTACATCGAAATTATCCGTGGCTCTTCAGGCGATTTGGATGTCAGTAACACCGGTCAAATTATCAACATCGTATTAATTGAGCAAAGCTCACGTTCCACTGTCTCGGCTGATATCAACATGACCAGTTACCGGGATGGCAGCGTTGAGCCAGGAGGTTCGCTGGCCTACAGCGGCCAGACCGGAAGACTAAACTACCTGTTCAGTCTCGAAGTGAAGCCTGGCCTAGAATTATTTGAAAGTATTGAGAACAGCATCAACGGCGATATTTCGCCAAACGACCGCATTTTCATCGATCGCGAAAAAGAGCTCACGACTTATACCTTGAACAGCACATTCAATTTTAACTTGAGTGATGCAGACCGTTTGACAGTCAACACACTTTATAGCGAAGCTGATCCTCCGAGTAAATTAACGCGGCGCATAACCAACTTCAACACTGGCGCTCCTGTTGATCGCTTCGAAAGCGAAGATATTCCCGCTACAGAAAACAACTGGGAGATCGGTATCGATTACGAACATCGCTTCGCTAATAACACCCGCTTCAAGCTGCTATCGATCTTCAATGATGTCAACAAAGATACCACCAGAGAGCGGTTTTTTTCCTCATCCCCCCAGGACCGGGGGGTTAAAAATCTATATCTAGACAATAATAGCCGCACCCGGGAGCGCATAGTTCGTTCCTCCTATACCATGAGCCTTACCGAGTCACAATCGCTTGAACTAGGTATAGAGCGAGCACAAACCATTCTCGATTCTTCTTTGAAGATGGGGCTCAACCTGCCGGGAATAACTGATATTGCCTTTGGCGGACTAGTACCCGTGACACTTCCCATAGCCGACTCGACAGTGGAAGAGATTCGCTATGAAGGCTTTGTGGTACATAACTGGCAAATCAACGCCCGCAGCTCACTGGAGAGTTCCTTTTTGTTTGAGGCATCAGAGATTGAGCAAACCGGTGATGCACAAAATAAGCGCGATTTCACTTTTCCCAAACCCAAATTCAGTTACCGATTTGATATCAATCAGTCTACTCAGTTTCGGGCAACGGTAGAAAAATTTATATCACAGCTGAGCTTTGCCGACTTTACGGCAAATACAGAAGACCGTGATGACGATCAAGATACGCTCGGAGGAAACCCCGAACTGGCTCAGGAGGAATGGTGGCGCTACACCTTAAACCTTGAGTACCGCTTGCCTCAGGATGGCGGTGTGTTGAACTCAAGACTGTTTTTCTTCGATGTTGGAAATGCTATTGGCCGTATTGATGCATCGCCATCGGAAAACAACCTGCAAACTATAAATGGCAATGTGGGGGATGGGACGATATTAGGATTAGATTTGGATGCCAGCATCCGGCTGGGTTTCATCGGTGTACCTGATGCAGTGTTAACCGCTGGTGCGCTGGTTCAAGAATCAAAAATTAATGACCCCCTCATTGGCTTCGAGCGGAAAGTGGTTCCCTTTGACCGGGGTAATTACCGATTGGGGTTTCGCCATGATGTCACCTCGCGTAATTTTAATTATGGCTTTAATTACAGGGATGGCATAAATGGTAACCGCCCGTTCTGGGACATCGACAAAGTGCAGTTCCTTGGCTCTAGAAGCGACCTTACGCTGTTTTTTGAGACCCGGGGCTTTGGAGGCTTAACCTATCGGTTCGAGTCTATCAATAGCCTCGATCATGAGTCGTGCGGCGTAAGGCGCAGGTACGCTGGCCGTTTGTTGGATGGGGTCCTGAGAGAAATTGAAGAAAACTGCCGTACCGTTGGCCGGCAATTTGCACTTAAAATTCGTGGGACGTTTTAGCTTCTGGAATTTCCAAACTGGTTGGCTTACAGAGTCTTGCGGGCACTTCTCCCCTCCCATCAATACGCCTTCAATTACTCCTCATCAGGTATAAACAAGCTGGGCAATCGATAACTTGTCAGCTTGTACCCGCTGGCTGCTGCTTGTTGTCAGTAAGTAGTTCTTATAGACTGAGTCTTGTCATTGCTCCCTCTACGGTGGCGTAGGTCAAATTTCCCTTCTCCTGCAGAAGGCGACTAATAAAAGACAACATGATCAATCCATTGAGTACCGCCACACCTGACAAAGCGATAAAACCGACACCGGCCGAGATAGAAAGCGGCATACCGCGATACCACAAAGCAAGCACACCGCCGGTGAGGGATAGCGGCACGCCCGTATAGATTACCAGCACGTCTCTGAAAGAACTAAACGCCATGAGTAATAGGTCAAATTGTCAGCGATAGCATTTTATGCGATACAATAGCGGCTTTACACACTGCACTTATCTAGAAGGATTGATGCATGAAGGCGGTCAGAATAAACCAACACGGTGGTCCAGAAGTAATGTCTTACGAAGACACGGACATGCCCTCGATCGAGCCCTCCGATGTGCTGGTGAAAATTGAGGCAGCCGGCATAAATTATATCGATACCTATCAACGCTCCGGGCTGTATCAAATACCCCTACCCGCCACCCTTGGACTGGAAGGGGCAGGTGTTGTTGTGGAGATCGGCAGTGAGGTAAGTCATTTCAAGAAATGCGACCGTGTTGCCTATACCAGTGTACTTGGAGCCTATGCAGAATATGCCAGCGTCCCAGAAGCCAAGCTAGTACATATCCCCGATGGCCTCTCATTCAATGAAGGTGCAGCGGCCATGTTGCAGGGTTGTACCGCGCATTATCTTTCCCAATCGACCTACCCCATCAAGGAAGGAGACCGTTGTTTAATCCATGCTGCTGCAGGTGGCGTAGGGTTGCTGTTAACCCAGATTGCGAAAATGGCCGGCGCCAGCATCATCGCTACGGTTTCAACCGAGAAGAAAGCCAAGTTGGCTCGAGCGGCCGGTGCTGATGAAGTTATCCTTTATACCGAGACTAATTTTGAAGAAGAAGTTAAGCGTATTACAGATAATAAGGGCGTCAACGTCGTCTACGATTCGGTTGGCAAGGACACGTTTGAGAGAAGTATAGATTGCCTGTCACCATTGGGTTATATGGTGTTATACGGCAACGCCAGCGGTCCGGTAACAGAGTTTAATCCAGCCACACTGGGCCCGAAAGGCTCACTATTCCTCACCCGTCCAACCTTGTTCGCTTACACCGCAGACCGTGAGAGTCTGCATTGGCGGAGTGGCGATATATTTAAATGGGTTGTAGAAGGCAAACTCAAGCTGCGGTTAGAAAATTTCTTCGCCTTATCCGATGCACAAGAGGCACATAAAAGCCTGGAAGGAAGAAAGACCACCGGTAAAGTAATTTTAACTCCTTGATGCTTACTCGGCGTAAAACCATACTGGCTCTTGCTACAGGGGCACTGAGTGTATCGGGAAAATCACCTTTTAACTCCCTCTCCCTCGCTCAAGCGGCGCCCGAATTCTCAAATCCTTTAAAAATTCCTGAATTATTCGAAGGAATTCCCTTAGAAAATACGCGTCAATTCGAACTCACTCTGCAGCAAGGTTCAAGTGTATTCTTGCCAAACACTGTAACTCCAACACTTGGAATAAACGGTGACTTCCTCGGCCCGACCTTGCATTTCAGGAAAGGCGAGCAAGTCCAAATGCGCGTGCAAAACCAAATCGGTGCAGCCAGTACGCTACATTGGCATGGATTTCATGTGCCAGCTATACAAGACGGCGGTCCATTTCAGCCGATTGAGAACGGTGGAACCTGGACCTCAAATTTTACTGTGCTACAAAACCCCGGCACCTATTGGTATCACTCACATATAATGGACACGGCTGGCGAACAGGTCTACAAGGGGCTCGCCGGATTGATACGAATCGATGATGTCCAGAGCCAGCAGCTGGAATTGCCTGCCGATTATGGAGTTGATGATATTCCACTAATAGTCCAGGACCGTCAATTTAATGAAGATGGTTCTTTCCGTTACATGGCCGACTATCGCGATTTGGTCATGGGAGCTCATGGTGACGTAATACTAGTCAATGGAACCTTGCATCCGGTGTTCACACCTTCCACTAAGCTAGTTCGGTTTCGAATTTTGAACGCCGCCAATGCCCGAACCTTCACCTTTGCATTTAGCGACGGGCGTAAATTTAATCAAATAGCCAGTGACGGCGGATTTCTGGAAAACCCAGTTAGCATGAAAGAGTTAGAACTGACCCCCGGAGAGAGAGCTGAAATTGTTGTCGATTTCAGTGACAGTCAGGATGTCACACTTGTTAGTTTGCCGAAATCGCCAAACTTTCCCGAATTCCCCGGGGCAGTGAGTGAGATGATGCGCGATCTAAATTCACAGGGGTTCGACATCTTGGCAATTCGACCACAAGGCACTCCCTTAGATAACGGGCTTGTTCCCGAAAGCCTGGTTAGCATTGACAAATTCAGCGCCGCCGATGCTAACAATACACGCTCTTTCAGATTATCCATGGGCTCTGGTCAACGCAGCGGCGAAGACAGGGGGCCGGGAAGAGGCGCACGTAATGGGCTTGGCGGTGGCTACGGTGGCGGCAATCACAGCATCAATGGCCGCAAGATGTCTGCTAATTACGTTAACGCACGGATTCCGTTAGGCAATATCGAGATATGGGAGCTTTCCAACAATTCGCCCATGATGCATCCGTTTCATGTCCATAACGGGCAGTTTCAAATACTCGATCGAGGCGGCCAGCCACCGCCGCTGAATGAACAGGGCTGGAAAGATACCGTCAAAGTCAGGTCGGGAGAGGAACTCCGAATCATTATGCGCTTCAGCGACTTTTCAGACAACGAAAATCCCTACATGTTTCACTGTCACATTCTAGAACATGAAGATCTGGGCATGATGGGGCAGTTTCTTGTGGTCGATAAATAACCGAAATACGGCCTGCCCCTTTTTTCCTTTATTGTGGAACGTAAGGTCGACCCACGATCAACTCAGCATCAGAATCTGGCCTCGGCACCATCTTCTGCGGGCGCCCAGCTTGATTGTCCGTCCCGTAGAGATTACCATTCTCATCAACTGAAACAGAATGCATCTCAATCCAAAAATCCGGGCCTTCAACTGGCAGGTTCCAAGTATATTTACGGCTACCATCTAAATTGAACTGCACAATCTTAGGCGGGTTCAGATCGGTTACCCACGCTCCGTTATCGCTGACGGTGATATCCAGCGGCATACCTAAATCACCCCAGGTAGTGACGTAATCGTAGCTGGGGTAGGAAGCTGAATTACGGTTCTCTTTTTGCTGGAACACTTTGATATTGAGATTGTCACGGTCTAGCGCATAGAGTCGCTCATCCGGCCCAAATGCCAAGCTGTGTACACTACCAAATTGATGCGGGGCATCGCCTGCCTCGCCAAATTCAGAAATATAGCTGCCATCGACATCACGCACCACAATGCGCGTATTGCGTAGACCATCGGCTATCAGAAATTTACCATCCGGCAGGAAAGCCACATCTTGCGGCTGAGCGTAATGTGTCTCATCTGTACCCGGTATGTTCTTTTCGCCCAACGTCATCAGAAGATGATTGCCGTCATTGGAAAATACGTAAATGATATGACCGGTTTCGTCGATCACCCAAACCCGTTTCTCAGGATCATAGGGGCTTATGCGAATTCGATGTGGCCCTGGCCCATCGGTACCAGTAAACAGATGATCCCACTGATCCCATACTTCCAATAAATTACCATCGCTATCGATAATGTAGATGCAGTTTTGCCAAACCCTGCCTCTGCCCCGCAACACATTCCAGCCGAGGGAACCTGCGAAGTTAGTGTATTCGGAAGGCAGCGGGTCAGGCAGCTCGGTTTCACCGCGTTGCAGTACAAATATTCGATCTGCTGACTCCACATAAATACCGGAGGTTCCACCCCAGGTGAATCCGTCTCCAGCAAAAGGTTTCATCCAGTCTTCGGTGATAAATTCATAGGGGCTAGAACCAATAACCCCTAGATCTTGTGCCGAAACAGAACCTCCGATCATGCCAATGAACAATAAAGCCCCAACTGATTTAACTTTAAACATCTTCAATTTTCCTTAAATCCTTTCTGCACGGCAGCACCATGCTCTACAAATAACCAATAGCCCAGAACCCTAGGGAGCAACCCAAGGTGGGTCTATCAGTAAGTCTGGATCAGCGCCGGGCTTTGCTACAAATTTCTGTGATCTACCATACTGGTTGTCACCGCCATAGAGACCACCATCGGAGTCAACCGAAATCGTGTGTACCTCTATATATCCGTCAGGTAATTCACGGGGGACCAACCAGGTATAAAGGTAGTTGCCTTCAAAATCCATATTGATAAATCGTAAGGGTCCAAGATCGGTTAACCAGATACTGTCCTCGTTAACAATAATGTCCAGCGGCAATGTAAAGCCATCCCACACATCGACAAATTCGACTTCAGCCGGATCATCCGTGGTTCGGAACACGTTGATACGCCCACCAGCCCGATCGAGACCGAAAATCAGGCCATCAGGTCCAACAGCCACGGCGTGGACACCATTAAACTGCCCCGGACCTTCACCAAAGCCGCCAAATTCTGAAATGTAATTGGCATCACTATCCAAAATAATAATTCGGTGGTTATCCAGTCCATCCGCTACCAGAATCCTCCCGTCGGGAAGAAATGCCACATCCTGGGGTCTGCCAAGATGAGTCTCATCACTCCCTGAGACATTTTTCTCACCCAGCGTCAGCAGCAATTCACTGCCATCGTTGGAAAAGACATAGATCTGACTAAACGTTTCATTGATGACCCACACCCGCTTTTCAGGATCATAGGGACTAATGCGAATCCGGTGAGGTCCTGGCCCTGCTGAACCTTCGCACAGGTAATCCCACTGACCCCATAGCTCCAGTAGCTCACCTTCCCCATTTACAGTGTAAAGGCAGTTCTGCCAGGTACGGCGAGTAGTATCCCGCAATGTGTTAATACCCAGTTCTCCGGCAAACCCACCAAAATTATCCGGAATGGGGAAAGGCAAGACAGTTTCTCCGCGCTGCGCAATAAAAATGCGATCGGGTGATTCAGCAAAGACCCCGGAATTACCACCAAAGGCGAACCCCCGCTGTGCAAACGGGTCATGCCAGCCTGAAATCACGTTATAGGGACTTTCTCCAATTGGCCCACGCGCATTACCATTGTCCTGTGACAGGGCTGGCCCCGCGAGTAATGCTGCCAGAATAAAACATACCAACCTGAATCTTTGCATCTTCTTACTACCCCTTTTTGCCTAGACTATTGTCTGGTCCAGCTTTAGTTATTCGGTTACCTGCTTCGGATTCAAACCTGTTATTGTGGCCTTCGGATAATCCAAGTGTTTATAATACCTCGCCATTGCGATCGCCGATACCACTAGGAGAAGAATTAACCTAGACTTTGCCTTCGAAAACCAAGGCAGCTCTGACTAATACCACTGCTTAGCTTGTCGTTAATATTGATATAACCGTAATTCCAAGTAATAATCGTTTTATATCGGATAATGAGTTGCATGTAGACTGGGGAATAGCATGAAAACAAGACACTTTACTGATTCGTTTTTGAGAACCCTTTTCGTTTTTGCCATGGTTACGGGGTTACCGCTTTCGGCGATGGCTGCAGAGAACTGGATCAATGGCAAAACTCCAGATGGTCAGCCAGACCTCCAGGGAGTTTGGACCAACGCCACCCTCACCCCAATGGAGCGCCCTGCTTCTCAGATAGACAAGCCTTTTCTTAGCGATGATGAAATTGCAGCCATCGAGAGTAGAACTGCCGCAAGAAGAGCCGTGGCGGATGATAACGTGGTGGTGGAAGCGGGCAATAACGTCGGTTCCTATAATCAGATATGGTTGGATTCAGGCGACACCATATTATCCACTGGCCAAACCTCACTTATCGTCGACCCACCTACTGGACGCGCCCCCATCAAGCCTGCGGCCGAAACCAGAAGAGATTACGATTTCGCGCACGTTGAAGACTCCTATATTCACCAGACAGTTTGGGACCGCTGCATATCAAGAGGCATTCCTGGCTCCATGCTGCCAGCTGGCTACAACAATGCCTACCGGATAATTCAGACACCCGATACCGTAACGATCGTTTATGAAATGATTCATGATGTGCGGGTAATACCGCTGAACAAGACTGCCCATATCAATGCCAGGGTCAAACTTTGGATGGGCGACTCGATCGCCCATTGGGAAGGTGAAACGCTAGTGGTTGAAACCACCAACTTCAACAACCGTGGCATGATCGCATCCAGCTCAGCCGGAGCCCGATTAAAAGGCATTCCGGTGAGTGAGGGTTTGCACGTAGTGGAGCGCTTCAGCCGTATTAGCCAGGATACCATAATCTGGGAAGCCAGGATTGATGACCCGGGTAGTTTTACTGCGCCATTCACCATATCCATGCCGCTCACTGGAGATTCTGGCTATGATATGTACGAATACGCCTGCCACGAAGGCAACCATGCAGTTCCCAATATTCTGCGGGGTGGCAGAGCACGCGAATAGTTTCTGAACGGCCACTGGCTAAGGTTAGACACCCCCCTTCCCCATTAGTCTATGACACTAAGAATTCACTAACAAAAAGGAAAATCATGAGGTCCTTATTTAACTTATCCTCGCTTGTCGCAGGCTTTTATTCCCTGAGCGCGCTGTCTGCTCTAAGTGCGTTTGCCCAAACACCTACCTTCTACGCTGATGCCCTGCCGGTTTTCCAGAAAAACTGTGTGGCCTGCCATCAGCCAGAAGCACCTGACGTGGGTGGGATCTTTGCCCCAATGCCACTTAACGACTATGAGCAAGCCAAAATTTGGGCTCCTTTAATCAAGAATGCCCTTATTACTGGTTATATGCCTCCCTGGAGTGCCCATGAGCGCCACCGTGGTGAATTTAAAGATGAGCGCTATATCGACGATGCAGAAAAAAACCTGCTAATCGCCTGGGTCGATGGTGGCGCGTTGGAAGGCAACCCGGCTGACGTTAACACGACAGCCCTGGCAGGCGATGCCGCTATGCCCGAATCTGGCTGGTGGATAGGCGATCCTGATCTTGTAGTACAGTTCGAACAACCTGTGTACGTCGCTGAAGAGCTTGAAGACTGGCAGCCCACCATAGAGATGCCGGTACCAGCTGGGGCACTGTCCGAACCGAAATGGATATCCCAGGCGGAACTCGATCCGGGTGGACCTTGGGTTCACCATATTGTATCTAGTCACATGGGCGTTGGCGTGCCTGGACGCGGCCCATTCAGCTATCCCAAAGGCTGGGGCGTATTATTACCAGAAGATCCCTTTATTACAGTGAACATGCATTATCACAAAGATACAGGCGAAGGCACCTCAGTTAATGATTTAACTAGAGCTGGCTTCAAATTCTATGAAGATGGCGATGTGATTGACTATGTTGTGGAAACTAATCTGTTACCAAACCGTGGCTGGACTATTCCAGCAGGCGCTGCCAACTTTGAAGTTAACAATACCCATAACGTGGAAGAAGATATCTTCCTTCTCTCAATGGGGCCGCATATGCATTATCGCGGTAAGGCCATGCGTTACGAACTTGAATATCCAGACGGGGAAAGAGAAGTCCTGCTGTGGATTCCCGACTATGATTTCAATTGGCAATTCTTGTATGAGTATAAAGAGCCCAAATTTATTCCGGCGGGCTCAACCATTCACATGAGCTGGTGGTTTGATAATTCAGAAGGCAACCGTTGGAATCCGGACCCAGCCGCCGACGTGGTTTATGGTCCAGCTACTACAGATGAAATGGCCAATGCCCGAATCTACTTTGCACCAACTACTCAGCGGGGAATTGTAGTGGGAAAAGGTCTCCCACCAGGATTGCTTGAAGAGGCTCAGGCATCTGAATCTCGCAGAAGGGAGCGCACGGAATTACTTAATCAATCACATAATGATTTGAATTGGTTGACTGAAGACAGTCGATAAGTAACTTCCTACTGTAATAAAAAAGGGGCCAACGCCCCTTTTTTATTGCTTAATTTTAACGCTGGCCGAACTATCCCGTAACAGATACAGGTTGCTCCCAATTCTTGACGCGAGACTTAACTGTTTCAAAGCTGTGTTTACAGACGCCGGAACGATCGATAAGTTTGATCTCGCAAATATCGCAGCGTACACATTCCTTGAAATCAATAGCTGGCCCACGGATAGCGGCCGTCGGACAAGAAAACTCACAGACTTTGCATATATCGCATTGCGCTATTCGCTCAATACGCCAAGGCGAAATCATAGAAACTAGGCCAAGCGAAGCGCCCAGCGGACAGCCATACCGGCAATAGAATCTTTTGACTACAGCTGAGGCTAGCAGAATCGCAATGAGAATAACCCAAAGTACAACGGACGTACTCTGATAGAAAATCGTACCAAAAGGTTCAAAATATTGAAAAATACTCAACTCACTTTGTACCAGGGACATAATAACTAACAAAGCCAACACACCATATTTCAGATAGATAGCCTTGTCATGTATTGCCTGGGGCAAGGTCCGCTGAAATCGCGCGGGAACTATCCTCGTAATAAAATCCTGTAACGCGCCGAATGGGCACAAGGACGAACAGAACACGCGCCCCCAGAAGATTGTCGTAACCAGCGTAAATACAACAATTAGTAGCAACGGCAAATCATTAAGGAACATTGACGGACCGAGCTTAAGGCCATTGGTTATATGGGATACGGAAAGGAAACTCCCATCTATGAAGCCTAAATAAATCAGCGTGACTGCCAGCGTGACCCAGCGCGCTGTTGCGTTCTTACGCAAGAAGGAAAACATCACCATGGCGAATAACACTAGTAGCGCGAACACTTCTAGCCAGGGTGCATCGTAAATCAATCTAGCGAATGTTGATTCATTCTCGAAATCGGCATACTCACCACCAAATTCATCGCTTGGAAAAGTTGGCTCAAGTAAGCGCCCTTCCACCAGAGCGAGCGCAGGCCCTGCCAGCGTATATTCACTAGAAAATATACCCACATCAGACATATTGTAGTGAATAGTGAACGGCTTGGTAATATCGATTAACGGGTCTAAAACCATAGCACCAGCAAAACGCACTTTATCGGTTATCTTCCCGGCATCGGCACTTCCCAAATAGACAAAGCGACGCCGAGGTAGTGGATATATTTCTCCTCCCTGCTGTATTGCTAAATTTTCCTGGCGGAAAGGCGAAGAAGAATCCCCGCTTATTCCTACCATCACCATATTGCCATCACTGACTCGGTTACTAGCATCCCTCTCAGCCCTGGAGTAATCACCAGAGCCCACCATTAATTCACCCAGCACCTCGTGACCTATGTATGCAAAAGTGAGGCCTAGATTGGTTTGATCTGACAGCTCCATATCCAGATAAGTAATGTAGCCATCTTCCTCCATTTCCTGCCAGGTTTGCTGGTCCAGGATTTGTAACGCGGCGGCATTGTTATTTTCTGAGGCAACGAATTCGGTATCCCTGAGGTAAGCACGGGCAACTCTTCGCGCAGCATTTCGCAACCCCCTAGACATTGCCCAGCTGGTAATCGTGGCTCTTGATACGCCATCCACATCCCTGCCAACGCGAAAACCATCAGAAATTGGTTTGTTTTTAAACTGGAATAGAAAATTGCGGTCGTCTAAAAAATCACCGCGTATGGATATATAGGATTCCCGGTAATAGAGAACCTTGATCCCTGTTAGATTACCATCCATGTCTAGGCCAGCCAGTACCTCGATTGGCGCGCTGTATCCGATCTCCTCGGGTGGATAGTCGGGAGTCATAAAGGCATACCCCATCAACACGGGTTCGCCGCCGTCTGGATTATCTTGAAAGGCTCTGTATACGGGTAACTCACCGGATTTTTCGGAAAAGCTGTCTGCGTTGGGAAGAACCGCCTTGAGCATCTCAACATCGACATCAGTCAAGCCCGCAGTTTGGGCGCTGCTTTGCCCGATACCAGTCAGATCTGACCAGGGTGACAGCAGGATCAACGCTGTTAGTATCAGCGGTTTTACGACTCTGGAAAGCCAAGAGATTCGGTGGGAGGCACTACGACAATAGGTCATTCTTGTTATATTCCCATTTGATTCCTGCTCAAGAATCAATATTTCGTCCAAATTGGCGACAACTTTGCTCTTGGTTAAAATACAGACGCGCTCGTATGCTACACAATATTGAGGGTGAGAGTAATGTCTAATTTGTAACGGTTTATGTCAAAACTGAATTGAAAGGCCCGGTAATTTGGAGTCAATTATTCGTTAACCCGAATCCCCCCACA
>CAVOCG010000071.1:0-13437 GCA_963694095.1 Gammaproteobacteria bacterium
TTTCCATTGTTATTTTATTGTGTGTTATAAAAATAAACTGAACAGTTTCAGACATATCCCGCACCAAGTTAACGTAACGCGCTGCATTAGCATCATCTAGGGGGGCATCGACCTCATCAAGCATGCAGAAGGGCGAAGGATTGAGTCGGAAAATAGAAAATACCAGTGCTATAGCAGTCATCGCCTTCTCACCACCGGACAGTAAGTGGATTGTGCTATTCCGCTTGCCGGGGGGGCGCGCCATGATCGCAACACCGGTGTTTAGCAAATCTTCACCCGTCATATCCAGGTAGGCATGACCGCCGCCGAAAACTTTGGGGAACAAGTCTTGCAGCCCCGCATTAACTTTATCGAAAGTTTCCTTAAAACGAGTGCGGGTTTCCTTGTCTATTTTACGAATTGCATTCTCCAGCGTATTTAATGCTTTTTCCAGATCCTCGTTTTGCTTATCCAAATAAACCTTACGCTCTGATTGTTGATTGTATTCATCGATAGCCGCCAGGTTAATTAGTCCGAGTCGCTGAATTCGATTGCCTAATTTTTCCAGTTCCCGTTCACAAGCTTCCTCTTCGATATCCTCCGGCAAATTTTTAAGTACTTCTTCAAGCTTGAACTTGGCTTCCTGTAACTGTTCCAGCAATCCATCACGTTTAACCGAGGAGCCTTCGCTTTTTAGACGTTTCTGCATCAAGATGTCCCGTACTTCGCCAAGGCGCTGTTGCACCTGATTGCGGTCCTGCTCCAGCTTGCGAATGGCATATTCGTTCTCATCCACTCTGGCCTTGGCTTCGCCTAACTCCCTCTCAACCTCTAAGCGTTTACCGAGCAAATTCTCTAGATCAGATCGCATCTGCTTCAACGGGGCATCCGATTGTTCAATTTGCTGATTGAGGATGGTAATGCGCTCCTTGGAGCGCTGAACCTGACTGGCCATACGATCCATAGTTTCTCGTGTAGACACTAGTTGTGCCTGAACAGATTGTTTCCTCAGAGCAAGTTTATGCGCTAACTCTTTGCTTTCTATAGCTTTTATTCTACATTTTCTGAGTTCTTCCCGACGCGCATCACGCTCTTTTTCCAAGCCATCCCTGCCGCCGATATTTTCCTCCATTGAATCAAGGGCATTTTGCAATCTTGCCCTGGCGGAAGCCGTATTTTCCTTCTCAGCATCCAACTGGTTTACTAGCTCTAGCAATTCGTGGCTGATGCGCTTGCGTCGCCGTGCTCCTTCCTCTACTTTCGCCAAGTTGGCACTTAATTGGGACTTAATTTCACCATGCTGTCCAGTGTATTCGCTTATTTCATCCTGTAGTGCTTCTCGACGAGATTCACTGGCTACGAGTTCACCTCTCAACCGGCCTTCTTCAATAACTACGTTATTAGATTCATCTTCCATTCCACTGATTCTAGTAACTAACTCAGAAATAGCCCCTTTCCGCTCAAGCGCGCCATTCAGTTCTTTTTCCGTATTGCAGACCCTTATCCAATTAGGCCCAAGCCAAATGCCCTGACGGGTAATTATGGACTCTGACGCCCCTAGTTTAGGTCTAGCCGTCAGCGCATTGGTTAAATCCTCTGCTGCTGAGACACCGTGTAAAAGATCTCCCAGGTTGCCATCTGACTGCACTTTCTCCGCCAAACTAGAGAGGTTCTTCGAACCCGGTGTTACACCGGTTGCGACGGTATCTACAAAGGAAATCAAACCATCAGGTAATTCCGTCAAAAGGCTGTCTAGGTTGTCAATCCCACTAACACAAATACTCTGTAGCGTGTCACCAAGTACTGTTTCAACCGCCTTTTCCCAACCTGGTTCAATGGTTAAACCCTCACCTAATCGAGGCCGATTACCCAGCCCTTTGGAGTCAAGCCATTTATTGAGATTGCTATCATCCTGACCTAGCGCTGCCTGTTGCAGTGCTTCCAGGGATGCATGACGGCCTTTGCTGGTTTGCAGTTCGCTGCGTACTGCATCTAGCTTTTTTGTGCAGCTTTGTAACCCGCTTCGGTTTTTGTCCACGGCTTTATTCAGCGCGGTATTTTCTTCCTTTAGTGCGCTAATTGACTGCTCTATCTCAATGATATTTTTAGATAAGACAGTGCTTCCATCATCTTCTGGGCTTTCCTTGATGGCGGTTTTTTCCTGCTCTAAATTTTTCTTACGATTAATGCCGCGCTCGACAATGTCTTCAAGCTGCTGAATGCGCGCCTGCTCAACCTCAGCTGTTTGCCTGGGCTCTTCTGCCAGCTCGTTAAACTCGTCCCATCGCTGCTGCCAGTCCTGCATGTCAAATTCGGCCTTCTCCAGGGCCTTACTGAACTCCGCTTCCGTTGCGGTCGCCTTACTGAGATCCGGCTCAAGTGATTTCAGTAAGGCATCCAATGCGGTGACCTTCTGTAAATCAACATCCAGCTCCTCACGGGCGCCTTCCCAATCCGCCTCAGTTTCAACAAGGTCAACCCGTAACTGATCCATCCGCTCGATATGATGTTCAATTGATTGTTCAATACGTGCGATGTCATTGGCTAAGCTGTAAAATCTGGCCTGTACTTCACCCAAGGCATCTGTGAATTCGGAATTATCTGTCAGGCGCTGCTCAACGTTGGCATCAATCTCGCGTTGCTCGGCAATGGTTGATTCAATTTTGATTTCAAGGCTGTTGATCACTTCCTGGTTTTGCCTAAGCTCATCATCTAAAGCTCGCCAGCGTAAAGCATTTAAGTCAGCTGATGTATGCCTTTCCTGCTGTTTGAATTCCGCGTATTTCTCAGCCGCTACTGATTGGCGCTGCAAGTGTTGCAACTGACGGCCTAACTCTTCCCGAATATCAGCCAGCCGCTCAAGGTTAGACTTTGTACGTTTAATGCGACTTTCTGTTTCTTTTCTGCGCTCCTTGTATTTTGAAATACCAGCTGCCTCTTCGATAAACGAACGTAGCTCTTCTGGTTTGGATTCGATCAGCCGTGAAATCATGCCCTGTTCGATAATGGAATAACTGCGCGCTCCCAAGCCAGTGCCTAAAAAAATATCGGTGATATCGCGACGCCGACATTTGGTGCCGTTGAGGCTATAGCTGGACTGTGCGTCGCGATCAACTTTACGCTTGATGGAAACTTCCGAAAAATTGGCGTACTCACCAGCTAGGGTGCGGTCATGATTATCAAAAACCAGCTCAACGCTCGCCTGGCCAATAGGCTTTCGACCTCCCGAACCATTGAAGATCACATCAGCCATGGACTCGCCACGCAAATTTTTAGCAGAAGACTCGCCCATCACCCAACGCACGGCATCAATCACATTGGATTTGCCACAACCGTTGGGCCCAACAACGGCACAGAGATTGGAAGGGAAGTTGACGGTGGTGGGATCTACAAAAGATTTGAAACCGGCTAATTTAATACATTTCAAACGCATGGAGGACTCGAAAAATCAACCTGATAAATCTACTATTGCTAGGCTAAAGGTTTTGCTGGGCTCCGATTATAAAACACAAACAGAGACAAATTCAGAGTAAAGTTTTCACATGTAGAATTAGAATTTTTCAGCAATTCCCATTATTAATTATTGCTTTGAAGTGTATATGATCTGCAAATCTAATGACACTGATAAAGTGTCAAGCCACACTCTGGTTGCCGCCGGTGGGCAGTTAATATTTGACTAAGCAAATGATTGATTACTAGGTGCCAATTGCATAGTTAATTAGGTCCCCAACCGCAAATCTATGGATAAAAGCTTTATTTAGCGCAGTAACTTATGCCACTCCATCAACACCTTGCCCAGAGAATTCGATATCAATTCCAACTTCCCTGGCAACCGGCACGAACAAACCTCTAATCGACTTCGGAACTCAAGTGGCAATAAAAAAGTCATCAGGCTTTTCATGTTGCAGCATCAATCATTGCGTGCGCACATAGTCTTTCGCATGAGATCGAGAGTTTTAGAGCACCATATGCATCAAACCGTGCCCTGCTATACAGAGTTACCTCGGTTTGGACCGGTCGTATCTGGCTTTTTACCGTTTTCGGTTACCAATTTTGTAAATGTTTAACTGTACAAACAATACTGATTGTCGACAATAGTATAGTTTTAATTCATTTTATGAGTAATAATCCAAATTACATAATATATTGTTGACATAATTCCCCATGGAACCACAAGCCCAAGCTAAATTCTCAACTCTCGCAGACAGTGTATTCGAGCAGATTCGCTCAGCTATAGTTAAAGGCGAACTTGTACCTGGCTCAAAAGTCAACGAGCCCCAGCTAAGCAAACAATTCGGTATTAGTCGTGGTCCGTTGCGAGAGGCCATCCGACGTCTGGAGGGCTGTAAACTGGTTGAGATCACCCCAAACATTGGAGCCAAGGTGATTTCTCTTAATGAATCACAAGCCATTGAAATATACGATATTAGAGAGTCGTTAGAGGGATTGGCCTGTCGCTTAGCTGCAACACGTTGCAGTGCTAAAGATTGTATAAATATTAGAGAGTTACTAGCCATACATGAGAAAGAAATTCAATTCGAAGATAGCAGACTATATTACCAAAAAGAAGGCGATCTAGACTTTCATTATCAGATTGTCCAATTGAGCGGCAACCGCAGACTATTTCATCTTTTATGTGACGAGCTATATCACCTTATTCGCCTTTATCGCGTGCAGGCCAGTAGCCAGCCATCCCGGCCTAAGCAAGCGTTTAAGGAACACCATCAGATAGTAGATGCGCTGGAAAGCAATGATGGCGAACTGGCCGAGATGTTAATGAAACGACATATTTCCAGCGCCAAGATAACCCTTTTGAATCAATTAAGGAGAGGTGTATGAGTTCTAATTCGGCTGGAGCCAGGTTCAGGGAAGCCTTGGATAAGCAAAAGCCTCTGCAAATTGTCGGCACTATCAACGCCTACTGTGCCATGTTAGCTGAATCAGCTGGTCATAGAGCGATTTATCTTTCAGGCGGTGGAGTTGCCAATGCCTCTTATGGATTGCCAGATCTGGGAATAACCAGTCTGAATGACGTTATTGCTGATGTGGAGCGAATTTGCAGTGCCACCGAATTACCCCTTTTAGTCGATATAGATACCGGCTGGGGTGGCGCGTTCAATATTTCCCGCGCTATCAAGTCCATGGAGCGCTCAGGTGCTGCCGCTGTCCATATAGAAGATCAGGTTTCTCAAAAACGTTGCGGGCATCGCCCAAACAAAGCCATAGTTACGCAGGCCGAGATGGTTGATAGAATAAAATCAGCAGTAGATGCTAAAACTGATGCTGATTTTGTAATAATGGCTCGTACCGACGCCCTCGCAGTCGAAGGTATGGATTCCGCCATTGAACGGGCAGTCGCCTGTGTTGAAGCTGGCGCAGATGCTATTTTCCCCGAAGCAATGCTGGAGCTTGATCAGTACAATCAATTTGCCAAGGCTCTGCAGGTGCCTGTTTTAGCAAATATTACTGAATTTGGCGCCACACCTTTATTCAATTGTGATGAACTGGCCACCGCTGGTGTAGCTATGGTGCTTTATCCCTTAAGTGCATTTAGGGCTATGAGCAAAGCAGCTCTGGAGGTTTATCAGGGCATTTCAGCTAATGGCGATCAGAAAACGCTGGTGGGTAAAATGCAAACGCGAGCAGAACTATATGAGGTGTTGGGTTATCACGATTATGAGCAGAAATTGGACACTTTATTTAAATTAAATAAATAATAATAATAATAATATAAAATAGATAAATTTCTTATCTTATTCAAAACATTAAAATTTACAGAAACCTAATATTTCAACAGGACGCTCGAAGGGAAGCGCAAAATTACCCAGTGAACTTTGAGATTTGAGGTAGCTGCAAGGTGTTTGGTAAGCTCCGGTCGGGATGTCGACGACAAATAAGAGGATCAAGCAAAGGAGAACGACAAATGGTTGATAAGAAGCTGGGCGGTGCTGGTCTCAGAGGCCAGGTAGCGGGCGAAACCGCCCTTTGCACGGTTGGTAAAACAGGTACTGGTCTCACTTATCGGGGATATGACATCAGTTTGCTAGCTGAGAAAGCACAATTCGAAGAAGTCGCTTTCTTATTGCTTAAAGGGCACCTTCCAACGAAATCAGAATTACTGAACTACACTAATAAAATCAAATCATTAAGAAGCTTACCTCAAAAGCTTAAAGATGCTCTTGAACGAATACCAGCTAGTGCCCATCCAATGGACGTCATGCGCACTGGTTGCTCCATGCTCGGTAATCTTGAGACCGAAACCGACTTCTCCCAGCAAGACGAGGCGAGCGATCGATTACTGGCCGCACTGCCCTCCATCATTTGCTATTGGTATATTTATTCCCATGAAGGCAAACGGGTTGAAACAGCGCTGGGGGACACATCTATTGGCGCGCATTTTCTCCACATGTTAAGCGGTGAAACGCCCAATGAACTGTTTACCCAGGTAATGAATGTTTCCTTAATTCTCTATGCAGAACACGAGTTTAACGCATCAACTTTCACCGCAAGAGTCTGTGCCTCCACCCTTTCTGATATGCATTCCTGCATTACAGCCGCCATCGGCACACTGCGCGGACCACTCCACGGTGGTGCTAATGAGGCCGCCATGGACATGATCCAGGACTGGACTAGCGCCGAACAAGCAGAGCAAGAAATCATGGACATGCTGAAACGAAAGCAAAAAATAATGGGTTTTGGCCACGCCGTATACCGTGAATCCGATCCTCGTAACAACATTATCAAGCAATGGGCTGAAAAACTGGCCAAACAAGTTGGTGACACCGTGCTCTACCCCGTATCAGTGCGTTGTGAGGAAATAATGTGGCGTGAAAAGAAACTTTTTTGCAATGCTGACTTTTTCCACGCCTCTGCTTATCACTTCATGGGCATTCCTACCAAACTGTTTACCCCTATTTTTGTAATGTCCAGGCTTACAGGCTGGGCTGCCCACGTAAAAGAGCAGCGGGTTAACAACCGCATTATTCGACCCAACGCAGATTATACAGGCCCCGAAACTGCGGAATGGGTAGATATTGAGGACCGGTAAGAAGCTTAGAGTCTGCCCAAAGGCCGATCAATGGGCATCGCCAACAATCATATCAGTTTGTTTTATAAGGAATAAAACGTGTCAAAAAATGTTGAATTGAACACCCGTCCAGAGCCAGACCAAGTACTCCAGGACATTGCAGACTATGTCTGTGATTACGAAATAAACTCCGATGAAGCTTACAATACGGCGCGTAATTGTCTCATGGATACCCTAGGCTGCGGATTACTCGCCTTGCGTTTCCCTGAGTGCACGAAATTACTGGGGCCTCTAGTAGAAGGAACGACTGTTCCTAACGGCGCGCGGGTTCCCGGTACACAGTTCCGACTGGACCCAGTAAAAGCCGCCTGGGATATTGGGTGCATCATCCGTTGGCTGGATTACAACGACACCTGGCTTGCTGCCGAGTGGGGCCACCCCTCTGACAACCTAGGTGCAATCCTTTCTGTCGCTGATTTTCTTTCACAGCAGAACCTAGCCGCGGGCAAAGCGCCTCTAACTATGCGCGACGTACTTGGCGCAATGATAAAAGCTCATGAAATTCAGGGTGTTATAGCCCTTGAAAACAGTTTTAATCGAGTTGGCCTGTGCCATGTATTGCTGGTGCGTATAGCCTCTACCGCCGTTGTGACCAAAATGCTGGGTGGAACACGAGAACAGATCATTGACGCCCTCTCTCATGCTTGGCTGGATGGCTCAAGCCTCAGAACCTACCGGCATGCACCAAATACTGGGCCCCGTAAATCCTGGGCCGCAGGTGATGCAACCTCACGCGCAGTGCGTCTTGCAGACTTAACGTTGCGTGGTGAGATTGGTTATCCGAGTGCTTTAACAGCGCCAACCTGGGGTTTTTACGACGTATCATTTGATGGGAATAAATTAGAATTTACAAGGCCTTATGGAAGTTATGTCATAGAAAACATATTATTTAAAATTTCTTTCCCAGCGGAGTTTCACGCCCAAACTGCGGCAGAAGCCGCAGTCAAATTACATCCTCAGGTGAAGAATAAATTAGCTGAGATAAAGAAGATCGTCATTCATACCCACGAATCGGCTATTCGAATTATCAGTAAAGTAGGCCCTCTAAATAACCCGGCCGACCGAGACCATTGCCTGCAGTATATGACTGCCGTTCCTCTGATCTTCGGCAATTTGATTGCCGAGCATTATGAAGACGCGTTTCATGATGCTAATCCCATCATCGATCAATTAAGGGAGAAAATAGAAATTCACGAAAACTCCACTTACACCATGGAATACCTGGAGCCAGCCAAACGCTCTATTGCCAATGCACTCCAGGTTTATTATAAGGATGGATCTTGCTCAGATAAAATTGAAATTGACTACCCATTGGGGCATCGACGTCGACGAGAAGAAGGTATCCCGTTGTTAGAGGAGAAATTCAAGACTAATTTGGCAACGAGATTCCCTACCAAACGCTGCAGTGAAATTTTTGCACTCTGCAAAGATCAGAAGAAGTTGGAACAGACACCTGTTCACGAGTTTATGGAAATGCTTGTAATCTAAGGGGTGGCATCATCCAGATCCCCAGCAAATGCGAAGAGGGTCGCGAGGTATTTGCCGGCGCCCCTCATTTTAGACACCATCTATGCCAACTAACCCGGCAATGGAAGATTCAATTGGAAGCTGAGCCAGGCGTTGCGCAATTTTTTTCTAGTCCAGCATGTGAACAACAAGCCCACTCTTTAGTTTCGGTTCAAACCAAGTTGACTTGGGCGGCATCACTTCGCCTGCATCGGCAATTGCCATCAGGCTCTCCATCGAAGTGGGGTACAAAGCAATTGCTATGGCCCACTCACCAGAATCAACACGCTTTTCCAACTCTTCCAAACCACGGATGCCTCCAACAAAATCAATGCGAGAGTCTGTTCGCTGGTCTTCTATTCCCAATAGGGGTGAAAGAATAGTGGTCTGGAGCGTACTCACATCGAGGCTTTGCACTGGGTCATTTTGGCAGATTTGATCTAATAAAACCTGATTTGACCTAGCAGCATACCATTGGCCTTCGAGATAGACCCCAAACTCATTAGCCGCTTTGGGTTTTGCTACCTGACAATCCCTTACAGCTTCAATATCGAAGTGCCTACCAAGCTGCTTCAAAAAATCACTGACGCTGGCACCGCTAAGGTCTTTTACAACCCGATTGTAATCCAGCACCTGCATCTGGTCATGGGGAAACACCACGACTAGAAAGAAGTTATACGGTTCGTCGCCGCTATGGTTTGGATTTCGCGTTTGATGTAGATGCTTAATTCTGGCCGCTGCCGCTGAGCGATGATGCCCATCTGCTACATAAAGACATTCCACTGCGTTGAATGCAGTTTCAATACTCGCCGCCAGCGCCAAATCCTCGATCACCCAAAACACATGACGAGTTCCGTCTTCCGCTTCAAAGTCATACTCCGGAGATAGCTTCACTACTTCTTCTATCAATGAGTCAACGCTTTGATTGCCGCGATAGGTTAGAAACACCGGACCTACCTGGGCACCAAGTGCATCCATGTGCTCGACCCTGTCGTCTTCTTTCTCAGGGCGAGTAAATTCATGCTTCTTTATTAGATTTTTTTCATAAGCTTCCACGGATGCCACCGCTACTAGACCTACTTGTTCGTGCGCACCCATCACTTGCTTGTAAACATATAATTTCTCTTCGTCATCTTGTTTCAATGTGCCTTCGGCAATAAACCGCTGCATGTTTTCAGATGCTTTTGCATAGACTCGAGAATCATGTATGTCGATTGAGGCGTCCAAGTCAATTTCGGGTTTATTGATATGCAAAAAGCTGAATGGGTTATCTTTACCCAATTCGTAAGCTTCTTCCCGGCTTAAAACATCATAGGGATGGGAGGCAACTTGCGAGGCTAAATCGCGGATCGGCCTTAATCCGCGAAAGGGTTTAATCATATTCATTTAAATCCTACAGCGAGTATTAGCTAAATATCTGTTGCGCATTATATAGTAGTTTATCTAATAAATTCCTCTGAATATGTTTTCGCTACCTGGTGGAATTTTACTGTCTTAAAATTTCAATCGCGGACCTAATGCGATTTTAATATGCCCTGCCTGGAACCCTCTACTCTCGAGAAAACGAGCAATACGCTGATGGGTACTATCTGCCAAATTAATCTTCCCTGTACTCCCCAACTTTTTTGCAACTAGCCTCAAGGCGATTTCGTTCCAATCTTCATCGCTTTCAAATAAATGGCGGTCCAAGATTAAATCATCAACCCTCCGTGTCCGGAGATCATGATGGATGTGACGTATTCCAAAACCTCGAGACTTTCTATAACGGATATATGCTTCGACAAAGCGCTCATCACTTTGTAAATTCTCCCGCTTTAGGCGATCGATAACTGACAGCAATACGGTGACGGCTGCATCTGGGAATTTCAGTGTGAGTTTTTGCTGAAGTTCATAATGAGAGTGTTCCCGGCGAGCCAAGAAATTCACAGCAGCCCGCCGGAAAGCGGGGACATCGGCTTCGATGCTTTTGACTTCAAACTCGGTGTCAATTTGCGTGCTAATCGCAGGCATTATTTTCACTGACTCTCGTTTCAAGGCATCGCAAATTGTTATTTACTTTTGGCGTTAGCCAGCATTACCACGTCATCATTGGCAGGTTCCCCCGCCTGTCCTACTTCAACTACTGTTTCGTCTACCTTATCCTTAGCATCCAGCAATTCAGAACGGATTGCAGTTTCGACCTCTAAGGCAATGGATGGATTCTCTTTCAAGTACAAGGCTACATTCTTCTTACCCTGCCCAATCTTTTCACCTTTGTAAGCATACCAAGCGCCAGACTTTTCGATTAGCCCTTGTTTCACACCTAGATCGATAACCTCGCCCAGCTGGTAAATACCTTTGCCGTACATAATCTGGAATTCAGCTTGCCTAAACGGTGGTGCCACTTTATTCTTTACTACCTTGACCCGGGTTTCGTTACCCACCACTTCATCACCTTCTTTGATGGCACCAATACGGCGAATATCTAGGCGAACCGAAGAATAAAA
This sequence comes from Gammaproteobacteria bacterium, assembly GCA_963694095.1. GTDB lineage: Bacteria > Pseudomonadota > Gammaproteobacteria > Pseudomonadales > Pseudohongiellaceae > UBA9145. The sequence continues at coordinate 11,059 of CAVOCG010000071.1, forward strand.
CTTCAGTGCATTCCCCCCCGTGGTAGTTTCTGGTGAGCCGAACATAACTCCGATTTTCATTCGAATCTGGTTGATGAATATCACCAGGGTATTTGAGTTCTTGATATTGCCCGTCATCTTACGCAGTGCCTGAGACATCAGTCGTGCCTGCAACCCCATATGACTATCACCCATATCTCCTTCGATTTCTGCCTTCGGTGTCAACGCCGCGACTGAGTCGATCACCACAATATCTACTGCGCCCGAGCGCACCACCATGTCACAAATTTCCAATGCCTGCTCACCCGTGTCGGGTTGGCTAACAAGAAGATTGTCTACATCCACGCCTAGATTCTGCGCATAAATAGGGTCCAGTGCGTGCTCTGCATCAATGAACGCACAAGTACCCCCTGTCTTCTGTGCTTCTGCAATAACCTGTAAAGTAAGCGTGGTCTTACCAGATGATTCAGGGCCGTAAATCTCGACTATTCTACCCCGTGGCAAACCGCCAATACCCAGCGCAATATCTAGGCCCAGTGACCCGGTAGATATAGCAGGAATGGGTTCGCGTCCGGTATCACCTAAACGCATCATGGAACCTTTACCGAATTGCCTTTCTATTTGCGATAGTGCTGCGGCTAGGGCTTTATCTTTGCTACCGTTATCTTCAATCATAGCTCTGTCCTTTGTTTTTACATGTATTACAACTGAAGCTGGTTCCATGAGTATTACAGTTGTTTATGGAACTCCTGGCGATTAGATGTGACTATTCAGTTCTGTCGCATGTAATCACTCAAAATTTCCCGCTTTGGTCGTTCATTGCTATCCGTTTGCATACGCGCAGATCCAATTGCCATGAACTATAATAGCCTGTCCCCGGCTACCTGCTAAACCATCCTTACACCACCCGAAAGTTCACACAACTGTATATATGAACAGTTCTAATTAAATCAGAATATTACTGTATATACAACCAGTATATTGGCAGCGACTTTATTTCCTTTAGAATAAATATCTATGGCTTAGCCAATTAATGCCAGCACACCGCGCAGTGCAGCTTCCACCGCCGCTTCACGCACTGTCTCTCTATCACCGATGAATTGGAATTTCTGCGCCAGCACTTTCTTCTCCCACTGCCAGGCAATCCAAACCGTTCCTACCGGCTTGTCAGGCGTGCCGCCATCTGGACCCGCTATACCACTCACCGCAACAGTCACATTTGCCAGACTATTAGCGATGGCTCCTGCGGTCATGGCTCGAACAACTTCCTGGCTAACGGCACCTGGCGCACCGGCTTGAAAAAATTCTGTAGGCACATTCAACATACGTTGCTTTGCCGTATTTGAATAAGTAACGAAGCCACTGTCGAACCAGTTCGAACTGCCTGGATACGCAGTTAGAGATTTCGCGATCCAGCCTCCGGTACACGATTCTGCGGTAGCGAGTTTCAGCTTCTTGGCAAGAAGTGATTTGGCTAGTTGTTCAACTAGATTGGAGATAACTTGCTGAGATATTGCGCCCATATACTCCCATCATACTCAATCTTCGAGAGAAAATTCAAAATATTTCAGCCATTAATTCGATTGACATGCATTCACTATGAACTTTAATTAATGGCCCACTATCCGCCTAAAAAGTGTAAAATTCTGGATCAGCGGTTTAGCACAGCCACCCAATCAAACTCGCGAAGAAACATTTAAAAGCAAAAAACCTTGGCAGACGCAAAATCACATACACCGATGATGCAGCAATTTCTCCGCATCAAAGCTCAGCATTCTGGCAGTCTTCTTTTTTACCGTATGGGTGATTTTTATGAGCTGTTTTACGACGATGCCAAGAAAGCCTCTGACATCCTCAATATCACGCTTACCTCTCGTGGTAAATCTGATAACCAACCCATACCCATGTGCGGCATTCCCTATCATGCGGCTGATCGCTACCTCGCCAAGCTGGTTGATGCAGGTATTTCTATCGCCATCTGCGAACAAATCGGTGATCCGTCAAGCAGTAAAGGTCCTTTAGAACGCCAGGTCGTTCGAGTAATAACGCCCGGCACGGTGAGCGACGAAGCCCTGCTCAATGAACGCAGGGATAATTGTTTACTTGCTATAACGGGAGGTACGCTTCAAGTTCAGAATCAGCAAATAACTGCCTATGGCATTGCCTACATGAATATTAGCAGTGGCCGTTTTGTGCTAAGCGAGATGAATGGCGAAGAAGGGTTACTGGCCGAAATTGAACGCATCAGGCCAGCTGAAATTTTGTTAGATAAAGGTTTACCAGCAATCCCTGACCTAGAGCGCCACGCGGCACTGCGAAAATTGGATCCATGGGAATTTGAAATTGAAAATTCAATTCGCGTTCTCATTGGCCATTTTAAAACTAAAGACTTGTCTGCCT
>CAVOCG010000072.1:0-13363 GCA_963694095.1 Gammaproteobacteria bacterium
GCAGAAAAAGTAGCCCATAGAACAAATCGGTTTCCGTGAAAAAGCTCCGTGGAATTAATCGGGAGCCGGGTCTACTATCGGTACAGACTTGTCATAAACCGGCAACACTCTTTCGCTGAGGCCAGTTGCTTCCAATTTCTCAACTTTGGTTCTGAGTGTGTCGGTAGTGCCTCTTCGTTTCATATCGTGAAGCCCAAACCATTCATCCTTGGTCATTATCCCTTCCTCTATGTCGAGTTCCAGAAAGCGTCTCCAAGCGTTCTGCCATGTACGACCACTAATGGCTTGACCAGATTTACCGACAATTAGCAGCCGATTCTCTGCTCTGATAGAAGTAGCCTTACCGCGTTTGTTCCATATTTTAGCCCGTAATGCCTTTGCTTCATCAACAGCAGTCTTTAGCGTTGCATCCCAGCGGGTAATATTGTCTTTGCTGCCACGCTGCCGAGCCAATGCAACAAGGCGGGATAGTAGTTTTTTTCGGGTAGGCGCTGTAATTTTCTCTCCTGCGGCATTTCTGGTTTCTTGACAGGATTGATTGTGCAGTAATCCCGATTCATCCCCCAGTTGAAGAGCCTGCTTAAGTACTCTCTCACTTTCTTTGCCGCAGAAGGGCCATTCTTACCATCAAACACAGCAATACCTTGCTTCTCTAGAAATGATTTGAGGCATGCTTCTCGTTTGTACCCTGTTATTTCCTTAAGAGCAGCGGAATTTAGTATACCTTCTTTCATTCGTCTAACTCTGGTCGCTTCTGACTATGGGGTTGTTACTCGCTAGTCCGCTAGAACCCGCGTGAATTCTGGCTTCTTGCTGAGAATTACCCGCTAGACCAGTGGCTGTCCTAGCGGGTTGAATATCTTCGAATCCCTTGTCAGCAGTGGCCTCTAGCGGGCAGATACCGCAGCCACGCGTCGGCTTATCTCGACGCCACGATGCCCAAGGTGCCTCTTCATCAGCACACAGCGCACCCAGTAGGTCAGCAGTTTTCAGTCAGCCTTGACCGCATTGTTATCTTTTTTGCTAAGAGGCTCTAGTTTTTGCATTTTGATTCCACTGATTCCCATCAATCTACTGTTATTTCTTCGATTAATCAGTTAAGTTGTTAAGTAGCCTTACTTTGTTACTTCCTAAATCAGTTGGAGATATTAAATAATGCCGTCCGAGAATTATGATTTTGCATTGGCAATTGGTGGTGCCGCCGGCCAGGGTATTGCAACACCAGGTAATATACTTGCACGCCTCTTTACCCGCCATGGCCTTCATTTCAACGCCTATAATGCCTATCAATCAATCGTAAGGGGTGGGCATATTTTCCTAACTACCCGCTTCAGCAATGAGGAAATTTATAGTCATGGGGACAATCTGGATATGCTGGTTTGTCTGAACCAAGACACTATGGATCGCCATCTGGGACTAATGGGGGATGGGGGAGTTGTCATATTTAACTCGGATTCTATCTCTGCTGGTGAAATGGAAAAAAATGTCCAATTGTGTCCAATCTCTGTCAAGGCTTTGTCCGGTGGTAGTAGCAATAAATTAATCCAGAACACAATTGCCCTTGGCGTTATTCTTGCTCTAGTAGGGATGGATTTTGAAGTGCTTGCGAAGGCACTTACCCAGCAGTTGCAACGTAAGGGTCAGCAGATTGTCGATGAAAATGTTGCTGCAGCCAGGGCTGGCTATGAGTACGCAAAGGAAAACTTTCAAGCACATACTAAAACAATCCCCGACAGCGGCAAACCGAAAGCAATCTGGACAGGTAATGATGCACTGGCTATGGGTGGTGCTGCAGGGGGGGTCAAGTTTTATTGCGCCTATCCCATGAGTCCAGCAACTGGTGTTCTTCATTGGATGGCAAAAAATGCTCGCGAACTGGATATCATGGTGCGCCAGGTAGAGGATGAAATTGCAGTCGCCAATATGGTAATCGGGGCTGCCCACACCGGCGCAAGGGCCATGTGTGCAACATCAGGGGGTGGTTTTGCACTTATGACTGAAGCTATCGGAGCCGCATCAATAATGGAGATACCCTGTGTATACATTAATGTGATGCGCGCAGGGCCTTCTACTGGTGTACCTACCAAGACTGAACAGGGGGACCTTTGGCAGGTATTAGGTGCCAGTCAGGGAGATTTTGAAAGGTTAATTGCCGCACCAATTGACGCACTAGACGCGTATAACACCATCCCTGAAATTTTTAACCTTTGTGATCGCTATCAATGTCCTGGCATTGTCATCACTGACCTGTTGATTTCAGAAGGTACGTTCAGTGTTGATCCAGACAATATTAACTTACAACCGGAAATCGACCGTGGTGAAGTCATTACGACAGGTTCAAATGATGGCAGCTATTTACGTTATAAAAATACCGAAAGTGGCATATCACCGCGTGCCCTTCCCGGTCTTGAAGGTTACGCGCATGTTGTGGCGACAGATGAACATGATGAAAACGGTGTGATAATCAGCGATGAATATACTGATCCAATCAAACGTCGAAGGATGGTTGAAAAGCGCGCACGAAAATTTGCCAATATAGTGGATAAAATAGCGCCGCCACAGTTGGAAGGACCCGAGGACGCCGAGGTGACTCTCATTGGATGGGGATCAACCTACGGCGTTATCAAGGAAGCCGTCTCGCAGTTGGCAAAGCAAGGAATTACTGCGAATCAATTATCGGTTAAGTGGATAGTGCCTTTTCACACAGAAGCTGTGACCAATATTATTAACAATGCTCGCCACACCATCATGATTGAAAACAATTACTCAGGGCAATTCTTTCGCTATCTTCGTAGTGAGACTGGCTTGAATGTCAATGGACACATACGCAAATATGATGGTGAGCCCTTCATGCCCCATCATATAGTCGATGGTGTGAAGGAACAACTAACTGAAAATACCACCCATTATGTACCCACTCAGGAAATTATAGTTTAACAAGGAAATAACAATGAATATGCCTGCAAACAAAATATTGGTTATAGATCCTGAGAAAGTCAGTGACTTCAAAGGCAAAGTCAATCCTGACTGGTGCCCTGGCTGTGGAGATTTCGGTGTCTTAAACAGCCTTCGTAAAGCTTGTCTAGAGTTGGAACTAAAACCGCACGATATTCTTACTGTCAGTGGTATAGGTTGTTCATCTAATTTCCCTGGTTATTTTAATTCCTATGGAATGCATACTCTGCATGGTCGATCGCTCGCTTTTGCCACCGGTGCAAAAATGGCTAATCACAAGTTGAATGTAATAGTGACTGGTGGTGATGGGGACGGCTATGGCATTGGTGGAAATCACTTTACCCACACGGCGAGACGTAATGTGGACCTGACTTATATTGTAATGGATAACCAGATTTATGGCTTGACTACAGGTCAGGTATCACCGACCAGCAGTCTTGGCATGAAGACCAAGAGCACGCCATTCGGGAATGTCGAGTTTCAGTTTAATCCAATTACTTCAGCAATTATGAATGGTGCAACCTTCGTGGCCCGTGCCTTCAGTTCAGATCCAAAGCATTTATCAGACCTCATAAAACAGGGGATTGCACACAAAGGATTTTCACATATCAGCGTGTTCAGTCCTTGTGTCACGTATAACCACGACAATGATGTTCCATTCTTTAGAGAACGAATACGTAAACTGGAAGATGAGAACCATGATACCAGTGACTGGAAATCTGCTTGCGAAAAAGCTCTGATTTGGGATGATACTATATACACGGGATTGTTTTTTCATAATAAGGAAAAGACAGACCTCGGTCATCGGGAACCCGTTCTTGATGATGGTGTTGCTGTTTGCCAAAAACAAACCGAATTAAGTGAAGGCCGAGCAAAGACTATCATCAGTCGAATGATGTGATTTATACCGAGAATCTAACAACTAATCTGGCAATTTGGATTTTAAAAATCCAAGGATCAAAAATTTTTTGGCGTCATAAATAAAAAATAGTTAATTTGGACCTGCCACAAGAGCATAAGACAACTAGATGCTGTGCAAATAAACTGAAAAATCCTGAACACTACGGGTATTACAAATAGTTTGCATATTATTTTTAATATCAAATTAGAGGAAAAATAGATGACTACTGTTGTAACTGAGAACTGTCAAAAATGTCGCTTTACTGATTGCGTTGCCGTCTGCCCGGTGGAATGTTTTCATTATGACGATGAAATGCTTTACATTGATCCAGAGGTTTGTATTGATTGCGCTGCTTGTATTACGGAATGCCCAGTTAAAGCGATATTCGAAGAAGATGATCTGCCAGAAGATCAGCATCAATGGATAGAAATCAACGCAGCAAAAGCACCTGGCCTCCCTGTATTGTTGGCACCAATGGATCCTCTCCCAGGTGCTGAAGAGAGAAAGGACGAGCTGGGTTTCTGATTTTAAAAAAGAAAAATGAAATTGGTAGAGGTTAGTTATAATCACCCTCTTCTATCTGCAGTGGTTGTGTAAATTTATGAATAAAGTCGGTAGTGAACAAAATCCTTTAAAGATTGCCATTATTGGGAGTGGTCCCAGTGGGTTTTATGCAACGGAAGCCCTATTCAGATCTGATGTTACTGCCCAAGTGGATATGTATGATCGTCTACCAATCCCCTTCGGCCTTGTTAGAAGTGGAGTCGCACCGGATCATCCCAAGCTAAAGCAGGTAATTAAGGTCTATGAAAAGATTGCCGAATCGCCGCATTTCAGATTTTTCGGTAATGTCGAAATTGGAAGTGACTTAACCGTCGATTCTTTGAAGTGTTTCTACCATTCAATTATTTTTACTTGTGGTTCGGAGTCTGATCGAAAGCTCGGAATACCTGGTGAAGAACTCTCGGGTAGCCATACCGCCACAGAATTTGTCGGTTGGTATAACGGTCATCCAGATTATCGCGACTGTACATTTGATTTATCAAAAGAAGTTGCAGTTATTTTTGGACAGGGAAATGTCGCTGCAGATGTTGCTCGAATTCTGGCCAAGACCAATGACGAGCTGAAAAATACCGATATTACAACACAGGCACTGGACCAACTTTCGCAAAGTAATATCCGTGATATCTTTGTTATTGGAAGACGCGGTCCGGCACAGGCAAAATTCACGTCTAAAGAATTGAAAGAATTTGGCGGGCTGGAACAATGTGATGCTTTAATTGATAAAAGTGAAATGGTACTGAATCCAGAAAGTGAAATAGAACTTTCAGACAAAAATAATGACAGCAGTAAAAAAGTAGTCGATCTGTTTGAAGGCTATTCACAGCCAACCGGTACATCATCCAAAAAACGAAGCGTGCATTTTACTTTTCTCAAAAGCCCTGTCGAGCTTATAGGTAATGGCAAAGTAGAAAAAACCAGGCTGGAAATTAATACTTTGGTAGGAAAGCCATTTGAACAATCTGCTCGAGGCACAGGGAGTTTTATTGAACTGGACACCGGATTAGTCTTTCGCAGCATTGGATACAGGGGAATACCCATGCCTGGTGTGCCCTTTGATGATAATCGAGGGATTATTCCCAATCAAGACGGCCGCATTGTCGAAGGCAATAATGTGCTGCTAAATTTGTATGTGGCCGGATGGATTAAACGTGGTCCTACAGGCATTATTGGAACTAACAGGGCCGATAGTGTTGCCACCGTTAAGTCATTGCTGGAAGATATTGACATGCTTGATCCTGATGAGGAAAAATCAGGTTCCGAAGGGGCAGAAAATCTGTTAAATGAAGCAAGTGTCCGCTATGTAAGTTTATCTGATTGGAAAAAAATAAATCAGAGTGAAATTGAAAGAGGTTTGCCTAAAGGAAAACCGAGGGAAAAATACACATCCATCAATGAGATGTTGGATGTAATCGATTGAATTCTCTAAACCTTAATACCCTAGCGTTGACTGACAATAGCTAGTCAGGGTTGCTGGTTTCGTGGCTTGTCATCTAGGTATTGATAAGTTAACCAGCTAAGGTGAGAAAAACCGGGTTATTGGCGTTTTATATTGCCGCTGCCTTTTCCCAGGACGTAAAGGCACGCAGTTCTGGTACTTCTTACATCCAGAAAAACTTGAGTGTTTCCCTCTATACTTTGGAAATTTAAAATGAATGTCTGCTATGGGTGGGCTTGAACTACCGACCTCAGCATTATGAATTTGAAGGTCAAAGAAGGGATGATTCTGAACCAATGTCGCATTGGATGTAACATCGCCCTGAATGTTATAAGTAAATATCATTATATATCAAGAAGATATGCTGGATATACGAAACCCTCCGGGCGTGCCCTTCTGGGGATTATAGTTAGGCGATGCCTGTGTATAAAAAAATTCTAGCCAGCTTAGCTGAATCGAATTTTTAATAAGAATGTGTGAAGGAAACTATTCAACTACTTGAAATTCAATTTGAATTTCAAGTTCAATTTCATCACCAACACCAAAAGAGGTGAATCGATCCAGGCCAAAATCAGATCGCATAAACGTGGCGTCTGCCGAGAAACCTAAGGTGTCTTTTCGAGTAAGAAAGTTACGACCACCCCCGTGAAAAGTGACATTAATATTCACCGGGGCAGTTGTTTCCAGTAATGTTAGGTCGCCTGCAAATACAAATGTATTTTCATTTTCCTCTATCAACGAGCTCGTTCTATACACAGCCTGTGGGAAAGTCTCTGTATCAAACCAATTAGAGCCGCGAAGTTCCTCTTCAAATTCTGCGTTATTAATATCTAATGAGGTCGTATTAATAACAACTTCCAGGTTAGAGTTTCCTATGTTTTCTGGATCAAAATCTAAAGAAGCATCAATGTCGTTGAAACGGCCAATGAATGTAGAAAAACCCAGGTGATTTAGTTTCCACAACAGTGTCGCATGATCTGGATCTATAATGTAATTACCAGACCTGACCTCTGTTATTTCGGTTTCAAAATCAGGTGTCAGTATGCGGTCGCATGAGACCAAAAATAATGAACCGGCCAGGATAAGTACAACCCGCTGGTATTTAGGAAATAATCTGAAAAACTTTGTGTTAAATAAATTATTCATAGTTACACAATAAACCCATAATTAGCCAAATTTCAAAAAGTCTCATCTGGGCAGTATTACTGAAACCAAATGAACGGACACCAAGCGCGGCTTGCCCCCCCAATGTGTGAGCGACTATTTTTTAGTATCAATGGTCGCTACCAACAAAATTCAGAGTCACTACTTTTAGTGATTGTAAGCCGACGGCAATTATAATGTATACATAACACTAATTCTTGATTTTCCTCAAGATAACCACACTGATAGACTTAAGTTATCATAATCAACTTCACGGACTCAGTCGCAGCTCGTTTAGTTGCGACTGAGCTTGTTTAATTACTTTTGGATGGCGTAGACGTCCACTGAGACAACCACTTCGTTTGGAACCTCTGCGGTGTTCGCCCAGTAGCCCTGACCGACACCGTAATCCAGCCGCAGGATGGTTACTTCACTGGTCAGGTGAAAGGCGATCTGGCCGTCAAGCGTCTCTATGTCGAATGTGAACGGAAAGCTCAAGGGATGGGTTTGATCGCGGATGGTTAAGGTACCGTCGGACGTGAAGGAATTAAGAGAATTCAAGCTGCATTTCTCAGCCTTAAAACTAGCCGTTGGAAATTGATCCACATCGAATAGTTCAAAATCGAGCAAATAATCCAGTACCTCGGGGGATTCGATATCGATATTATCGAGATTAATGGTAACCTGGAAATCACAAGTGCCTGGTTGCATGATATCAAACTCGAAGGTCGCATCTACGTTTGTAAATACACCCTCGTACGGATCGCTACCATATTTATACTGGAAAGCGACGCGGGACTCGCCTGGAGCGAGCACCCAGGTAGCGGCTTGCACTGGCAAGCCAATGCACAGAAGAATCGGCGCTAGCACCATTCGGTTAATTAAAGTTCGCATAATACATTACTCCTGCTATTTAAGTTACGGTAGGGTGTAGGCAACCAGTTCAAAGGGCATACTGCCGTCACTAACGAATATGGTCAGGTATTGTTTGTCATCGTGCTCATAGGTAAATGGCAGCCCGGACTGACTCCGCACTATTGGAGCATAAATAAGGGCAAGGGCACTCACGACGAATGACGAAATCAATTGCCTTCTTGCTAGCATCTTGGACTTTCCATAATTCATGTCTCTAAACCCTACTTATCCGTCAGTTGAGTCGAACTTGCTGTTCGGCTACCGAGGCTACATCAAGCGGAAATTTATAAGATTTGATCGCAGCCAAGGATAGGCACTACAAGGATAAACAATCTATACCCCACAAGCAAGTCCAAAACTGCAATGAGCCCAAGAAACATATTGTAATATCAATGACTTAACGAATTGTTTATGTAAGGACTTGTGACTGTTTGTAACTCAAAAATTACTACTAGACAGCCAATAAAGAAGCCTGTATCGGCACTGATGCCGAGGTTTCCCGCTAAGCACATCAATGCTTAGGCGATGAACTTTAAGTTTTTGTAGCGGTGCAGCAGACTCTGACTATTTAAAATGCTTTGAATTCACCAAGACAGGTCTAGTCGCGGGGTTCAAACTCGAGTTCGACCCCTTCGGTGGTAGTGGTCAGGATCATGTGACCTGCCTGGAATTCATGTTCGACTACATTTCTTAGGTTCAAGGCCAAGTTATTATGTAGCGAGCCCGGCGGACATAGTGAGCGACCCGGAGAAAAAGGGTCAAAGCGCAGAGCTGCTTCTTCCTGCAACCAGGAACCTCTCAATTGGTTGCAATCAGAAGTTCCAGTGAGTCGGTTTTCACTGCGAAAATGCAGCACATATTTGCCGGGGTCATCCGGAATAAACTCGAAGCCTCCCATCACTGTCATCTTTACCAGTTGCCAGTTGCTGCCTTCCAAAGGAGCGATTTCCGTCACTGAGCTTGCATTTTCTTCCTCTACGCTTTGCTCTGGGGGGCTACAGGCTGCCAGCGCCGGAAGCAGGCTGAGCAAAAATAGTTTGCTTAATTTATACATATTCATAATTTCTATTGCTTCGAAAATAGTCCTATTTAATAATCACTGTAGCCGATAATCAGACGGCATAATATGGTCCGGGTGCTTCATCTGGTTCAGATAATAGGAAGCTGGTCTGGCATTATCTCCAAAAGAAAAGTAGAAAACGCCCTTGATAAGCTTTCCGCCCCCATCTAATACAGCCCACTCAGCAGTGTAGTAGTCCGCTGACTTTAGCACGGGCAGGGGTTGCACAAAATGCACACCGGGTGTTGGGCTATAGCGAAAATCAATTTTAATCATGTTTTTGGCTTGTCGTGGATCCCTTAACACCAATTTTACCAGCAGAACGTCGGACTCGAAATGCAGCATCATTGACTCGGGGGCAGTGGCGAGAATCTCATCGTTTTCAGGCATCGTCATTGCAAGAACACTATCTGCAGTATTCATGCCATGCATTTCGTGTTGAGCCATCGATATAGAACTAAACAACAAGGGCATCAAAGAGCTCATAAGTAATAGGAGGATTGGATAGATTCTACTTGCCTGATTTCCCAAAACACAATCGACTCTATTTGTTCTCGTACTCACGTAATATTACTCGCAGGTCAGTTAGAAAAGTGTCTTTTTTTTGCTCTGTTGTTATCAGCGAAAAAATATGCCCGTAAGTTTTATATTTCAAGCTTTAGATATCAAAAAACCAGGGAAAGAAACTCCTTCCCCTGGTTTTGATAGTTAACCAAACCGATGTAACCAAATAACTCAGGGTGTCACATTCACAGACAGGTACTGATCATGATAAAGCCCGCCATCGTCTGCTCTTCCCCAAAGCAGATAAGTGCCTGGTTCATCGAAGCTGACACTCACTTCATACATTCCGTCCTCAGGGGGCTCTGGTGGTAGCCACATCCAACTCCAAGGTGAATTAGCCGTTGGGCGTGTATCCTCCCAGGGCTTAATTTGAGGCGGATCGAAATGGACAACATCTTGTGCCGCCACCACGGATTCGGGAGCACGGTAAACGTTCCAGGAAAGGAATAGGCCATTATTTTTTGCCACAGTAGGCTTCTGGGGAGCCGTCATCATTAACCTGGTGCGAACCAGTGCAGGCGTTGCGAAAGCCGCTGCGGCGCCTCCGAAAGCCCTGATGCGTCCTACCGGATCAAACGGTTTAGGAACGCCATCATCACTTACCCGGGTCTGGAAGGTCAGTGACTGACCTACACTGACAGTTCGAATTTCGTCTCCGATTAATTCGGAAACCGGGGGTATATTAGCCCTGGTTTCCGCATCGGATGTACCCGCCCCGAGACTACCGGTTTCAGACATAATAGTTACGTTGTTTATTTTATAGTCGGCCCGGAGGGTGCCATAGGCAGTTCGAGTCACGCCGTTCGGGGAAGTCACTTCCCATGCCAATTCATCCTCTTCTCCAAAGTCTGCAGGCATAACAACATCAAATGTAAATCGATTACGGCGGGGCAGGAAATGAGTGGGTTGACCTCGGTCCGGTTCACCCGTTGTGAAACGGTTATTTTCTCCTATTGGAATATCCAGCTCTTCTTTCCAATTGTGGTTAAAGTAACCGAACGTAAGTGTCACAGTGCCGCCGTCATTTTCTTGCCAACCTTCATAAGCAACTTCGGTGTGCTGGCCACTGCTATAGCTGTGCTTGGTGTATTCGTAATCCTGCTGGGCCATTGCCATAGTGGACACGAGTGCCAAGCAGCTTGCGAGGAGCATGAGGATGGACTTTAACAAATCATTGGACTCTAATTTCATATCTAACATCTTACTTTCTCAGTAAGATCTCCATCTGTATAAGTTGTTTTGTTGGTAAACGGAGGAGCTCATTTTTGAGCCTCGCCATTTAATTACTTAGATCGTGCTGGCATTGCAGGAAACAGTTTCGTCTCATTCAATACCACCATACTTCGTTCTTTATTCACTGTCTCCGGAGGTATTTGCAATTGGCCATACCAAAGGTGCCAGACACAGTGGGCAACCAATTATATGGTCGTTAGGACCAAGGTTCAATTTGTTGCGCCGATTCTCCATCTCCTCCATAAACTGCTCATCAGTCATGCTCACCCTGATTCCCAGGTCGATGAACATATTGGTTACCGAGCGGTTTCCAGAACCCTGCCAGTTACGTGCATCCGGTACGTTAAAATTTTCTGAGGTATTGTTAAAGTAACCGGTGATGTGCAGCACAGTGCCCTTGGGCAACAGAGGTGTATAGTCATTTGCAAATGGGTAGCCTCTTACCCAATTGTGGTCGTAGCCTACACAAGATAGTGTCTCGACTGAGTAACCCCAGATAGCCTCAAGGCACATACGTTCACCGGGAGCATGCAAATGCGGCTCAAAAGTGATGACCTTGGTGTTTTCAGTCAGCACAGAATAGGCGTGTAACTCCTGATCCTTGCCATCGCCTTCGATGCTGATATCAACGCCATTTCCCACGAAACTGATTGCAGTCTTGTACTTCGGCTCATAACCTTCAGGATGGAAAGTGAAGCCTAGCTGCAAGTGAGCAGTGGTATCACGCCCGTTGGAATGCATGTGCACCGAATCGGTAGCGAAAACGGAATTGGCTTTAAGTAAGAGGCCTGCTTCCGGGTCGAAGACATCACCATTACGCCCAACTTCGTGTACCGGCCAATTAACGGCCCTACCTATTACAGCGCCACTCTCATCTAATTCTTCAGTACGCCATATCATGTGGTGAAAAATAAACAGGCCACCCACCGTTTCGTTTGCTTCAGCACCCGCAGAACCTACATCGTTAACTTCCACTACTTCGATAGACTTCACATAGCGATCTTCTGTCATGCCGGTTGGAATACGGGGAAGCTCACCCCACCAATCAGGTCGGTCACCTGCCATGAAGAAATCTTCCGTATTCACAATCAGGTCAGGCTCGCCCAGTTTCCACTTGGTCGTATCATCGAAAGACAAGGCTTCAGGAGCGTCGGCAGGGTTTCCTTGTGGAGCACCACTCCGGGCCCAGGTGGAAATCGCCGCGATTTCTTCGTCATTAAGAGACGGATCATACTTGAGCTGCTGAATACCGATATCTTTCTCGACATACCAGGGTGGCATGGCACCGGCACGGTCCCGCAGGCCAGTCTTATATTCAATTAGCCCGGCAAAGGGGGCTACCTGATCATAGGTAACCAACGACATGGGAGCTACGCCGCCATCACGATGGCAATTTTGGCAGCTGCGCTGCAAGATTGGCTCGATATCCTTGTGGAAGGTAACCTCTGTGGACTGTCCGTAAGAAGTGGCTGAGACCACTAATGCGAACAGACCTATGATTAATTGGCTTGGAATTACCAGTGGTGTAATTGACTGAATCTGCTTCCTTTTCATAGAGCTCCCCTCACCGCGATGGTAGAAATTGTAGGTTAAAAAAATATTTATTAAATTGCTGTTTTAGTCCTCAAGAGACTTGCAATGGCGTTCAGGTAATTCATTACCCTTATGCATAGAGTAAGATAATTCACAGGAAAATGCACCGATAAGTTCATACCAAGAAAGTCATAAAAAAGGCAGACAATCATAACCGAGGCTGATTTTAAGCCCCACATTGGAGTATTTACTATTCAATTATTAAAACAGACAAATAATTGAATACTGTTTTTATTCATTCCCACGAAATACAAGGTCTTTTGTCGGTTGGCAAATTATTTTGGGTAATACACGTTACTATGCTATCTCCTTATTTTATTCCCCACTAACCAAAACGAAAAAATGGAAGAAAGGTTGCAAAGGATATAGCAAAGAGCATTGTAGAAAAAATTACAGGGAATGAAATTATTGATTAAAACGGAACGATGGCTAAGGAAATTGCACCTCCACCTTTAATGTACTGAAATCCGGATTTTTATGCCGAGCTCGATTAGTTGTCTACAGTACCGGCTGCTTGTAGAAAAGTAACCACCGATTCGTAGCCACGGTTCTTGGCATAAGCAAGTGCAGTCTCATCCGCTGCATTCTTCACATTGATGTCGGCTCCAGCCTGGAGCGCTATCCGGCTGGCATTCAGTAGCATGGCCTCTCGATCCTGATCAATTCGACCTGCCCGCCGATCGGCATTATGCCAGCTTACTCGCAGCCGTCGGTGGCCCATGCCCAGGGCAGCCATCAGTAAAGAAATATCGCCTTCCTCGGTAACGAAAGCTTCTCCAAGACGCTGGGAAGGGTAGCTGACATTATTGATAATCTGCGCATTCGCACCATGCTCAAGTAGCAGTTCCATCATCTGGGGCTCGCCATATCTCGCTGCAAGCCATAACGAGGTTGCACCTACCAGTGCTACATGAAAATGGTAGTCCGTTGACTGACGGCGTGCAGGCGTAGCGCGCTCGAGTATAGCATCTACGTTCACACCATGATTAAGAAGAACTCT
>CAVOCG010000073.1:0-13076 GCA_963694095.1 Gammaproteobacteria bacterium
GGTGATGGGATATTGGATGGTGGGCATCGGCTACCCCGATCTCGGCGTAGGTGCGGCCAGTAATTTCCCGCCCCATCATAAAGGTTGATACGCGGGTCATATCGGTCTCAAACGCCAGAGCCATGAGATCGAACATGAGTGAAGCGTGTTTGGCAAAAGTGTCTGGAATTCCCGCTGGCTGATCAATCACCGGCAGTTCTCGGTCGCTTTGGGCCTCTGCCATCTGAATGCGTCGCTCAATATCGCGCACCGCTTCCAGGTACTGGTCCAGCTTAACTTGGTCCGATGATCCCAGCTGTCGGGATAGTTCATTGGCTCGCTCGGTAACTGAATCAAGAAGGCTCGCGTCCTTCTTCAGGCGCGCGCGGCGAACTTCCGGGTTGGTACTGCCGCTGTCGCCGAAAAGACGTTCGAACACCGCACGGGGGTTATTTTCCATCGGCAGTGGTGTGGTTTCATTGGCCCAGGAGATGGTATTGGTATAGGCACAGCTAAATCCTTCATCACATGAGCCAGCAAAATCACGCCCGTCGATAGCGAGTTCCAAGGTAGCCAGCTGGGTTTCACCACCTAAGACTCTACCTGCGATTTGATCCATAGAGATGCTGGCTTTGAGATTGGAGCCATCGTCACGCTTCGATGCAACGCCGGTCAGAAAGCGCGTTGAAGCACGGGCATGGGGGCCTTCGCCGTCCACGCCACGCAAGCCTGTGAGCACATTCAGCTGATTGCGAAAGGGCTCCAGAGGTTGCAGGATTGATGGTAATTCGAAGTCGATGCCTTCGGTAGCTGGGGTCCAGTGATCCATCCGCATTCCGTTTGGGACATAGACTACGCCGAGTCGACGTGCCTGTTTATAGATTGCGTCACTCGGTGCGGCCAGCGCCGGCACCATTGCGTCAATTAGTGGCAGTGCCAATGCGGCACCCAATCCACGCAATATAGTGCGGCGTGGGAGAGCTTTCTTGGTAATGATCATTACTTTGACCTCCGCATTCTGAATGGGTCGCTTTGTACTATTCCCACGATGATAGACGACCAGCTGTAATTCTCCAATGCCGCTGTGCGAGTTATGTTACGTACAGCCGGCTTGTCGTAGTATTCGGGGCTCCGGCCTATGGCATAAGCCAGCAGCTTTTCGGTCACTGTAACGCTGAGCTCTTCCTCGCGTTCCAACAGCAGCGTCCGCAGCCCCAAGGGCCCGTAGAACTCAGCCCCGTTTGGCAGTTGCCCTGAGGCATCTATGGCCAGATTGGCTTTCCCGGTGGTTCGCCACCTCCCAATCGCGTCGTAGTTTTCCAATGCCAGGCCCAAGGGGTCCATGGGTGCGTGACAAGACCTGCAGACCGGGTTTTCCCGGTGTTGCTCCATGCGATCGCGCACTGTGGCCGGTTGGCCATCCTTGCCATTATCTGGCAAATCCGGCACATCGGGCGGTGGTGCTGGAGGCGGTGTGCCCAGGAGATTAGTTAGCACCCATTTGCCACGCAGTACGGGCGAGGTTCGATTGGCATAGGAAGTGGCGGTAAGCAGACTTCCCTGGCCCAGTATTCCGCCTCTTTGTTCGGCAAGATCACCATCAAGCCTCACACGGCGAAAGTGACTGCCATAGACGCCGGAAATACCGTAGTGTTCCGCAAGACGTTCATTGACATAGGTGTAACCGGCACCCAGTAGATCCAATAGGCTGCGGTTCTCCCGTAGCATGCTCTGAAAGAAAAGTTCGCTTTCTTGTCGAAAAGCATCACGCAAGTTTTCATCGAACTCAGGAAAAGCCACTGCATCAGGCACCAGGCTGGGAAGGTTGCGCAGGTAGAGCAACTGGGCGGCAAAGTTCTGTACCAACGATTTCGATCGAGGATGGTTCAGCATGCGTCTGGTGTGCCACTCAAGAATCTGTGGGTTTTGCAACATGCCACTCTCAGCAGCTTCCAGCAATTCATCATCCGGCACGCTACTCCAAAGAAAAAAAGATAGTCTAGAAGCCAGCTCGAGATCGTTCAATGCGTAGTTGCTTCCAGACGCAATATCGGCTGGGTCACTCTCTACGCGGAACAGAAAATCGGGTGAGATGAGTAATCGTTCCAACGCCAATTGAATACCCGTATCGAAGCTTCCGTCGGCCCGTCCAGCACGGTAGAAATTCATCAGAGTAGAAAGATCGGTATTTTCCAGGGGTCTTCTGTAAGCACGTCGGGCCAATGAAGACAAAATCTCACTGGCGCAAGCGTCTTCCGCCGTTGCTGTGTCATTGGTCGGCTGGCAGCTAAACAAGGCTCTACGGCTCGGAGTATCCCCCGGGCCACCAGTTTTGAAAGGGCCGGTAATCACTACCTGTTCGACTGCCGCATCCCCGTCGCGCATTTCATTCACAGCCGCTGCGAAAACGCTTTGAGGTGGTTGTAACACGCCTTCGGGCTCGGTTAGTTTACGTACAAAGGAAACCCCGACGACATGTGGCCCTGCTTCTGCTGGAAACCTGATTCGCAGATTGGAGTCGGCAAACAACATATACTGTTCCCACTGGGGATCGCCAAATTGGTTGCCACCATAACTAGCAGGTGCCTGGAGCACATCGGGTTCCTCACCACCAAAGGTGAACGTTCGTACCAGTACACCGTCGAGGCGAACTTCTAGTTCATGGTGTGAACCCATGCCGCGGACATAATTTACGTAGTTCCTGTGTAGCTTGATTACCAGATCGTACTCTCCTTCCACTGGGAAATAATGATTGATACCAATACCACCCCGTGACCCGAAAGGGAGTGTGTCACTCATGCGGTCATTTTGGTTATAAAGAATTGGGACTTCGTACGTGTCGGCCACCGGTCCCAGTGGCGCTTCACCGACGGCCAGTCGCGCTGTCTTGCGCGCTGCCGACAGGTAGCGTTCCATCAAGGCAGGTGAGATCGTCAAGCCATTGGCGAAGTTATCGAAACCATAAGCATCGATATCATCGGCTGGTAACAATGCCTGTACGTCGACATCCAGAGCGAGCAGGTCTCGCACGGCGTTGGCATACTCGGCACGGTTGAGTCTATGGAAAGAATCGGTGCGACCGGGGTTTGGGTTCGCGGCTGCATACTTGTCGAGTTCGGATTCAAACCAGTTTACAAGTGAACTATATTCATCGGCCGTGGGACGGGGCATGCCCACCGGTGGCATCTGACCTGAGCGAAGTTGCCCCAGTATTCTTTCGGGAATTTCCCCGAATGCGCCGAGCTGGGACAGATCCAAGCCGCTGAAGGTAAGATCGCCTACTCGGGCCTGGTCGTTGTGGCAGGTCGTGCAATATTCCGCGAGGGTTTCCTGCAAGGTATAAACCTGGTCTACCAATGTTGGCTGTGCTTGAGCCTGATCACCCATGGGGACGGAAAGTAAGGTAAATAAAACCATCACAGCGGCAAGCGGTGATACTCTGAAAAAGAAGCGAGGCGACAAGTTGGGTGGAAGCATCAAGCAGACCTTAGTTATTATTTTGACTATATCATTCTTGAGCCGATGTGTTGTGGCGATATGCCATAATTACCGAGTTTGATCGTAGATTGCCACCGCTTCAATGGGGTGTCAATGTTGAAACGAATACCGTAGCATATGTCCACATGAATAAAACATTCTGTTCCAGAAAATCAGGGCAGTTCTTTGTCATACTGGCCACATTGCTAGTCTGGCCGCTTGCTGCTTTCGCGCAAGACGCGACCGGAATCTCTTCACCTCCAATTATCAAGGCGCTAAAAACAGGGGACATTGAGGCCGCGCGTAGCCTGGTTGCAGCGGGCGCCGATGTAAATGCACCTCAGGGCGATGGTGCTACGGCGCTGCACTGGGCGGCACACCATAACGATTTGAATGGTGCCAGTTTACTAATTAAAGCCAGCGCTGACGTTAATGCAACGAACACATTGGGCGCCACACCCTTGTGGTTGGCAGCACTCAATGGCAGTGGGCCAATGGTAGAGTTATTGCTGAACGCCGATGCGAACCCGAATACATCACTGAAAATGGGTGAGACGCCGTTAATGACCGCTGCCAGGTCGGGCGATTCACAATCGGTTGAGTTATTGCTTGGATACGGTGCGAATGTCAATGCGGTAGAATTCGAAAGGGGGCAGACTGCACTGATGTGGGCGGTGGCCCAGCGCCACGCTGACGTTGCCCGTCTGCTGCTGGAGAACGGTGCCGACCTGCGTGCGCGCACGCAGGTGTGGTATCAACTGGAGAACACGGCCGGCAACACTAATCCCAGTGGTAATTACCGAATGGCTCATGGTGGTTCTACGCCGTTATTGTTTGCAGCGCGTAACGGTGATGTTGAAACCGCTCGCGTGCTTATAGGTGCCGGTGCCGATATTCAGGGCACTGAAGCCTCTGGCGCCAGTGCGCTGGTTATTGCAGCTCACAGTGGGCACGAATCCCTAGCTTTATTTTTGTTGGAGGAGGGCGCAGACCCCAACGCCGCCGGTGCCGGTTATACGGCGTTGCATGCGGCGGTATTGCGAAGTGAATTGGAGTTGGTCCGCTCGCTGCTAGAGCGTGGTGCAAATCTTGGCGCGCTTATTGAGCACGGCACACCGGGCCGGCGTTTCAGCGCTGATTTCAGTATCCGCTCTCAGTTGATTGGCATGAATGCATTCTGGCTCGCCGCTAAATACGGCGAAGTAGAGATACTCAACAAGCTACTCGAGCATGAAGCTGATCCGTTTTACATCAGCGAGAGAGGCGTAACTACCTTGCAAGTGGCCATGGGGAATTCTGGCTCATCGCTGGATCATCGACGGGATCGTATCGGCAATGCTGCACCAGACCTGGAAGCTGAAGAGCGGAGCACTTTGGAATTGGCGCGCATTCTCATAGATCTGGGTGTAGACGTAAATGCTGCCGATAGCAGGGGTCAAACCGCTATGCATCATGCTGTGCTTAAAGACTTCGATTCGGTTGTTGAATTTCTGATTTCACGTGGTGCTGATATCACTGTGGTAAATGAGCGCGGGCAGACACCACTGGTACTGGCCGAAACTACTCAGACCATTCCGGGTACCAATGGACTGCGGGGAACCAGGCCAGAGGTAGCTGAGGTGTTGCGCCGCTGGGGTGCACAAGAGTAGCAGAAGCTGAGTATGCGAATCCCGCTGCCAATCAAGCTGATAAATTGGTTAATTCATCGCTTCGAGCGGCCAGTTGTGCTTTGGTATTGGTGCCTTTGGTTTTTTGTTTGCACTCTACGTTGTTACAGGGTCAATTTACCCAGTGTCAATATCAGCCAACCTGTTAGAGGAAACGAGATTGTTCCTTCTTATGAGTTTCTTACCTACTTACCTGTTTATGTGCGTGGTGGCATTGCTGCGCAATAGGGCTAGTTCTGTAGGACTCCCTTGCCCTGATTTTTCATAATGCGTTATTGTTGCACAAGTTGGGGAAACGTGTAGTCGTTGATATATATAACTTGGACTCGCTCAACTCTTTTGGTCGCTTCGCACTCAGTGCACTATTGATGATCGCCGGTGCAATGGCATTGACCCCCTTGCAATAGATTGATGCAGAATTTCGTTGGGATAATTATTCCAATGGAGTGCTAGTTGTGGTTCCAGCAGCAATCGCATTCCTTTTGCTTCCCATTTGGTCGGCACACAATAAGATTAAGCAGGAAAAGTTATCACAAATTGACTACATCAATAAGGCAATTGCCCGGGCATTCAAAAGTTTGGATGAAGCAGCCCTAACAAATCTCAATGCCTTGTTAGATCAGCGCCACCACATACAACATTGCCGCAGCTGGTCTATGGATACGTCGATTTTTTCACGCGTAGTTCTTTACGTGCTGACTCTTCCCTTGGCTTGGATAGGAGCCGCTTTAGTGGAACTGGCATTGGGTTCTTTTCTGATGGGCTAAAGACTTTTTCAATGGGAAATTGTTCGTGTCTCCCCAGATTCGGTAAATAAATCAGCACTGCGTAAATCTAAAGGGCGACTAATTGGATCAGCCGGTATCGTTACCGGCACATGAATACCTACGCTGCGAACTGCTTTAATTCGGTTTTGTAGAATTTGCTGGCCACTGCTTGAGTTTAAAAACCAGTAGGGAGGGAAGGCCATATGTGGGGGGGTCTCATCCCAATAGTCTGCATCGAGCGAAAAATGCACGTCGTTAGGGTCGGCATCGCCCATATGCAGGACGATGGTGGATGAGTTTAGAGTCACGCGCCAGACGATGTTTTCAATATCAACGCGGCCAGTTGGCCAACCTGAATGAGGGATACGCACGGCTGCAATCGATAGTCCTTCCATTTCCAGAGTTACGGGTGAATCTTTGTATTCAAGATTTACGGCAGTCACTCGGTCGAATACAGCTTGTTCCTCAGCTCCGGCCACGGCGCGCAAACCCACGACGGCCTGGGCGGGCGCATATAACTGAATGCCCGTTTGTGTTTGTAGCAAGCGTAACATGTCCTCTGGAGAGAAATGATCGCCATGAAAGTGACTGACAAAAATCGCATCGACACCATCAAACGGTTGCTCGCCTGAGAAAAGTGCTGCCTCCATTTCCTCAGGCAATAACAGATATTGGCCATAGTCATCTCGGAACAATGGATCAAATATGATCTTGGTATCGCCTTGGACCACCATGAGTCCTTCATTAGCCATGTAATGCGCGACGGCATCCTGCGCATGGATAAGCGAGCTAAGCATCGGTGCAAAAACAAGCAGTAGTATACGAAAATTGGGTTTCAACATAGTTTTGGCCTTGTTATGCAATGTTGTAGTGTGAACATTTTATAGGGGTGGGAGGAATTCATGAAGATGTTAGAGTCGAGCCGGTCTGAGGTAAGGCAAGAGCAACTTGATCAACTCCATTGAGAGTAGCGTCAGAAAAAAATAAGCAAGCCTGGTGCAATTATTGTAATCCGACCTCGTCGGTAATCACTCCACCAATTTTCACTTCGCCAGATGTCAGTACCTCTGCCCTTAGCCCTGCCTTGTGGACCAGATGAGGCAAAACCAAAGGGCTCACAGTTCGAGCAAGGTAGGCACAGGGTTCGCAGGTTTCTATACCTCTGCACCGCACACCATCCACTTCAAACTCCCGCCCCACAAGCGAGTTTAAATCAACTCCGCTGGTGACAATATTGCGCCGGAAATCGCCATGACTAAGCTCAGATACATGTGCTTCAAGAAACTCATCAAGCGCTTCAATGGCGACCAGGGTTAATTGCTTTTTTGCTTCAATAGTTGACGATTTTGAAAAAGTACCGCAATTTTCAAAGTAACGATCCCCAACGATACCCTTGTTGGCCTCAAGCGTAATCGATTGCAAGCGTTGCATTCGATCACCGCCCTTGTAGGCAGTATATAATTTCTCTATTTTCCCCGGCAAGAGTTCTTAATCCTGCTCAGGCAAACTAAATACATACAAGGCATTACCGTTTCCGGGATGCCGAATATCTGGTGCGACTACGCGTGGCACTGTCCGCGGACTCACTCCGCGGGCTCCCATAGCCGTGGTTACCGCCACATACTGCTTTCCCTCAATGGAGAAAGTAACCGGGTGACCTTGCACGGAAGTGCCCAGACGAGTCTCCCAGAGAATTTCACCGTTGTTTACATCGAAGGCGCGAAAGCGGCGGTCCAGGTCACCAACAAAAACCAGATCACCCGCTGTTGACATGGTGCCGGTCAGGAAAGCGGCGCGCTGTTCATAACTCCAGATCTCTTCCATTTGATCCACATCGAAAGCTGCAAGCTTACCCATGTTGCCATCGGAGCCAGGCATCTCGAACCAACGTCGGTTAGCGGCGGTACCGCCGGCACCCTGAGTAAGTGGAACTTCTCTTGCTGCAATCTCAAGACAGGATTGACTCAATGGAATTACCAGTCGTCCCGAGGGTTCGTGATAAGTCATGGAATGCCAGTCTTTGCCACCTGCCGTGCTGGGACATACGCTAATCCACTCATCGATTTGTGCGTTGGCAATGTCATTGCGATAGGTCACTGCACCAGTAGCTGGGTCAATATTGGTAAATGCATTCTGGAACACTGTTTCCAGATGGCTAACAAACTCACCTGATACGCGGTCGTGCTTCCAGAGAACTCCGTGTTTACCAATGGAGAATACTAACTTGTCGTCGCCTCTGTCGATTAGCACTCTTTCGAAAACTTCATCCAGATCCAGTGCTTCGGCGGGCACATGCTGGAAGAACCAATCTAGTTCGCCGTTGTCCACATCAATTGCCACAGTGGAGTTAGTAAATAAACCAGCATCGTAGATTGATAAACTGCGGCTTGCTGGCATCCAAGGTTTTTGCTGCGCTGTGCCCCAATAGGTTAGCTTCGAATCGGGATCGTAACTACCGGTTATCCAGGTTTCTCCACCGGCACGAAATAAGTCATCGATATCGCCCCAGGTGTTACCACCGGGGTCATTGGACTCAGCAACCGTATTAAATCGCCAAAATAGCTCTCCGTTATTGGCATCATGGGCACTGATAAAACAGGGCTCATTGATGTAGCGCGAGCAGCCCGCCAGGCCCTGAATGATTTTTCCGTCCGCTACAATGGGCCCGCTAGAGTTCTCAAATCCTAGGCTGTTATCAGCAATTTGGGTTTCCCATACGGGCTCTCCGGTACGTGCATCCAGTGCCAATAACCGAGCGTCGGTGGTGGCGTGTATTATCTTGTCATTATAGATCGCAATATTGCGCATATCTTCGCTGTCGACCGGGCCGGCATGATGCTCCCAAATTAGTTCTCCGGTCTTGCCGTTCAGTGCCTGGATGATATTGCTTGGGTTAATTAGGTATATGATGCCATCATAGACCAGAGGCGATGGCTCTGAATCACCCTCGTGCATACTCCAAACCCATTCCAGTTTTAGATCAGCCACGTTATCGGTGTTTACCTGATCTAGTGGGCTATAGCTCCAGGCTTGATAATTGCGACGAATCATCGGCCAGTCGCCGGGAGCAGGGTTAGTTAACATCGCATCGGTGATAGGCGTAAAATTCGTCACCATGCCAGGCAGAATGACGCCCACTGGTGCTTCGGGTTCCGCTTGCCGTTGCGCAACAGCGACTCCTGCACCGGGGATGTTAGTTCTAAGTGGATAGTCGGCGTCAGCCGTTAGTAATGGGTTGGTGTTGGCCACACCGTTGATACGCATGACGTGAGCGACAATGTTAATGTAGTCTTCATCGTTTAGGATTTCATTGCCGCCGGGCGGCATATTGGATTTAATGTTGTTAAATAAATCACCCGGAGACCGTTGACTCCAACTCCCCAGAAAGGCAACGCCACTGAGTATCGGGCCCAACGCCGTACCCCCAAGATTCGAACCGTGACAGGTAGCACAGTTTGAGCTGTATGCTTCGGCGCCGGCATTAGCTTGGGTTGTAAAGCTAACAGTCGGAGCAGCGATAGTGGGCGCGGAATTCTCACTACCACAGGCAGCAAATAGGGACAGAGTAATTGCGCCTAAAATTAAATTTTTAATTTTCATTTTTGAAAACCTCTGGGCAATCTTGTGCAGTCTGCTGAGTGCCCTTGAGATGGGCAGTTAACTGATCGATTTAGTATTGTTGCTTAGTGTGCTGCCGTAACTCCAGCAGGCTACCTGGTTAATCAGCTAGCCACATTCATGGCCGCCGTTGTGATGCTAGCTAATATTGAATCGCCTAGTCAGGCAAAGAAAACACATACAGTGCATTGCCAGTACGAGGATAAGTAATTTCCGGCGCAATGACACCAGGTACGGTTCTTGGGCTGGTGCCCCCCAGAGCAGTTGTTACGGCAATATATTGCTTGCCATCAATAGCGAAAGAAACCGGATGACCTTGCACCGAAGTGCCAAGCCGGCTTTCCCAAACTATGTCGCCATTGCGCACATCAAAAGCTCTGAAGCGTCGGTCCAGATCGCCAACAAAAACTAGATTTCCGGCTGTAGACATGGTCCCGGTGTGGAAAGAAGCACGCTGTTGATAACTCCATACTTCTTCAAGGGTGTCTACGTTATACGCACCCAACTTACCTAGATTGCCATCGGTGCCAGGCATTTCAAAAAATTTACGGGAGGCTGCACCACCGCCAGCACCTTGCACCATTGCCACTTCACGGGCAGCATTCTCAAGACAAGTCTGGCTGAGCGGTGCAATCAGGGTTCCGGTTGGCTCATGATAAGTCATGGAGTGCCAGTCTTTGCCGCCGGCACTGCTTGGGCAGGCAGAAGTCCACTCGTCCAGCCCGGCATTTTGGATGTCTTCACGGTAAGTCACTAAGCCGGTATCGGGATCAATATTGGTGAAGGCATTTTGGAACACGGTTTCGGTGTAGTCTAAAAATTCGCCAGTAACCCGGTCATTTTTCCAGAGGATACCGTACTTGCCTAGGGAGAAGACGAATTTATCGTCACCGCGATTTACCAGTACCCGTTCGAACACTTCATCAAGGTCCAGTGCTTCGGCAGGCACATGTTGGAAGTGCCAATTAAGCTCGCCTGTGTCCACGTCGACGGCAACGGTGGAATTACTGTATAAACCAACATCCTCGATGGTCAGGTGTCGACTAACTGGCACCCAAGGTTTCTGCTGAGCAGTTCCCCAATAGGTGGTTTTCAAATCTGGGTCATAGCTGCCGGTAATCCATGTATCGACGCCAGCGCGAAAAGTATCGGTGAGATCTCCCCAAGTGTCACCACCAGGTTCTCCCGCTTTGGCGATGGTTACGAAGCGCCATTCCAGTTCGCCGGTGTTGGCATCGTGTGCGCTGATATAACAGTCGTCTTCGGTATAGCGCCCACATCCGGTAAGCCCTAGGATAACTTTGCCATCAGCAATTATGGGGCCACTGGAATTTGAAAATCCCTTGCTCGAATCAGCAACTTCAGTTTCCCACACCTGCTCGCCGGTTCGTGCATCGAGTGCGACCAATCGAGCGTCGGTGGTGGCCTGAATGATCTTGTCATTATAAATTGCAATGTTGCGCATATCCTGGCGGTTGGCGGGCCCGGACCAATTCTCCCAAATCAGCTCGCCAGTGGCACCGTCCAGGGCCTGAATAACGTTGCCGGAATTGATGAGATAGACGATGCCGTTGTATACCAGTGGTGCTGGTTCCGAGTCGCCATCGTGCATGCTCCACACCCATTCCAAGGTCATACCATTCACGTTGTCGGTATTAATCTGATCTAGCGGTGAGTAGCTGTGTGCGTAGTAGTTTCTGCGGTGCATGGGCCAGTCGCCCGGATCGGGATTTTCTAACATAGCGTTGGTAACCGGCACAAAATTTTCTACCGTCCCGGCTATGGTTACGCCCTGTGGGGACTCTGGTTCGCGGCGTTGCCGATTGGCAATGCTTGAAATATTCTCTGTGATAGTGAAGTCAGTATCTGCAGTGAGAGCGGTAATCGCACCATCGACGCCATTTACATTAAGAATATGGGCAACGATATTGAGATAATCACTGTTGCTGATGCCGTCATTACCACCAGGAGGCATATTGGTCTGGATGTTGTTTAACAGCAGTGCCGGAGTCTGTGTTCCCCAGCGCCGAAGAAAAGAATTACCGGATAACAGCGGCCCCAAAGTCGTGCCTTCCAAATTAACACCATGGCAGGCCGCACAATTGCTGCCAAAAGCTAGTGCGCCAGCCTCAGCCTGTGAGCTAAATGTAGCTGCTTCAACAGTTACTGCTGTGGGCGTTGAACTTTGTTCATTTCCACAAGTGACGAGGAGGGCTAGGGCCGTGGTGCTTAAAACAGTTCTTGTCATTTTCATTGTGTAAACCTAGTCAGGCAAACTAAACACATATAGTGCATTGCCATTGCGTGGATAAGTAATTTCTGGTGCTACCACACCAGGAACGGTTCTTGGACTACTGCCACCGAGCGCAGAATTTACGGCTATATATTGCTTGCCGTCGACAGAAAATGAAACCGGGTGACCTTGTACCGAAGTACCAAGTCGAGTCTCCCAGAGAATTTCGCCAGTGGAGACATCAAATGCTCTGAAGCGTCGGTCTAAATCCCCGACAAAAACCAGATTACCCGCAGTGGACATAGTGCCGGTATGGAAAGAGGCGCGCTGTTGATAGCTCCATACTTCTTCCAAGGTGTCCACATTGTAGGCACCCAATTTACCCAGATTGCCATCGGAGCCAGGCATTTCAAAAAACTTGCGGCTGGCAGCAAGACCACCACCACCTTGAACCAGTGCCACTTCACGGGCAGCATTCTCAAGACAAGTCTGGCTGAGCGGTGCAATCAGGGTTCCGGTTGGCTCATGATAAGTCATGGAGTGCCAGTCTTTACCACCAGTACTGCTGGGACAGGCTGAAGTCCACTCGTCCAGCCCGGCATTCTGGATGTCTTCACGATAAGTCACTTCACCTGTATCGGGATCAATGTTGGTGAAAGCATTCTGGAAAACAGTCTCAGTAAAGCCTAAAAACTCGCCAGTAACCCGATCGTTCTTCCAGAGAATGCCGTATTTGCCTAGGGAGAAAACGAATTTATCGTCACCACGGTTTACCAGCACCCGTTCGAATACTTCATCGAGATCCAGTGCTTCGGCAGGCACATGTTGGAAAAACCAGTCTAATTCACCTGAGTCAGTGTTAACGGCAACGGTTGAGTTAGTGAAAAGTCCAACGTCGTTAATGGTTAAGTGACGACTAACCGGCACCCAGGGTTTTTGTTGTGCCGTTCCCCAATAAGTAAGTTTTAAATCAGGATCGTAGCTTCCAGTAATCCAGGTTTCACCGCCAGCACGAAACATGTCGGTCAAATCCCCCCAGGTATCGCCACCGGGCTCGCCGGCTTTGGCGATAGTATCAAATTGCCACTCAAGCTCGCCGGTGTTGGCATCATGCGCGCTAATGTAGCAATCGTCTGCGATATAGCGAGCGCAGCCAGCCAAACCTAGAATGATCTTGCCGTCAGCGACGATGGGCCCGCTAGAGTTCTCAAATCCCTTACTCGAATCAGCAACTTCAGTTTCCCAAACCTGCTCGCCGGTTCGTGCATCGAGTGCGACCAATCGAGCGTCGGTGGTGGCCTGAATGATCTTGTCATTATAAATTGCAATGTTACT
>CAVOCG010000074.1:0-12920 GCA_963694095.1 Gammaproteobacteria bacterium
TGGGGCACAACAATCAGTAGAAAATGGTAACAACTCAGCATCAGGCCAGCCCTCGCCTAATGGTGATGCAGCACGCACTGCAGGTGGTGGCAGCACAGACACCGCCGCTGACGACAGTAACTCTGCTAACGCGGGTGACTTACCTGGATCTGCATCACGCTTCCCCTCAGGGCAGGATGATGGCTCGGGTTCCAGAGATACATCTACTGGTGACTTAACTAGTGGGGACAGAGTCTCTCAGAATGGCTCTTTGGGTGGGGGTGGTGGGGATTATAGTCTAGATACACTTCCAAATGGTGTATTAAGTGGGTCTGGAGGGACGAAATCGGCAAGAGTTCTTACCGCGGCAGAACGGGCTGATTTGCTGGATGAGCAATTGCGCCGTGGATATGAGAAATTTGATGGATTTATTTTAGGGGAACGAGAGCGGGCGCAGGCCGAAAGCAATGCGGCCGGTAGCAGTGCTGCTGGAGGGGCAAGTGGTGGGGGTGGCGGCCAGCCAATGACCCTGGAGGAGTCTGCACCTCAGTTCGAGATCCCGGGTGATTTACCTACCTCAACCAGCACTGCACAAGCGTCAGAATCATTTCCTCCACCTGAGGATATCCCCACCGGTCGTGATGATGATGTGGTTGCCAGGCAGTTACGGGAGGCGGCCATGGTTGAGCCAGATCCAGAGCTGCGTGAGGCACTTTGGGAAGAATATAGAAACTATACAGGCTTGAGTGAACAGTAATGAAAATCTATTGGAAGAATTATGTTGGTTTAGTTTGGGTGGTTTTATTCACTACTGCATGTGCAACTCACACAGTGAAATCCACCTCCTACACACCTATAAATAAGGACAGTCAGAATGTACCTGAAGATTTGTTACTGGACATTGGGGTAGCAATTTTTGATCCCGGTATCGATGAAATCAAGAGCAGCGAAGAAGAGACAACTAACCATGATATTCGCGTCGCAGAGTCACGCTATGCGCCTTTTCTATTGTCTGAGACCTTACAGCGTTCAGCTAATTGGGGCATCGTCCGGGTCATGCCAAATGAATCTAGCCCAATGGATGTTTACGTAGGCGGCACCATTCTGCAGTCCAACGGGGAGGCAATGGCGATTCGGATTACCGTCACCGATTCATCCGGTCGCGAGTGGTACACCCGTGTCTATGACGAGGTAATAAGCCAATTTAGTTATGACCCATCTGAACGTCAGAAGAACGATCCATTCCAGAAAATCTACAATACAATTGCCAACGACCTGCTGGCTTATCGCCAAAGAAACCTGTCAGATTCAGAGATTACAAATTTAAGAGCAATTTCTGGTTTATTGTTCGCCCAGCGCTTTTCACCCGAAGTGTTTGATAGTTATCTAAGTCAGGACCGGCGCGGGAATTACCAGGTGGAGCGGCTACCCTCAGCTGACGACCCCGCATTGCAACGGGTACTCGATATCCGCGAGCGGGATTTTATGTTTGTTGATACGGTGCAGGATTATTATGCCACCTATGTTAGGCAGATGCGCTTGCCTTACGATTCTTGGCGCGAGTTGAGCTACTCCGAAACAGTGATTTTGCGGGAATTAAAAGCCTCTGCCCAACGACGATTCATTGCAGGAACAGCAGTCGTATTAGGCGGGCTTGCAGCCGCCGCTGGTGGCAGTACCTATGTAGCTCAAACGGGGGGCATCGCCAGTGTGGGAGCGGGAGCTTACTTGATTAAGAGTGGGTTTGATAAACGAGCGGAAGCGGCGATTCACATGGAGGCGTTGGAAGAGCTGGGAACGTCCCTTGAAAATGAAGTTGCGCCCCAGGTTATAAACCTCGAGGATCGAACTATTACCCTATCTGGCTCCGTTGAAGAACAATATGGCCAGTGGCGAGAAATCCTGGCAGATCTTTATGCCGCCGATGTTGGTGAGCTCTAAAGCCACAGTGTTGCTACTTAGTAATCAATCCTAGTCCCAGTCTGCAGAACTACCTTATGTCAGATAAAGATACCAACAAACCAGAGTCCGCTGATTTCGATCTTATCAGCGACTCACTGCTTGCCAATCAGACTGAGCAGCTAAAAAGTGATCACCCTTCTATTTGGGTCTGGCTAAGCCTCGGCAGTTTACTGGTCGTTGCATTGGCGGTGATATTCGTCCTGCCAGGGATCGTCTCTGAATACGAGTTACCTCTTGAACGTAGGCTGGCGGCTGATGATCTGCAGCCAGCCTTGCCTGTAGCAAATCGCTCCCAGGCTAGTTTAATTTCTCCTTTCGAGGAAGCGCAGCAATCGCTGGAGCGAAAACAGGCCCAGGACGTGCTTGCTGATTTGTTGTTAAAGCAGGCAGAGTTAGATCAATTTGAGGTCGGGCGCTGGGCTCTTGCCGATTATGAGAATTCTCTCGGGCAGGCACGTAGTGGCGATGCACTCTATCGTGAGCAGGAATTTGGCCAGGCCAGAGATGCTTACCAGCAAGGCAGGGATGGCTTACAAGCCCTTATTGATTCTATTCCGGTTGTGTTGACACAAACGCTGATTGACGCGCAAGTGGCATTGGACGCCGGAGACACTGAAACAGCACTGGAAAAATATTCCCTGGCTTTATTATTCGATGCCGGAAACGAACGTGCTCAGATCGGCTATCAGCGAGTCCAGACTCTGGAAGAGGTTAACTCACTTCTGAGCGATGCGGTTGAACGCCATGAGGATGGCGAACTGCAAGCTGCGCTAGAGCTCTTCCAGAATGCGTTAGACCTGGACAGTTACAATCAAGTAGCTAGAGCACAAATACAGCAAGTCGCGGCGGAAATTAGAGAAAACGAATTTTCCCAAATTATGTCAACGGGATATTCCCACCTGCAGAGTGGCAATACGGATGAAGCCATTGCGGCGTTTCGGCGAGCATCCGGGTTCGGCATCAACCAAGAACAGGCTTTAGCGGCCATTGTTCAGACAGAAAATGAGATTGCTTCAGCCGAAATCAGTAGTTTGCAAGTTCAGATTGACTTAGCAGAGGTCGAGGAGCGCTGGGCGGTAGCTGTCAATGACTATGACGCGGTGTTGGATATCGATTCGAATTTGGTATTTGCGATTAACGGAAGAGATTATGCAAGCAAGCGCTTAAATCTAGACCAATTACTAGTAAATGCTCTCGATAATCCCGAGCGCTTTGCCGAAGACGCCGTTTTTGAACAGACCCGAGATATTTACTTTACCGGGAGATCTATCGAAGATCCGGGATCCCGCCTAGTGACTCAGTTGGATGAATTACAACAGTTCCTTGAGATTTCCCAGGTGCCGATAAATATCCAGTTGGTTTCGGATACTTTTACGAATGTTACGCTGTTACGAATTGGTAGCCTGGGCTCGTTTGAGCAACATCAGCTATCGCTCAAACCCGGCGTTTATGTTGCAGTGGGAACGCGCAGTGGCTACAGAGATGTGCGTGAGGAATTTACGGTTGGATTTGGACTAACACCTGCCTCTGTGCTCGTACAATGCAACGAACGCATCGTTGCTAATAACGGGCGGTGATGAAATGGATAACATTAAAGATGACAATGGGGCTAACGGACTAAACGACCCCATCATTCCTATAGATTTTACTCCACACGCTTACAAGGCGCCGGGAGTAACATTTAAACCCAGATGGACGCACTTTTTTATTGCTGCCTTTCTGGCGGTAACAGGTAGTGCTGCCTGGTTTGTGTTAACCGCCAAATCTGTATTCGTCGAAGTTGCACCTATTACCGCTGAGATTACTATAGCAGAAGGCTTATCGCTCAGGTTAGGACAACGCTACCTGATCAGACCAGGATCTTATCAGTTAACGCTTAGTAACCAGGGTTATGTTGATACCAATACGCAATTACTGGTATCAGATGAACAAGTACAAAATCATCCGTTCGAAATGCGAAAGCTACCTGGAATAATTTCTTTCTTCACACCAGAGCTGGATGGCGCGCGCGTGCAACTTGACTCTATTGATCTGGGTGTTTCGCCATTGACGGATGTCTCCATCGAACCGGGAGAACATCAACTAACGGTTTCCTTGGACCGTTATCTAAGTCAAGTTCAACTGATCGATATTGAGGGGCGTTCAGTAGAGCAAAGCTATGAAACCGATCTTCAACCTGCCTGGGCGACTGTTAGTCTGACCACATTACCGCTTGCCGCCGATGTGCTGGTAGACGGAGAATTAGTAGGCACGACACCTATTAATGCGGAGATACTGCAAGGCAGGCACGACATCATAGTTAAGTTGGCTGGGCACAAGGCATGGCAAGACGATTTTGATATTGTGGCGGGGGAAGATTTTTCCATCCCTTCTATTGAGCTCGAACCAGCTGACGGTCTGGTATTTATAAGGTCTAATCCTAGCAATGCTAGCGTCACAATTGGAGGCAACTTTAAAGGGTTGACTCCACTGGATGTTGCTTTAGCGCCAGGACAAAACCACGAGCTCACCTTCTTTAAAAATGGTTTCCACTCAACCAACACGTCTATCCGTACAGAGCCAGATGAGGAAAGGGAAATTACGATTGAATTGGATCCAGTGTTAACAAGTGTGAGTGTGATATCGCAACCTGATGATGCACAATTATATGTCAATGGGGAATATCGCGGCCTGGCCAATCAAGTAATAGAATTGATGGCCGCCAGTCAACAGATTGAAATTCGAAAAGAAGGTTATGTCCCCTTTAATACTGAATTCACTTCCAGACCTGGGCTGGATCAGGTTATTCAGGTAGATCTAAAATCGCTCGAACAGGCACGACTTGAACAAATCAAACCAGTCATCATCACGGTCGCGGGGCAGACCCTTAAATTGTTTTATCCTAATTCTTTCACTATGGGTGCGTCCAGGCGCGAAGCCGGACGAAGGCCAAATGAAAATATTCGTGATATCAAATTGGAACAGGCTTTTTATTTTGGTGTAAACGAAGTGTCAAACGGAGAATATAGGTTATTCCTAGCTGATCATTCATCGGGCACATTAGAAGGGATCTCATTAGATGGCGAAATGCAACCAGCATTACGTTTAACGTGGGCACAGGCTGCTTTGTACTGCAATTGGTTAAGTGACGGGGAATCACTGCCTCGTTTCTATGAGGTAGATGGTGAAGAAGTAATTGGATTCAACGAAGGCGCAACCGGTTATCGCTTACCAACGGAAGCGGAATGGGCTTGGATTGCACGCACTGATGGAAACGGAAACCAACTTAAATACAGTTGGGGAGATCAGCTAACACCACCAGATAATGCCGGTAACTTTGCCGATATTTCGACCCAGGCTTATCTGGGCGAAATTCTGTTCAATTATGACGATGGCTATATGGGCACGGCCCCGGTGGGGAACTTCGATCCAAACTATTATGGAATTTACGACATTGCCGGTAATGTGGCTGAATGGGTCCACGACTATTATGGCGCAGTTGGCGTGGTAGGCGGGGAAGAGGTTGATCCGTTGGGGCCCGTTAGTGGGCAGTTTCACACCATAAGAGGTTCCAGTTGGGCGCACGGGTCAATTACGGAATTGAGATTGTCGTTCAGGGATTTTGGCGAAGAACCAAGGGATGATTTAGGGTTCAGAGTCGCAAGGTATCTAGAGGAATAATACTGTGAAGAAATTTCTTATTCTATTGGCTTTACTGATGTGGCATTTGAGTATGGCGGCGCCTCAAAGCACAGACAGTCAGACAAATGATGACGACATAAACCCAGGCGGTCAACAGCCGGCAAATTCTGGAGTGGTAGCGGACGAGGAACTGGAAGTAGCAGATTCTGATACAGCGCAGCCAGATACGCCTGATGAGGCAGAAGAAGCTGATTCGTCAGCGAGGTTTATTCCAACGGAGCAGATATCACAAGATCTGGGCGTGTCATTTCCGGTAGACATATGAAGCGGTAGCTAAGCAGAACCAATTTTTACAGAATTAATAAATAGGAAACAAGTATGAAGCAGGGATTGTTAACAGAGGTGGTGTATCAGGTTTTTGCGCTGATTATAGCGGTAATTATTGTCCACGCTATTTATGTGGCGGTGGTGCGCCCGAATGCGGAATTGATTCAGGAGCAGCAAGCCATCCTGCAACAAACAGATGAGAACTTTGAGCCCGAACGTTCAGTCTACGTCATAATGAAAGACTTCGAGCAGGAAACCTGTATTATTTTATTTCTGTGGGCGGTTTCTATCGTTGGTATAAAAACTAAAAAAACTATTCTCGAAAGGTCATTACTGGAGAGATCCTTAGTCCCAGTATCGGAAGGAACAAGTATTTTACCTGAAGATTCCAGGAATTATGCGAGGCCAGTACAAGCGTTGCCTGAAATAGAAAAAAGTTTCTTGCTGCCACGAGCGCTGTTGGCCGCGTTTCATCGTTTTCAAACGACTCGAAATATTCAGGATGTTGTCACCACGGTAAAAGATACTTGTGAAAATGAAGCTGAGCGCATGGAGACCGAATTAACAATTGTTCGGTACATCGCCTGGGCAATTCCGTCTATTGGATTCCTTGGCACCGTGCGTGGAATTGGAACAGCGCTAGGACAGGCTTACCAAGCAGTGAGTGGCGATATAGTTGGCGTTACAGTGAGCCTTGGGGTGGCGTTTAATTCGACATTCGTCGCATTGGTTGTGAGCATCATGTTGATGTTTCTATTGCATCAGCTGCAGCTATTGCAGGATAGATTGGTTTTGGATTGTCAGAGTTACTGTGACGAAAATTTGATCATACATTTACAGGTTCCTGAGAGGGAAAACAGAGTATGAGCCTAAAGGTAATCGAGCTGAATGACATTGCGATTCGCGTCGGCGATGAGAAAGGAGTCATTGTGAGCAGCCCGGGATTTGCCTTGTCAGAAGGAAAGTTACTGGAGCTTGGCGAAGAAGCAGAAAAGCAGGCCAGGTTGCACCCTACTAGTAGTTACAATAAATTTTGGCATCAACTTAGTATAGAGCCATTAGTGCATCCCAATGCCCAGATTAGGCATTTTGCCGATATTGCGTATGCACACCTTCTGCACTTGGCCAAGGCGGCAGAAATCGATGACGACGTTATATTCGCTGTGCCGGGAAATTTCACTCAACAGCAACTGGCAATTCTTCTAGGTTTGGTCCAGCAAAGCCCGTTCAATGTAATAGGTGTTGTGGATTCTGCTCTGGCAAATTCGATTCACCAGATCGAAGCAGAATCGGTAATTTTTGCTGACATCCAATTGCACCAGGTTTTGTTGACGAAGATGTCGGTAGTAAATCAGGAATTAGTAATAGACTCTGTTATTCAAGTTCCAGGTGTTGGCACACAAGATTTCATGGACCTGATGATGCAGTTGGTTACCGAGTTATTTGTTCAGCAATGCAGATTTAATCCGCAGCACAACGCGGAGTCGGAGCAGCAACTTTATAATCAGCTTCCGGTTTGGCTGCAACAGAATGACGAAAATAAAAACAGTTTACTTCTGGAATTGAAAACAGCAAGTGCGGTTTATCAGGCTAAAATGCCAAAGCAAAGCCTGATTGATATTTTAAATGACTATTACAAAAAAATTGGGCAACAAGTAATGGTTCTTTCCTCCGAGCAGCAGGGGCAATTTCTGATTAGCCAGGCGATGAGCGAACTACCTGGATTCCTTCCTTCTTTGTCCCATTTGCCAAACTTAAAGGTAGTCAACGAAGCAGCAGTGAGTAAGAACTGCTTGCAATATCGGGAGGCAATAGTTCGTAATGCGGGAGAGATATTCCGGGTCGGTGCATTGCCATTAGTCGTTGATAAACACGCTTCAACCCTAAATGGGGCTTCTAAAAAGAGCGACAAAGGGCTTCCTACCCATGCATTATATTCGAATAAAGCTTTTGAGTTAGGAGTGCTAGAAATTAGGAATTCTATCGCTCTGAATGGTCATGGTGCTGCTTCCAACACTATTTCACTATCAATTACTGGTTTGCCCGAGTATCTGGGAAAAATAGAAAGAGAGGGAGATCAATTTAATTTAGTCTGCGGTGAGCAAGGAGCGGTCGTCAATGACAAAAAAGTGGCTGGAAAACATAAACTAGATCTGGGTGATCGCGTCAGTTTCGATGCTTCACAAGACGACATATGCTTAATTCAGATTAAAGATGGCTAGTAAAAAATCTAAAAGAAGAGCGTCTGACCCACTTAGCCTCGCATTTCTAGATGTGATGTCCTGCGGTTTTGGCGCTGTGATTCTCATATTTTTGATCCTCGATCATGCGAGCACCGTAATCGCAAGCGAAAGTGATCCGAATGTCACAGCTGAAATCACTTTGCTGGAGGAAGAGGTATTAGAAGGTGAATTGGGATTGGTTCGGATTAGAAATACGCTGTCTGATGTAGACCTGGAAGTTGTAACCGCACAGGGTCTGGCGAGGCAAATTCAGGAACAAATAGACACTTTTTTGCAGGAACTGGCGGCGCTGGAAAACTCCAGTACAGCAACAGTCGAGAGTGTCGAGAAACTGCGCGCGGATATCCAGTCGCTGGAAGAAGAATTGCTACGTCTGCAAGCCAGTGCGCTGGAAGTGGAAGGTAACAACGTGCGGCAGTTTCTAGGAGATGGAAATCGTCAGTATCTGTCGGGTATGTTTCTAGGCGGCAATCGGGTACTTATATTGGTAGATAGCTCTACCAGCATGCTGGACGATACACTGATCAATATTATTAGAACCCGCAATATGTCTGATGAGTCCAAGCGCCAGGCGCCAAAATGGCAACGTGTTGTCAAAACAGTTGACTGGATCAGCACCCAACTTCCTGTTACCAGCCGTTATCAAGTGCTAACTTTCAGTGATGAGGTGAAAGCGCTGCTACCGGGCACAGATAGGCAGTGGTTGGAAGTGGCAGACCGAGATCAACTGAATCGTGCAATAGAGGGCATAGAGGACGTGATCCCGGACAACGGTACTAATTTGGAGGGCGTGTTTAGTGAAGTGGCGTTTATGTCACCCTTGCCAGATAATATTTTTCTCATTACCGATGGCTTGCCTACAATCGGGAGACGGGGCGCTTCCGATGCATTGGTAACACCAGCTGAACGCTTGGAATTGTATCAGGAAGCAGTAGAGTCACTTCCCGAAGGAATCCCTGTTAATATAATACTCATGCCACTGGAAGGGGACCCGAGCGCAGCAGCTGCCTACTGGCAACTTGCGCAGTTCACGCAGGGATCGTTTTTGACTCCATCACAAGATTGGCCATAATGCCTAAAAGAAGAACAACAGACTCATTTAGTGTCGCTTTTCTCGATGTCATATCCTGTGGGTTTGGTGCCATAATTTTGTTGTTGATGATCACTAAATCCTCAGCTCCGGTAACCATAGAATTCACCGACATACAGCCCGAGGGCTCTATTAATGAATTACAACAGGAGTTATTTGCAATTCGAGGCGAAACTACTACTCTCAATCGCGAGCTTAATGCAAAACATGAGCAGATTTCCTCACTGAACGAAAGGATAGCCCGGTTGCGGCGCGACCTGAGTGATGTAGCGGGGCAATTTCAGTCATCGAGGCAGCTGTCGGATGAGGTCACAGAAGAGGTAGGTAAGCTTTCAATTGCCCGTCAATCCCTGACTGAAGAAATGCAGAGGCTGCTGGCAAACAGCCCAGCGTTAGAAAACAATGCTATCGGTGGTATCCCTGTAGACAGCGAATACATCATTTTTGTCATTGATACATCTGGCAGTATGTATAACACTAGCTGGGACAAAATGTTGGCGATAATTGATGACACCCTGAACGTTTACCCTGAAGTGAAGGGGATTCAGATAATGAATGACATGGGTGATTACATGTACGATTCCTATCGGGGAGAATGGATTCCTGATACCCCCGGCCGGCGGACGCAGATTATATCCACACTAAGAACTTGGAACCCGTTTAGCAACAGTAGTCCAGTTGAGGGCGTGACCAGGGCGATAAACACGTTTTATTCACCGGATAAGAAGATTAGTATTTATGTATTAGGGGATGATTTTCAGCCAGGTGGGTCTATCCAAGAAGTTCTCAGGACGATTGATCGAATTAATCTAGAGGATGAGAATGGAAATCGGCTTGTCAGAATCCACGGAATTGGGTTTCCGAATATATTCTTGTATGAAAGGCGTTTTCAACAGAGCGTATATCGGTTTTCAACCCTGATGCGGGAATTGACGACGAGAAATGGCGGGACATTTGTAGGGTTGAACGATTTTCAGTAAGAAATTATTGCGTTAAGAGGGTCTTCTATACGCAAGATGGCAATGATGGATAGGCATAGGATGATAATGAACATTAGTCGAAAAATGAGCCGATGCTGCGCTGCAGCAGTACTGCTGGCACTGATAAGTTGTGGCACTAGCAATGTAATCATAAGCGGCGCATACCCAACGCCAAATATTACTAAGCTACCTATTTCTGTGGCTGTTTACTACGATGATAGGCTGAAAGATTTTGCCTATATGGAATATTCCGAAACCGGAAAGGAAGAATTCAATATTGAGAGTGGCAGTTCGCACTTGGCGCTTTTCGATGCACTACTGCCAGCCATGTTTGATCGAGTAATTCTCGTGGATTCAATAGAAGATGCCCAGGCTTCTGGGGTTGATGCTGTGTTTTCTCCCGCAATCGAAGAGTTTCAGCTGGCGCTGCCCAGTAAGACCAAGTTAGACGTATTTGAAGTCTGGATTAAATACAATATGCGTTTGCTTACGGGGGATGGTGAGTATATTGCCGACTGGGTATTAACTTCGTATGGAAAGACCCAGACGGAAACTTTCCGATCAATTGAAAATTCAATCAATGACGCCGCTGTGGTTGCGTTACGCGATTTAGCATCAAGTTTTACATTGACGTTCACGCAAGTGCCAGAAGTGCGAGATTGGCTGAGCAGTCGCTAGCTATTGATGGGCACTATTAAGATAAAGAACTGACATTAGTTTACGTCTGATAAGATCGCCAACCGACGTACAACTAGAGAGGTAGTTGGTGAAAGATACGAGACATTTAGTGAGTGTGAGGCTTGACATGAAATCCTGGGCAACATCCGATCATAGGAAAATAGGTAGTAAAAGCCTTATTGGGCTATTTATTGGGCTACTGCTTGCTGCTTGCACTAGCACAACCATAGACGAATTTCGCCAGGGTGAAACTGGCATTGATAGTGGTGAGTCTGTAGTTGTTTTAGGGCGCCGACAGGCCAGCGACTACGAAACCCGATCCGAATTTGTCAGCTGTGTAGGAGACCAAATGACTGAGGGCGCAAATGGAATATCTGTCGTCCCTGAGCAGGACTTTATCGATGCCATGTTCCCTTGGTTCGAGCCACGCACAGCACCATTGAGGACGGGAGACCTGGAAAGAATAATGGCGGAGGATGTAGTCGCAAGAACAATGGGTGATTTTGGAATTCGATATATAGTTTGGCTGGACGGATACACGGAAACGTCTGACAGTTCAGGTTCCATATCTTGCGCGATTGGCCCAAGTGGCGGCGGATGCTTCGGCTTTGGGTCATGGGAAGATGATGCCACTTTTAACGCCAGAATATGGGATGTTGGAACATTCTCATCCGTAGGAACAATCAGCGCCGATGCGACAGGGCAGTCTTATTTGCCCGCAATCGTAATTCCGATTCCACTAATAGCTCGAGTGGAAGCAAACGCCTGTAGCCGGTTAGCGGCCCAACTTAAAGATTTTGTTAACGGCAGTTAAAGACTAATTATGCCTTTTGGCAGCAGAGACATGTGGGTGGGTGGATGAGTAAGCAAATCTCTTTATTTATACGTGATAGCTTGGTTTCCGGACCTTCAAGCAAGCTGTTGTTCCAGGCACTACTTTGTGTGCTGGCCCTTTCAACGTTCAGCTCATGTGCGATAAACCCCGCGACGGGAGGACCCAATTTGGTCCTCATGTCGCAGGCCCGTGAAAAAGAAATTGGCCTTGAGGAACATGAAAAAGTGCTTGCGAGTACGCGCCTGTACAAAGATGAAGAGCTACGGGCTTATGTAACAAAAGTGGGCAACAAGGTGGCAGCAGCAAGTCACAGGCCTGATCTTGAATATCACTTTACCATTATTGATAGCCCTGACATAAATGCTTTCGCACTTCCAGCGGGTTATGTTTATGTTAATCGAGGGCTACTGACATTTATGAACTCAGAGGCTGAATTGGCGGCAGTTCTGGCCCATGAAATAGGCCACATTACAGCTAGGCATGCGGTTCAGCAACAAGCTCGTGGCACTCTGGCAAGGACCGCTGCCACGGTTGGCGGTATTGTGACAGCTGTTGCAACAGGAAGTGGTTATGTTGGTTCACAAATTAGTGAGGTGGCATCCATCTGGGCGCAGTCCGGTCTTAGTGGTTTTGGACGGGAGGCTGAACTGGAGGCAGATAGCCTAGGGGCTGGATATCTTTTCGACGCGGGCTACGATCCGCATGCTGTAATCGATGTTATTACCGTTCT
This sequence comes from Gammaproteobacteria bacterium, assembly GCA_963694095.1. Lineage (GTDB taxonomy): Bacteria > Pseudomonadota > Gammaproteobacteria > Pseudomonadales > Pseudohongiellaceae > UBA9145. The sequence continues at coordinate 12,446 of CAVOCG010000074.1, forward strand.
AAAGAATCAAGAAGATTTCAACAGGAAAATTGCTAATAATCAGGGAAGTTACCATGGGCTGTTTGCCACTCATCCGCGAAATGATACGCGCCTACAGGAGGCAATCGCGAATGTGGGAAATCTTTCAACGGATCAAATCACTGAAACGGGCAACGATACGTTTAGACAAAACCTGGGCGGCATAACTGTTGGCGCTAGTCAAGCCTCCTCAACAGCGGAAGCAAGAAACCGATTTTATCAGTCGCTGTTGGGGTACACACTTGTATTTCCTGATGAATGGGAGGTTTCTGAAACAACCACAACTGCGGCTGCAACAGCACTAAACAAAGGCTCATTGAAAATAGAAGCTCAAAGGTTACAAGGTAATTTAGAGCCACGTGTCTTTATTAGAGATAAGTTGGGCATTACGAATTTACAAAAGTCCGAGCCTTTGTCTCAGTATAGATTGCTCGGCCACACAGGGATTGCTTTATCT
>CAVOCG010000075.1:0-12657 GCA_963694095.1 Gammaproteobacteria bacterium
TTGGACTGGTTGCAGCTGCATTTCTGTTTGCCAGTTGCTCGCAAGACAGTGACACAGCATCCATCACTGTCGCTACTGGCAGCGCCACGGGTGAAGTTGCAGTCTCTGCTGTGCCGAGCGCATTTGATACCAGCCCATTATCCACTGTTAGAGATATGGACTGGCGCCTACATAATCTGGACCTTTATGGTTCCAGGTTTTCTCCGAGCGATCAAATAACACCTGAAAATGTTGCTACATTGACACCAAAATGGCTGTTTCAACACGGGGTCATTGACGGGGTCAGTAATCAGACAACCCCCGTGATTGTCGACGAAATCATGTATGTTACAGATTCCCGCGGCAGCGTGTATGCGTTAAATGCTAACGACGGCCATCTACTTTGGACCTATGACGTGACTAACCTGCTCGGTGGTGGGCGCCGGGAAGGGTACGTCTTCAGACACCGCGGCGTCACCTATGAAGACGGTGTGGTCTATACCGCTGCCGGTTCATTCATGTTCGCACTCGATGCCATTACCGGTGAACCGCTCGAAGGCTTTGGAGTCGAGGGTCAGGCACCGGTAATCCTCGATGTCTTGCAACAACGTGACCCCTCAATTGAAACCGCAATCTCGGTGGGCTATTGGTTCACCACAGCGCCGCAAATTCACGACGGCGTGATTTATATCGGAACTACTCGCAGTGAAAGCCACATAGCAGGTGGCTATGTACTGGCTATCGATTCCAAGACGGGTGAGGTGTTGTGGAATTTTAATACAGTGCCTCAGGATGAAAATGATCAGGGTTGGGATATTGCAGGCCCAACCTGGGAAGGTGGAGAAAGAAATGGCGGCGGTATTTGGGAAACGCCTTCGATCGACCCTGAGCTAGGACTAGTCTATGTTGCAGTGGGCAACCCTTTTGGCGACAGCACCAAGCGCGATGGCGCAAACCTGTTTAGCGATTCCCTTATTGCCCTTACGCTTGATGAAGGTAGACTGGAGTGGTATTACCAGCAAGTGCACCATGATGTCTGGGATTATGACTCCGGCAACCAGCCCGTTCTGTTCGATATGGAAGTTGATGGGCAACCGGTTAAGGCGCTGGCTCAATCTAACAAGAATAGCTGGCTGTATATCCTCAACCGGGAAACCGGCCTACCGGTGCATCCGATTATAGAAACACCTGTATCTACAGTAACCGCATTGGAAGGCGAAGTACCCTATCCTACTCAGCCAATTCCCCATAAGGCGAATGGTGAGCGTATGGAACCGGTATCTCCGATCTTCCCAACGGACATCCCGGCACAGCATATGGAAGCAAATAATCTGGTGGAGCAGTTTACACCGATTGGCCCAAATCAAATCTTTTCACCTGGTATGGGTGGTGGTTCCAGCTTCTCCCCTATCGTGTACAATCCGCAAACGGGGTTGCTTTATGTGAATGCCATCGATCAGCCTTTTAATTCAGGGCGCGACCCCAAGGGCTATTTTTCAGCCTACGATCCAAGTACCGGCGAACTGATCTGGCGGCAAATATTTGAAGGGTATGGCCAGGCCGGCGCTGTAGCTACTGCCGGCGGCGTCGTGTTCGTGGGTGCAGGTAGTAATCTTGCCGGTTATTTTTACGCCTTCGATGCGGAAACTGGTGAAGAATTGTGGAAATTTAATACCGGCTCAGGTATCTTCGCTGCCCCAGCCGTTTACGTGATAGACGGAGTGGAGCATGTCACTGTGGCTTCTGGCGGCGGTTCAAGAGGCCGGCGTGGTGGAGATTTAATTCTTACCTTCACGCTCCCAGATAACAACTAGATAGAATAGGGACAGGACACTTCTTATTACCCGAAGCTGCGCAAGCAAAAATCAGATTAACGTGTGATACTTAGCAATGCCAAAATGAAAAGCAAATAATAAAGAGGATTCCCAATGATAAAAATAATTCGACTGAGTTTTATCCATTTAATAGCCGTTACCACATTACTTCTGATTAGCGCTCAGATCTTCGCACAAGCTCTGCCCAACCCCTATCGTTCAGTGGAAGTAGATACCTGGGCAAAGTTACCCGGTGGCAGAACAATGGGAGCCGTTGGCGGTGTAACCATGGATCCGGACGGTGTACACGTATGGGCGGTTATTCGCTGTGACAGCATTGCAGAAGGTCGCTTCGGTAACGAGTGCCTGGATTCAGATCTTGATTCAGTAATCAAGTTCGATGCTGACGGCAATGTGGCCGAGAGCTTTGGCGGCGGCTTGTTCATCTGGCCCCACGGTATTGATGTCGACAATGACGGCAATGTCTGGGTTACAGATGCTGTATCCGAGCAGCGAACGCCAGACGGCGACACCCGTGGTCACCAGGTAATCAAGTTCAGCCCAACCGGTGAGGTCCTGATGGTGCTAGGCACTCCTGGCGAGGCTGGCAATGGACGCGATCATTTCAATGCCCCGGCTGATGTTGTAATAGCTGATAATGGTGATATCTTCGTCGCCGACGGCCATGCCAATAACACCAACAATCGCGTGGTGAAATTTTCCAGCGATGGCACATTTATCAAGGCTTGGGGTCAAAGTGGTTATGCACCAGGTGAATTTCGTACCTTACACGCCATCGCAATGGATAACGAAGGTCGGATATTTGTTGGTGATCGATCTAATAATCGAGTACAAATATTTGATCAGGAAGGGACATTTTTAGCACAGTGGACCCAGTTCGGCCGTCCCAGTGGAATATTCTTTGATGACCATGGCAATATTTTTGTAGCTGACTCAGAGTCTGACGATGTGCAAAATCCGGGTTGGGAAATGGGCATTCGAATCGGGGATGCAAAAACTGGATGGGTCAATCATTTCGTTCTATTACTAACCGGTGATCCACGTAGTACCACAGGTAACGGTGCTGAATTTGTTGCCGTAGATCGAGATGGAAATATGTTTGGTGGTGAGCCCAGTACGCAAAGATTACAGAAGTATGTAAAGGTTCGACCTTAATCAGCCAAACTCTTGGTTCTGGTTTTAATTCGTATCCAGCGAGTGGTATGCTCGCTGGATACTTAATTTAGTAAGTTCAACTTTCTCGGCACCTATCCTAAACATTTAGAAACATATTTCAGTGGGGATATAAACAATGAACAAGAAATCAATCAGTTCCCCCAAGGATCAGAAGCCATCGCCTCGATCCTTGGCTCAAGCCTGCTTAGAACTCAACAAACAACTCAGAGACTCTAGAATTACGGTAGAGGAAATGGGCCATCCCATTCGCAAACATTGACCGCCCATTTTCCACCGTCCCGCAAGCGGTAAGTAGCGTTCATTGCGAAGAAATTACTACGCGAAAACCGATGGTCTCGTTGCGTACTCCGGGATCTACACCGCCACGAACGGCGGCTCGGATATTTGCGGCAGAGTCGGAGTATGATCCGCCGCGCATGACCCAGAGGGCGTCTTCAGACAGACCTTCGCGATCATCGTCACGGGTGTATGGATAATCCTGGAAGGGGCTACGGGTCAGTTCCCACACATTACCACTCATATCTGCCAGCCCATGGGCGCATTCGTTGCAACTAAAAGAGCCGACCTCGGTGGTAGCAGTGGAATCGAAATTTGCGTTACTGGACACCACTTGAGATCCCCATGGAAATATACGGCTATCCGTGCCTCTGGCGGCCTTCTCCCACTCTGCTTCGGTGGGCAGCACTACTTTCCCACCAGAATTTAATAGCTCCTGCAACTCGCTGGGCGTCTGTTCCCATACTCTCAACTTTGACTCCAACCATCTTGAATAGGCTAGGGCATCGGGCCAGGTAATCCTAGTTACCGGATGGTTTGGAGGCGCCGACATAGCCTGTTCATCAAATTGATGAACAGTGTCTTCTATAAATGTTCGGTACTGAGCTACCGTCACCTCAAACCTGGCAATATAAAAACGCGGGATATTCACTGTTCCCTGTCGGCGAGTAGACGACCAGCGTTCATTTTCATAGGCCTGCCTATCCAGCGCTGGATTACTGCCCATGGTGAACGAACCTGCAGGAATTTCAACGAATCCCAATAGCGTATCGTTTGGAAGGTGCCAGGCCTCACTGTTAAAGTTTTCTGCCGTATCCAAGTGCTGAATTGCCGGGGGCATAGATTGATCAAGTTGCAACAAACTGCTTTGGTAGTTCATCCAGATTGCCGTAATAACCACCAATGCGCTCAATATGGAAAACCCGGTAGTTCTACCTGGCGCTTTTTGGGATTGACTGAAATTGTCTTGGGATTCGGTCATTAAATATTGCTGCTCCGGTCACAGGCAAAAACCCAGTCATGCTCACAGGCTCTTGCATCGAGCTCCTCGCCCGATGCCTCCATTAAGTTTTGCCCCCCTTCCCTTAGCAGCAATCTAAAATCCAGATCATGGGGTATTTCTCTGCTAACGATTTGTGGATTCAATAAGTTCACACATCCCGCTTGAAACTTCAGCTCACAGGCTTTACTAAAAAACACCAGTGCCAGTTCAAGATCAGGTTCGGTGAGGCGCCCCTCGCTGTAGTGAGCGCCCAGCTCATTACAGGCCCAGGCTGCATTGTCAGTGCAGTAAGTAGACTCGAGCAACAATAAGCGATCACAAGCATTCGAAAGATCGCTGGCACAGGCCTGCTCCCAGAAAGGCAAACTGTCACCAATGTGCTTGCCATCAGTTTTGCCCAGGAAAGACATGCTGGAAAACAAAACTATCCAAATTGCCATATGAGCCAAATTGGCACGGCCGCCAAACCAATTCGAGCGCCAAACATTGAGTATAGATTCAGATTGGATTGTTCGAACCGCGCGATCGATGGCAATCACACTCAAATTCAACAGCGGAACAACCAGCAGCTTGTCGTAGAAAGTTGGAGAATCCAGACCCCCGAGAAGCGAATAAAGGCCAAATACTCCCACCCCATAAAGTACCCCGAATATAGTTTTACCGAGTGGGGTTCGGGGGGAAGTCGATGGATCAGTTATTAACAGGTGTAGCCCCAAAAAAACCGCCGCTGGAATTTCGGAGTCTAGAAAATAAGGCACCCCGGCCGCAGCAGAATAAAGTGCGCTTAATCCAAACAGGGTAATTGCCGCTAATCCCGCAACCAGCGTGATGGAAAAAAAGTACATCACTACTAGGCCAATTAGAAACAGAAATAAATAAATATTGGGTGCCAGCGTTAATGTTGAGGCGATTTCCGGGCCCCAGGTCAAACCAGTAGTGTTGGTAACAATCAATATGAGCGAGAATAATCCGAGGGCGAAGGCAGAGGGATTAAATATGTGAACGTTGCGTCCATCTCTTTGCCAACGCACATATTCTTTGCCCATAAATCCAACTGAAATCATCAGGAATTGCATATAGAACCAATCATCTCTGAACCAGATAAAAAGATTGATACTCAGAATAATGGGAAACGGCCCGAAGCCAAGTGTATAATCTCGGCGGCGGGACCAGGCCAATAAGATGTCGAAGCTATAGGCGAAAAGCAGCTGAGCTATTATTAACAAAAAATGGTCATAGACTGGCTGCCAGTAATATCCCCAATAGGCATAAAGAGAGGTCTGCACTATCATTTGAATATAGTGCTGTGGCCTCAATACCAGAGTAAGTGATCTTTCCTGCGGATCTCTCTGTAGATCCAGATATAAAACTAACTGCCAAATCAATAAAACCAGTACTGCTCCCCAAAAGGAGTACTGAAGAATTGGGTTGCTCTGTACACGCGGGAGCAACGACACGAACAGTATCGATATCGTAAGTATCAGGGGAGTTCTAAGAATGCTTAAGGGGGACCTTTCGCCGGGCTGAATAATTCCCTGGCTTTGATTCTTCTTATCTAGCCGTTGTTTGGCAGCTGCCATATAGATTTGCCTGAATAGCTGATATGCGGTGAGCAGGAAGAATAAACTACCTGTGTGTGCAATTCAATTTAGGATCTGGCCAATAGTTGATCACTAAACATTCCAACGGCGGTTTGTTGTGCCCTGGACTGCCCCTGCACAGGGCTCAATCATCTTGGTCACTATCTCGATGCGGGTCCGAGTCAGGGTGATCATGGTCGACTCCTACAGCCGCTCCAATCACTCGAATGGGTGTCGCGATAACCGCCCCCGTGGTATCCGCCGCTACGCCAAGTACCGTACCTGCGATAACAAAAGGTACTTTGATTATTTCTGTAGTTGTGTCTACAGCAACCCCAATAACGTTCCCGATACAGCTACTTAATGTAAGTGCGAGAAATAGCACACTCAACGATTTAGTAATTCTCATTTCGATTCCTCACAGCGCATTATCGTTGTGCCTTCGCTTACAACGCCGGCCTGATAAGCCAGAAACTTTAATCATCTACTCTAAGCTGATTAGGCTGAATGCAGACTGAACCAGTTGGACGCCCGCTTTAGCGAACTGTAATATCATTTACGGTTAATAAAATCCATATTAAATCAATTGCTTAATATTAAAATTTTGCATTTTTTTAGTTGCCCTCGACCAGCCCGCCAAAGTAATTTCCGCTTGAATATTAGCCCTAAAAAGCGTAATTTGAATCGATTACCCTTTAGATAAAAGAATATAGAAAATGGAGGATTCAATGACTAATCGGGTCATATCTAAATTAACTTTGGCAATGAGCGCTTTTCTGCTAGCACCAGCGCTGACTGCGCAGTCATCCGAATTTCCTAAAACCGAATATGGACAGCCTGATCTACAGGGAACCTATACATTTCGAACGCTTACTCCGTTGAACCGACCCAGGGAGCTCGAAACCATGGCCACTCTGACTCCCGAGCAGGCTGCTGAATGGGAAGCTTATGAAAGGCGCCGCCAGAACCGTGATTTGATTATCGACTCAATCGGCGGAGCCCAGTATCCACCAGGGGTAATTTCCTACAACGAATTTTGGTACGAGCGCGGGGTGGAAACCATTGCTGATCGCAGAACGTCACTCATCTATGATCCGCCCAATGGCCGCACACCATCAACTAACGCAATTGGCCAGGCACGCCGTGATGAGTACGGCCAGATGGTCTTCGAAAGCGCAGGTCCAGAAGGCAGAACCACGGTTGACCGCTGTATTACCGGTTTCGTTGGTGGGCCTCCGATGATTCCCGGCTCCTACAATAACAACATGCAACTAGTGCAAACCAAAGACCACATCATGATTCTCAATGAAATGGTTCACACTGCGCGCATAATCCGGCTAGACAGCGAGCACCATACCAAGCAACTTAAGTGGGAAGGCGATTCCATCGCCCATTGGGAAGGTGAGACGCTGGTTATCCACACCCAAAATTTTTATCACGATTACAACATCAGAGGCATGTCTGATCAGGCGGTAATTGAGGAACACTTCACGCGAGTAGATGCGGATACTCTCGATTATGATTTCACTGTTACTGACCCACTATCATGGGACGAATCCTGGTCCGCCAAAGTCCCAATGCGACGAGCAGCTGAACCAGTTTACGAATATGCCTGCCATGAGGGTAATCACGGTCTTGTTGGCATTCTTGCTGGTTGGAGGCGCTACGAATCCATGGGCATGAATGGTGACGGCACACCTAAATCCGAATCCGGCACAGTCGATACAGAAGAGCGTTAAGCTGCAGGAAAAGAAGAACAGCCTTAGCCTTGGATAATGAAAATTCGATTTAATAAATTCGGCTTTTTAGCGCTGCTACTGTGCTTTTGTTTTGGTGTGGCACCAAATTCTATGGCCGAAGTTGAATCGGTGAGGCTTGTTTCCAGGCTCGATCCTAATGCCATTATTATCACCGAAGTCGATATCATCTTTATCTATGACCAGCAAACAAAAGGCCGTTTCCCATCCACAAAATCAGCGTGGTATTCAGGTAAGCGAACGTTTACACAAAACGTCGATAACAGCCTGGATATTGTGAATATTTTTATTCCCCAGGGATTCGACTCAGTGCAGGCATCAATACCCGAGCGCGCTAGAGAAGCGTTGCAAGTCCTCGTATTTGCCTACCATGATGACACCGAGGCGGAGCCCATCGATATTACGGAATTTCACCAGGTGCTGGTTGAAATTGACCCTTTCGGCATCATTGTTTCAAGCCAAGATTAGCCCACGCTTAACACCAGTTTTCACTGAGCACTACTTGTTTAGCCCCAGCTTAATCGGTGGTTCTTCAATTTGGGCTTTTATTTCTATTGAAAAAGTTACCACTTTGGTTTGTATTGCCAAATCCGCTAGTTTATTCTAGTTGGCCCAATTAAATAGTAGAGAGTGATTCCCAAAGATGTCCAATCTTAAAATTATAAAATCAGCAATGATTGCTTTATTGGTGGCGCCAGCTCTGGTCTTCGGCCAGGCTGACATGCCCCCAACTAACGATTCTCCCAATCCTTATCTTACCCAAGCTGGATTCTTCAAAATGCCAGCTGGCAGAGGCTGGGGCTCTTCAAGCACAGTCGACATTGACCTTGATGGCGAAAGCATTTGGGTAGCCGAGCGTTGTGGGGGCAATATCAACGCCTGTGTACAAAGCCCTGATACGAACCTGGTCATGTTGTTCGACAAAGATGGCAACATGGTTAGAAGTTTTGGAGCCGGATATATTACCTGGCCTCACGGTATTCACGTGGATTCAGATGGCAACGTTTGGATAGCCGATGGCAGAGATAATCAGGGTGGAGACAATCCCCCCTCTAACGCTTATGGCCATCAGGTACATAAGTTCAGTCCTACAGGGGTGCATTTGATGACGCTTGGTAACAAGGGCGGCGGTCGAGATGCAGAGTATTTCTACACGCCAAATGACGTACATGTTGCACCTGACGGTTCCATTTTCGTCGGCGAAGGACACTCCAGTGCCGAAGGTACGCCCAACCGTGTGCTCAAGTTCGATGCGGACGGCAACTTTCTTTTCTCATTCGGTGAGTGGGGTGAAGAACCGGGTAATTTTCGCCAGCCCCATAGCCTAGCCATGGATTCCAGGGGTCGGCTATTCGTTGCAGATCGCGGCAACAACCGTATCCAGATCTTCGATCAGCAAGGAAACTTTCTCGAAGAGTGGCATCAGTTCAGCCGCTTGAGTGGCATCTACATCGACAAGAATGACGTGCTATATGGCGCAGATTCTGAATCAGGTTCCGTGAATCCAGACCATGGTGCCTGGACCCGAGGAATCCGCGTTGGCAGCGCCATTACGGGTGAAGTCGAATTCCTAATTCCTGACCCCCTGCCTGACTGCCGAGGCACCTGCACAGCCGAAGGCGTTGTTGCCGACGCCAATGGCAATATCTTCGGTGCCGAAGTTGGTCCGGTAGGCGGCATTAAGCGATATATCAGACCTTTAAAATAGTCTTCGCTTACAAAATCAAAAAAGGCTCGCCCCTTACCCAGGGCGAGCCTTTTTTGATTTTGTGACCGCTATTTATTATTTAGTTCGTCAATTAGTCGGTTTAGTGTTGCGCTAGGGCGCATGGCACTACTAGCTTTTGCTGAGTCAGGTTTGTAGTAGCCGCCCACATCCATTGCTACACCCTGCAAAGAAAGCAGCTCTTCGGCTATCTGGTTCTCGTTTTCTGCCAATGCTACAGCCAGTTTTGTGAACTTCGCCTGCAAGTCAACATCTGAATCCTGCGCTGCCAGCGCTTCTGCCCAATACAGCGCCAAATAAAAATGGCTACCTCTATTGTCCAACTCGTTGACTTTTCGTGATGGAGATTTGTTGGTATCGAGGAATTTTCCTGTGGCCTGATCCAATGTATCTGCCAGTAATTTTGCTCGCTGATTGTCAGTTACATTGGACAAATGCTCTAGCGATGCAGATAGCGCTAGAAACTCACCCAGAGAATCCCAACGTAAGTGATTCTCCTGCTCAAATTGTTGAACGTGCTTGGGGGCTGAGCCGCCGGCACCGGTTTCGAATAATCCGCCGCCATTCATTAGGGGCACTACCGATAACATCTTAGCACTTGTGCCTAATTCCAGAATTGGAAAAAGGTCAGTTAAATAGTCACGCAAAACATTTCCGGTTACAGAAATCGTATCCTCACCGGCATGAATCCGACTAAGTGAAAATGCCGTCGCTGCGCGAGGCTCAAGGATGTGAATTTCTAGGCCATCGGTGTCATGCTCAGGCAAGTAGTTGTTAACCTTCGCAATGATCTGGGCGTCATGGGCTCTTGCCTCATCCAACCAAAACACGATTGGTAATTGAGAGAGCCGGGCACGATTTATTGCAAGTTTCACCCAATCTTGAACCGGGGCATCTTTCACCTGGCACATTCGCCAAATATCACCCTCTGACACTGCATGTGAGAACAATTCATCTCCCTCAGAACTCACAACATTTACCTTTCCAGCCGAGGCTATTTCAAAGGTCTTGTCATGTGAACCGTATTCCTCAGCCTTTTGTGCCATTAACCCCACATTAGGGACACTGCCCATGGTTGAAGGATTGAAGGCACCATGCTGCTTACAAAAATCAATAACCTCCTGATAGACCCCGGCGTAACAACGGTCTGGTATAACTGCTTTCATGTCATGCAGCTCACCGTCCGGACCCCACATCTGACCAGACGTCCTAATTGCTGCCGGCATCGACGCGTCGATAATAATATCGCTGGGAACATGAAGATTGGTAATGCCTTTATCTGAATTCACCATCGCCATCTCTGGGCGGACTTTATAGCAGTCTTGTATCGCTGCTTCTATTTCTTCACGCTGATCTGCAGGTAAATCCTGAATTTTGGCATATACATCACCAATACCATTGTTGGCATCAACCCCCAGTTCCTCAAAAATAGCACCATATTTTTGAAAAGCTTCCTTATAATACACAGTTACTGCATGTCCAAAGATGATCGGGTCAGAGACTTTCATCATGGTTGCTTTCAGGTGCACGGAGAGTAAAACACCCTGTGTCTTGGCATCGTCGATTTCTTTAGCAAAAAATTGCCGCAGCTTTGCCTGGCTCATAGTGGAGGCATCGATGATTTCACCTGCCTGTAATGTTACGCTATCCTTCAGTACGGTGACCGCACCATTAGTTGCCACATGCTCTACTCTAACGGTAGTTGCCGCTGACAATGTGGCGGACTGTTCGCTGCCATAGAAGTCTCCCTCTTCCATGCTTGAGACATGTGATTTACTATCCGCCGACCAGGCTCCCATTGAGTGGGGATTCTTCCTCGCATAGGCTTTTACAGAGGCCGGCGCACGGCGATCTGAATTGCCCTCGCGCAATACAGGGTTCACCGCGCTGCCTTTAATTTTGTCGTAGCGTGTCTGAATATCCTTCTCTTCGTCTGTTTTGGCGTCCTCTGGATAATCAGGTAACTTGTAACCCTTACCCTGTAACTCCTTAATCACCGAATGCAATTGCGGAATAGAAGCGGAAATATTTGGTAATTTAATGATATTGGCTAGCGGATCCTGGGTCAGCTCGCCAATCTCGGCTAGGGCATCCGCTTGTTGTTGTTCAGGGCTAAGAAAATCGGAAAAACTGGCTATGACTCTGCCAGAAAGAGAAATATCCCGAATTTCCACATTGATATCAGATACTTCAGTAAATGCCTTGATGATCGGCAGCAAGGAATAGGTTGCCAGCGCTGGTGCTTCATCTGTTTCTGTATAAATTATCGTGGGTTTTTGATCTGACATCTTAATTCCTTCAATATTGTGCAACAGGTGTTCTTAAAAGGCTGCGGCCGTTTAGGGGCCTCCCAAAATGGCGCGTATTATAGCAGCATGCTTGAGGCCCGAATAGTAGGGCCAAGAAGTCAGCCAAACCCAACTCAGTGCATAACCTATCCTTGATTTTGAGGACTTTGATGAAAACAACGACACGCCTTGCAGACTTTGAGATTCGTAGCGCCAATGAGGCCGATTACGAACTAATATCCTCTTTTATTCAGGATTTAGCCGAGTATGAAAGGTTAAGCCACGAAGTCATAGCCACAGCATCGACATTGAAAGAAACGCTGTTCTACAAAAAAAACCGTTTGCCTATGCACTAGTCGGTGAATTTACCTTGAAGATATCTATGTCAAACCTGAAATGCGCAGAAGGGGTTTTGCGAAATTGATACTTTCCTTTCTGGCGAAACTGGCAGTAGATAAAAACTGTACGCGTGTAGAATAGTCGATACTTGACTGGAATAAGCCTTCAATCTAGTTCTATCGATCGATTGGAGCGATTCCTATGGACGGATCGACAACACAGCGACTTTTCTAGGACATTCTGTTAGAATTTAAAGAGAAATCTTAAGTATTACAAATTAATAACAACGACTTCACTGCTAAATACAGTTCAATTCAAGCGCTTGAGAGGCGCAGAATGAATCACATAATAGCCACCTCCGTAAACGCGATGATAATCCGAATAGATAAAACCCTATTTTTGCTAGCAGCTTTAATTATCTGCATCCACTCCAATCTTGCTATTGGGCAGAGCCGGGCAATAGAAATTATTGACAGTATGGAAACGCTCTATCAAGGCCAATCCAGTAGTGCATCTATGACCATGATTGTGGAAACGCCACAGTACCAGCGCACCATGGAAATGCAGGCCAGCTCAATGGGAACGGCGAATAGCTTTATTCGAATTTTATCTCCTCGAAAAGACAGGGGAATCGCTACGCTGAAACTGGATATGGAGATGTGGAACTATTTGCCCAAAATTAACAAGGTAATTAAAGT
>CAVOCG010000076.1:0-12593 GCA_963694095.1 Gammaproteobacteria bacterium
TTTCCCTGAAAGTACGATTTTTCCAAGACGCGATCCATAAACCATAAAGCCGGTGATAGATAGCGCTGTCATACAGATGCCTAAGAAGAACCATATTACCTTCGTGATTAGTCCACCAAAATAACCAAAATGTAAAGGGTCAGCTGCTTCAGAAATACGATTGTGTAGTCCTAATTCTTCGCCTTTGTAACTGCCAAGCACTTTTAGATTCAGAGGATCTATATAAACTGAATTAGCCCGAGGCCTCACAAAATTAGCTGTTAAATCACCTTCTATTATAAGAGTTTCTCCTAGACCTATTCTCCGTATTTCCAAACCTGGCAATTCAATCAAGGCAAGCTCAACTGCTTGATCCAACTCCTGACCTGAAAAATCTGCAGGAAGTTCTGAAGAACCGCCCCTTAAATAAGAAACCGGTACAGGGAAAGGTGGGGCATTGCCTCCAAATTCTTCAGCAAAATACCAAATACTGGTTATTATGATAAGTGCCACAAACCAGCTTCCCCATAATCCTATCAGCCGATGCAAATCCCCCAACCAGATCCGCGCTTTCAGTTCGAAACGTGGACGCTTGAATAAGCCTCTCCAAAATTTCTTATAAATAAACAATCCTGCAATCAAAGAAATTAGTAGAGGGAAAGCCATAAAAGTCACTATGGGAATACCTACATTATTAGGCATCATAAGGCGCCGATGTAGGCTGCGAAGAAATCGCTGGACGTTATACCATGGAGTTACACCTGAAATTGTCCCATCGCTAGGTTCGACCCAAATTCGTACAAGTTCATTCCATGGAGTGTTCGCTATTACCTGCAAGGCAATATACTCTTGAAGGTATCTGTTCAAACTATCTAGCTCATATTCAGGATACTTTGTACGCGCCGCATCAAAACTTGCCCCCCATGCGACTTGTGCTGATGGTGTTGAATCGAATGACCGCATTTCTGGCAAAAACAACCAATCGATTTCGGCAGAGAATACAGCGATGCTTCCCGTTAACAGGATAAAGGTCATTAGAAGAGAAAGTTTCAACCCAACCCAAGAGTGAATTGAATGCCAAAACTTAGCGCTAGATTGCTTATTCATTTACGTTTTTTTAGCAGGAGCGGTACTATAAAGCTAATACGAATGATTCTCAATATGGTAGAAATCGAATTTTTTTAGTATGAATGCATTCAAGACGATGTAAGGTTGATTTAAGTTAAAATCGGTCACAATGCTTTATAAGGCTCGACTCATTATCCTCAAACTATATGGCGTATATTTTACACGATTCTAGGACTAGGGCCAGCGCCTATCAAGCGTTGGCAACTAGAGCAATGCAGTCACTTAACCGTGGCTCGATGCGGATTTAAAGGCAAGTTGGTCTGAGTGGCCAGGGGTCTATACACCGTGACCGTCGTGCTTTGGGTCGTTGTGCTCGTAATTATGAAAGGGGTTCGGCGTGCCACTGCAGCCGACTCCAGTGTACATACCTGCAAGAACCAGAGAAAAGTTTTTATAGGCCCGAGCTATTTTAGAAAAAAAGCCGAGTGGGTGCCCCTCTGCATCACCAATAGTTCCTGTATTTAGCTCACCTATCTTCAGCGGTATGCCATTCAGGGTTTTAACCTTAATTGTGCTCATTGATCTGTTCTCCAATTTATTTGCTTTAACACAGACCATCTAGGTTACTTGTTACTTTCAAGGTAAAACGGTAACCCAACCATAGAATTAAGGATAGGGGTTTCAGGGTAAATAGCATCCATCGAGGACAATCGCGTATGAACAACGCCATGAAAGCGGTAACAGAGAGAATATGGGGTGACCGACGGGGTTCGAACCCGCGACCACCGGAGTCACAGTCCAGGGCTCTACCAGCTGAGCTACGGTCACCATAAAGCGTTGCCAATAAGGATGAGGGTTGGGCTATCCTTCTTCTACTAAGTTGTATCAGCAATAAGTTCAACCGGTCAACTATTTGCTAACTCTCAAATTTGGTCGGGGTAGAGAGATTTGAACTCCCGACATCTTGCTCCCAAAGCAAGCGCGCTACCAGACTGCGCTATACCCCGACGACCACTTCAAATTTCGAAGGACGGCATAATACTCACGCCACCTGAGCCAGTCAATGCCTTATTTGCATCAGTTGCCCAACTTGCCGCCTCACTAACCCTGGACTGCTTATGCGGCAAAACCGCATTAACGCTCTATACGCCAGCTGCTCCCATCAGCCCCATCCTCTAAGATTACCTTCATAGCAGCTAACTGATCTCTAATTTCGTCAGCTTTTTGCCAGTTTTTATCTTCTCGGGCCTGATTTCGCTCCTCGATTAATCCGTCAATTGCCACTGGATCAATATCGGCACTCTTATTTGCACTCGCATTTCCACGCAAAAATTGTTCAGATGATGTTTCAAGCATTCCCAGCCAATTCCCCAGTTTTAACAACAGTGCGCCTAATTGGCTGGCGTATTCAAAATTATCTGCTTTTTCCCGATTTATTTCCTTTGCTATCTCAAACAACACGCCAAAAGCCTCAGGCGTGTTGAAGTCATCGTCCATGGCCACGTAAAAGGCTTTTTCGAATCGGCTGTTTGCTAACAGCTTAGCGTTCTTCGTATCCAGCCCTCTTAATGCCGTATACAGACGCTCCAACGCTGCCGTCGATTGCCTCAGACTTTGATCGGAGTAGTTAATTGGGCTCCGATAATGACTGCCGATTAGCAGGTGTCTTACTACTTCAGCGTCATAATCTTTCAGTATCTCCCTGACGGTGAAGAAATTTCCCAAAGACTTAGACATTTTTTCGTTATCGATACGTAGCGGCCCGTTGTGCATCCATAGGTTAGCAAAAGTTTTCCCTGTCACCGCTTCTGACTGGGCAATTTCATTTTCATGGTGCGGAAACATTAAGTCGGAGCCCCCCCCATGGATATCGAAATTATCCCCCAGACAGCAGGTCGACATGGCCGAACATTCGATATGCCAGCCCGGTCGTCCGTAGCCCCAGGGTGAGTCCCAACCCACGTCCCCATCTTCAGAAGCCTTCCACAGAGCAAAATCTCTGGGATCTTTTTTAAGCTCACCTATTTCGATGCGAGCTCCTGCCAGCAAATCTTCTGGATTCTTTTTCGACAGTTTGCCGTAACTAGGAAAGCTATTGACGGCGTAATAGACATCACCATTTTCAGCTTTATACGCATTATCTTTGGAAATCAAAGCCTTGATAAGGTCAATAATCTGATCTATATGTTGGGTCGCCCTTGGTTCTAGATCCGGTGGGAGTACGCGCAATCCAACTTCATCTTCATGTGCCGCGTTAATAAAACGTTCGGTCAAATCGGAGAAAAGCTCATTGTTTTCATTCGCCCTGGCGAGTATTTTATCATCGATATCGGTGATATTTCGCACATAGGTTACATCAAAACCTCGCACTCTCAGATACCGCACGACCATGTCGAAAGCCACCAGCATCCTGGCGTGACCAAGATGGCAGTAGTCATAAGTAGTAATACCACAGACATACATCTTAACTTTGCCATCTTGCAGCGGTTTAAACTCTTCCTTTTTTTGGGTTAGTGTATTGTAGATTGTAATCACTAGTATCTCGATTCAGCTAAGTTTTCCACGAGTCCCGCAGGGTAATTGTGCGATTAAAAATCAGTGCATCTGGTGTCGAATCTATTTCATCTACACAAAAATAACCCTCTCTTTCAAACTGGTAACGCGCGTTCGATGCAGCATCTGCTACAGAGCTTTCCACGATACAGTTTTTTAATTCAACCAAGGAGTCAGGGTTTAAACACGAATGGTAATCCTCCACTTCTTTGCTTTCCGGATTTTCAACATTAAACAGCCTATCATAAAGTCTTACCGTAGCATTCAAGCCTTGCTCCACAGATACCCAATGGACAACACCTTTTACTTTCCGGCCTTCAGGCTTCTTACCAAGGGTTTGCATGTCGGCGGTGCAATGCAGTTCAATAACATCGCCCGCCTCATTTTTAATGACATCTTCGCACTTGATCACATAAGCGCCTCGCAGGCGCACCTCTCCACCACTGATTAGCCGCTTAAATCCAGGCGGTGGAATTTCTTCGAAATCGGCCGCATCAATGTAAATTTCTCGCCCGAGCGGAACCTCCCTTCTACCCATCGATTCGTCTTTTGGATGGTTGGCCATACTTAAGTGCTCTACATGGCCCGTTTCAATATTTGTTATGACCACTTTCAAAGGTTGCATCACGCACATGGCTCTCGGTGCAGTCTTATCCAGGTCATCGCGAATCGCAAATTCGAGCATGCTCATATCAACCACACTATCACTGCGGCTAACACCCACACTCTCGCAAAAGCTTCTGATCGATGCTGGAGTAAAACCCCTGCGTCGCATTCCTGCCAGAGTCGGCATGCGAGGATCATCCCAAGCTGTTACGGTGCCTTTCTCCACCATTTCCCGGAGATTACGTTTACCCATCATGGTGTAGTTGATTTTAAGCTTGGCGAATTCTGTTTGCCTTGGCAGCACGTAGGCGTTCTCACTCTCAGATAAATCACTCGCCTGGCGCAGCTTGTCCAGTTCCAGATTATTCAATATCCAGTCGTAGAGTGGCCTGTGATCCTCAAATTCAAGTGTGCACAAAGAGTGGGTTATGTTTTCGATAGCATCTGAGATACAGTGCGTGTAATCGTAGGTCGGGTAAATACACCATTCATTGCCGGTCTGGTGATGCTCCAAGTGCCTTATTCTATATAACACCGGATCCCGCATATTGATATTTGGTGAGGCCATATCAATTTTCGCGCGCAGACTATACTCCCCATCGTCAAACTCACCGGCCTTCATTCTGGCAATCAATAGCAGATTATCCTCCACTGACCTGCCTCGATCTGGACTATTGCGTCCCGGGTCTGTCAGCGTGCCGCGGAACTCCCGAGCCTGTTCCGGGCTAAGGCTACAGACATAAGCCTGGCGCTTTTCGATTAATTGCAGAGCAAAATTATACAGCCGCCCAAAATAGGAAGAGCTGTAGCGAACCTCGCCGTTCCATGCAAAACCAAGCCAGCTGATATTATCCTTGATCGAATCAACATACTCCTGACTCTCCTTCGCTGGGTTCGTATCATCAAAACGTAGATTACATGAACCATTATTCTCCGCCGCCAGCGTAAAGTTAAGACAAATGGATTTTGCGTGTCCAATATGTAGGTATCCATTGGGCTCTGGAGGAAAGCGGGTGTGCACACGCCCTCCATGTTTGTTGGAAGCCAAATCTTGCGCGATCAAGTGTCTGATAAAATTTGCGTGTGGTGTATTAGCAGATGAGTCTTTGATATCCGGGTTGAAAGAGGACATGGGGAATTTTCTACTTTCTCAGAACTTACAAAAAGATTATTATAACGGCTGGAGGGCGATCTACTAAGAAAAATTTCGTCTTTACCTTCTCTAAGTTTCAAGGTAACAAGCATGATAGTACTAAATACCAACTATGGACCCGTCACTTTTGAGCTGGATTTCAAAAATGCGCCCAAATCGGCCGCCAACTTTTTGCAATATGCAAAAGATGGTTTCTATGACGGTACAATTTTTCATCGGGTGATCAATGACTTCATGGTGCAAGGCGGTGGCTTCTCAAGCGGCATGAAACAGAAGCCTAATGGCGACAGTGTTGATAGCGAGGCAGATAACGGCCTCTCCAATGTTACTGGCACGATAGCTATGGCCAGAACTTCAGACCCCCACTCTGCAACCTCTCAGTTCTTCATTAACGTCAGTGACAACCACTTCCTCGACAATCGGGACAAAACTGATCAGGGCTGGGGTTACACTGTATTTGGCAAGGTTACCGATGGCATGGATGTAGTCAATAAAATCAAACAATGTGAAACTAGCTCGGCCGGTGGGCATCAAGATGTACCCGTTACCGAGGTCATGATCGAGTCCATGCAAATCACTGATCCAGGTTAGTCAACTTGCATAAAGCGCTACTTGTTTCTGATCTACACCTTGAATCATCACGCCCGGATATCACCTCCAGCTTTTTCTCATTCCTCCAATCCGTGCGTGGTCAGTGTGATGCGCTGTATATATTGGGGGATCTTTTCGAGCTATGGATTGGCGATGATGAAGAAAGCCATCTTTCCAGCTCAGTAGCCAATGAACTCAGTCTGCTCCAGTCTAGCGGCACCCCAATCTACTTAATGCACGGCAACAGAGACTTTTTAATAGGATCTGATTTCAGCACGCAGTGTGGTGCACAATTGATTGAGGAACCCTACATCCTGGAACTCGGTAGTCAGCGCATTGTGCTATTGCATGGTGACGTGCTGTGTTCGGGCGATACCGATTACATGGAATTCCGCGCAATGGTTCGGCAACAAGCCTGGCAATCTGAATTTCGTTCCAGGTCGCTGGAAGACCGACAGGCCTTTGCAGCACATGCTCGAGAGCAGAGCCAGAATGCCACCTCCACCAAATCCAGCGAAATTATGGATGTCAGCCCGGATGAAGTAACTCGTTTACTACAGAAATTGCAGCTTATCAGCATGATCCACGGTCACACCCACAGGCCAGCAGTTCACACGCTGGACCTACCAGATCCGATCCAGGGTGTCACACAAGCGAAACGGGTAGTGCTTGGAGACTGGGATAAACAAGGCTGGTGCGGCGTAGTAACAGACAGCGGAATCACCTTGGAGCAACTCCCCCCACATACTTAAGCCTTAACCGGAGTTCCTGGTTTTTGATGTTTGCTGCATATAGCGCGCATAATGGGCCTCAGAAAGCAGTAACATTTCGGCCTCTATCAGTACACTCAGCTCAGCCAAAGAGTGGTTGGCAAATTTCGGTAGAATTGTTAGCCCATAGTCTTGTGGCTTATCCATTTTTTGGTGGCACTTCTTCAACAGATTGTGCACCCAGCAATAAGGCGATAATGAGGAGTCCCAGGGTACACTCCACTGCTCCAGTCCAGCTTCCAATTTCGGCAAGGAGAATATTTGCAGCTTGGTTTCGATGATTTGCAAACAGAATTGCTCAAACCGATTAAGTACGGCCCGTTTCGCTTTCGCATCAAAGCTATTCCAATTGATTACTTCATCGGAATACCGTTTGCAACCACGACACACAGCATCTCCCAGTGAAGTCGTGGAACAGATCCCGATGCAGGGTGTTTTTATTTCAGTCATAAAATACGCAATCTTCTTGATTTAATCCCAGCCCTGAGCCAACTACCTGCCCAACATTTACTTTGCTCAGTAGCCGATTATAAACCGCCGTCAAGCAATTAAAAATAGCTTAGTTAGTTCATTCAGTCAGGCCCAGCAAACCGCTCCCAAATTATTGCAAGCTGGATTTTTACCTGTATTTACACTATAATTTGCGCTCGTTTTTAGCATCTGTCCTGGATAGAAAACTGCAAAAGTAGCGTTGTTCGGCAGATGGATTACAGAAAACTCCACCAACAAAGTGCAAGCACATCCAGCTTCGGACATGCACACGGTGTGTTGCACCACATTGCACTGACCAACACATCCAAGCGATACTAAAGAGGTACTGCAAGTGTTAGAAGCTTATCGTAAACATGTGGCCGAGCGCGCCGAACAGGGAATTGTTCCCAAACCGTTGTCAGCAGAACAAGTAGCTGACTTAATAGAATTATTAAAAACCCCACCTGCCGGAGAAGAAGCCTTTCTGCTTAATCTTATTTCCAACCGGGTCCCTCCCGGTGTCGATGAGGCCGCCTACGTAAAGGCCGGCTTCCTATCGGCTGTAGCAAAAGGTGAAGCAACATCTCCGCTGATCGACAAAACCGCAGCCATTGGGCTTCTGGGCACTATGCTTGGCGGTTATAACATTTCGACTCTGGTGGATTTACTGGACGATACGGACCTCGCCACGGCCGCTGCCAATCAGCTATGCCACACGCTATTAATGTTTGATGCTTTTTACGACGTGGCAGAGAAAGCCCAAAAAGGCAACGCTAGTGCGCAACAGGTAATGCAGTCCTGGGCTGACGCAGAGTGGTTTACATCCAAGACAGAACTGCCTGAGAAGCTGACTGTTTCCGTGTTTAAAGTGCCCGGCGAGACCAATACGGATGATCTTTCTCCCGCACAGGATGCGTGGTCGCGCCCCGACATTCCTCTGCATGCCAAGGCCTTGTACAAAAACCCCAGAGACGGTGTCCATGATGCAGAAAAGCAAATTGAAGAACTCGAACAGTTGGGATACCCGATTGCCCTGGTCGGTGATGTCATGGGAACCGGCTCCTCCCGTAAATCGGCAACTAATTCCGTACTTTGGTACATCGGAGATGATATTCCCCACATTCCGAATAAACGTGATGGTGGCATCTGTATTGCCAACAAAATTGCCCCGATCTTTTTCAACACCATGGAAGATGCCGGCGCATTGCCTTTCGAATGCGATGTCGAAGCATTAAATACCGGGGATATCATTGATATCTGCGTCTTCGCAGGAAAAATAAAGCGGCAGGATAGTGGCGAGGTAATCTGTGAGTTCAAATTAAAAACCGATGTCCTGTTGGACGAGGTTCGTGCCGGAGGCAGGATCCCATTGATTATTGGTCGTGGTCTGACCCAACGGGCACGAGAGGCAATGGGTCTTGAGCCATCAGATGTATTTCAAGCACCGCCGTCGGGCACCGCATCTGACAAAGGATTTACCCTTGCGCAAAAGCTAGTGGGAAGAGCCTGTGGGGTGGAAGGTATCCGACCCGGCAGTTATTGCGAACCCAAAATGACCACCGTGGGTAGCCAGGATACAACTGGCCCGATGACCCGGGATGAATTAAAAGACCTGGCCTGCCTGGGCTTTTCTGCCGACTTGGTCATGCAGTCATTCTGCCATACTGCGGCTTATCCCAAGCCGGTTGATATCGAAACACAGCATACCCTACCGGATTTCATCCAAACCCGCGGCGGTATTTCCCTCAGACCCGGTGATGGCATCATTCATTCTTGGCTGAATCGCATGTTGCTGCCCGACACCGTGGGCACAGGCGGTGATTCCCATACCCGTTTCCCCATAGGCATCTCATTCCCAGCAGGTTCAGGCCTAGTGGCCTTTGCCGCCGCCACAGGCGTTATGCCGCTGGACATGCCGGAATCGGTGCTCGTGCGCTTTAGCGGAGAAATGCAGCCGGGTATCACCTTGCGTGATTTGGTAAATGCCATTCCCTACGCCGCAATTCAATCTGGCGACTTGACCATTGAGAAAAAAGGCAAAAGGAATATTTTCTCCGGCCGAATTCTTGAGATAGAAGGCCTACCTGACTTGAAGGTAGAACAAGCTTTCGAGATTAGCGATGCCTCGGCCGAGCGCTCAGCCGGCGGTTGTGTTATCAAATTGAATAAAGAACCAATCATTGAGTACTTCAAATCCAATATAACGTTGCTGCGCTGGATGATCTCCGAAGGTTATCAAGATGCCAGGACACTAGAACGCCGTGCTGCGGCTATGGAAGAATGGCTGGCAAACCCAGAATTATTGGAATCCGATGTAGATGCCGAGTACTTCCAAATTATCGAAATCGATTTAAATGAAATCAAAGAACCCTTGCTTGCTTGCCCCAACGACCCAGATGATGTTAAGTCATTATCCGAAGTTCAGGGCACAGCTATCGACGAGGTATTTATCGGCTCCTGCATGACCAATATTGGCCACTTCCGTGCTGCCAGCGAGGTATTGAAGCAAATTGATGGCGCACTCCCTACCCGACTTTGGGTAGCACCCCCAACCAAGATGGATGAACACCAGTTAATCGAAGAAGGAATTTACAATATCTTTGGCAGCGCCGGTGCCAGAACCGAAATGCCAGGCTGCTCTCTTTGCATGGGTAACCAGGCACGAGTGGCAACCAACTCAACTGTGGTTTCAACATCCACGCGTAATTTTCCAAACCGACTTGGCCAGGGCGCCAATGTCTACCTGGCTTCTTCCGAATTAGCGGCGGTGTGCTCGGCGCTGGGAAAAATCCCAACAATGGCTGAGTACATGGAATTCATGGCAAACGTTGACACTATGAGCGACAATATTTACCGCTATCTCGACTTCAGTGAAATTGCGGAGTTTATGAGTGGGGCGGAAAATGCCAAAAACATACCCTTAACTGCTATCCAGAACGTACAGTAACCGCAACTACCTGGATCTAGCAGGCTCGGTGTCGAAATCACTATACCGGCACCGAGCCCGACAATCATTTGCAGCTTTTTTGTACTACCTCGAAAACATCTCTCGACAGGTTTTCACCCGCTTTGATTCGCTCCAGTTGAGCGAGCATTAACTGCCCCCTTAGTGCGTTATACTTTCTCCAGCGAGTCAGTGGCGAAAGCAATCGAGAGGCAATCTGCGGATTGATTTTATCTATTGCCAATACCTGGTCGGCTAAAAACTCATACCCCTCACCTGTGCTACTGTGAAACCCGGTAAAGTTCTGGCCACAAAATACGCCTATTAGTGATCTAACCTTATTTGGATTCTTCATCTCAAAATCTTTGTGACCCATTAAGGTTTTGACTTTCCCAAGCGCCCCAGGTAGCTGACAGGCGGCTTGCACCTGAAACCACTGGTCCACAACCAACTGTTCGTCTTTCCATTGTGCATAAAATGCAGCAAGGCAGTCCGCTTTCGGTCCAGCAGCAACCTCTTCAGCACTATTGACCAAACACCTTAACGCAGTCATCTGGTCAGTCATATTGCTTGCATCCTTGAACTGGCCTTGGCATTCCCCTATCCATTGTGAATTGCCACTTCGAACCAGGTAGGAAAGGCACAGATTTTTCAGCGCCCGCTGGCCAATGGAGCGCGAATCAACAGCGAACTCTGTCTGCGACTTGTTAGCGAGGTACACTTTCTCAAATTCTGCCAGTAATCGGCATCCAAGCGCCTCAATCAGAAACTCTCTTACTGCATAAATCCCATCAACATCTGCCACCACTGATGCTTCGATTAACGAGCCCATAGTAGGCAGGGTCAGCAACTGTGCTACCATCGCTTTGTCCATACTTGTATCAAGCAAAACCGCATTAAGTACAGCTTGATAAGTCTCAGCAAAAATATCTGGTAGTACCAGTTCTTCGCCAGCTTTTCTTGCCTCCAGCAATTGACCAATACACGCGTTAGCCAGCATCTGGGATGCATTCCAGCGATTAAAACCATCGCTATCATGGATCATGAGAAAGCAAAGTTCTTCATGGCTATAACTGAAATTAAGTTTTACCGGCGCGCTGAATCGCCTCAGCAGTGAAGGCACTGGCTTGCAACTGATGTTTTCAAATACATAACTCTGAGTTACTTCAGTAACGTTAAGCACACGATCGAACTGTAACTCTTGTCTGTCTTTTTCAATCTCCATCTCACCCACCAGCGTTAAGCCGAATTGCTTACCCTCATTGTCGAGCAAACCCATCTTAATCGGTATATGGAACGGTTTTTTGTTATTCTGGCCAGGTGTATCTGGACAAGATTGAGTGATGGTTAATTCGTACCGCTTGCTCAAAGCATCATAGCTACCAACAACATCAATTACCGGAGTACCCGCCTGGCGATACCAATTGCGAAACTGCACCAAGTCTACTCCACTTGCATCTTCCATGGCCTGCACAAAATCTTCAGTCGTAACCGCCTGTCCATCGTGTCGCTTAAAGTAAAGGTCGCTACCTGCTCTAAAATTCACAGGGCCTAGCAATTCACTTATCATGCGCACCACTTCGGCACCTTTTTCATAGATAGTGACAGTATAAAAATTTGAGATCTCCATGTAAGAGTCCGGTCTCACAGAATGTGACATCGGCCCACTATCTTCTGCAAACTGAACAGTTCTCAGGTAGCCAACATCTTCTATTCGCTTTACGGTTCTCGAACCCATGTCGGCAGAGAATTCCCCATCTCTGAAGACTGTAAACCCTTCTTTTAAACTCAACTGAAACCAATCACGGCAAGTAACTCGATTCCCGGTCCAGTTGTGAAAATACTCATGTGCCACCACCGCTTCAACACGCTGAAAGCCACTGTCGCTTGTAGTTTTTGGATTAGCCAAAACACAGGACGTATTGAAAATATTGAGCCCCTTGTTTTCCATAGCCCCCATATTAAAATCATCGACGGCTACGATCATAAATATGTCGAGGTCATATTCCCGGCCATACACTTCTTCATCCCAGCGCATTGCGTTCTTCAGAGATACCATAGCGTGATCACATTTATCCAGGTCTTTCTCTTCAACAAATATTTTTAGCGTGACACTTCTACCACTACTCGTGACAAACTGATCATCCACACTTTCCAGATTGCCCGCCACCAAAGCAAAAAGATAACTAGGTTTTTTAAACGGGTCATGCCACTTCACCCAGTGACGACTGGAGTCATCTGCCACTTCACCACTACCCACCATGTTTCCATTGGAGAGTAATACTGGATATTTTTTCTTGTCCGCCACCACTGTCGAGGTAAATACCGACATGACATCGGGACGGTCAAGGTAGTACGTGATGCGCCGAAAACCTTCGGCTTCGCATTGCGTGCAAAACATACGGCGTGATTTATATAAGCCTTCAAGTAAGGTGTTATTTTGTGGTTCTATACGAAT
>CAVOCG010000077.1:0-12521 GCA_963694095.1 Gammaproteobacteria bacterium
GAAAATCATAATACCGCTTGCCAATAAATAACCGCAAGAAAGTACATTAACCCAGTGGCAGATTCGCACGTTGTAGCTGTGTCGATAGATCCAGTTATTAGGACTTTGCAATCCAGGCTTACTGTTCACATTTTCTCTCTAGGCGCACTTATATTTCTTATCACAATGACATTGAAAGGGTGGCTTCCGAGCATGGATTCATTTACCGGCTGAGTTTAGCATGATGCTGTTGTAGCTTCATTAGCGAGCAAATTTCAATAGTGGCTTTGCTCACTAGCGAAACAATCTGGTGTCCCCGGCAGGGGTCGAACCTGCAACCTACGCCTTAGGAGGGCGTCGCGCTATCCAGTTGTGCCACGAGGACATTCAGTTAGAATTGGCAATTATAACACGATGAGCTTAAGCGGACTGAAGAGTATATCCTGGGTTTGTATGGGGATATCAAGACCAACCCCTTTTCAATTGAGGGGGAAGAGAAATTACCTATGTCAGATATCTATTGGACCTGTGATCGATTCGAGCAACTTTCCAGCTATCAGCTTTACTCGATTCTTCAGTTACGCACCGAAGTCTTTGTAATGGAGCAAAACTGTGCCTATCAGGACATGGATGGCCACGATCAGAGTGCTTATCACATACAAGGCACCCAGGATAAAGACCTCATTTGTTATGGCAGACTGTTGGCGCCAGGAGTGAAATATGCAGAACCAGCCATTGGCAGGGTTATCTGTGTTGCCGACAAGCGCCGGGATGGACTTGGCAGTGCGCTGATGAAAAAAGCTATAAGCTACAGTGAAGAGCTATGGCCCGGACAAGCCATACGTATTTCCGCCCAGCATCATCTGGAAAGATTTTATGAGCAATTTGGGTTTATCAGTGTGTCTGAACTTTATCCGGAGGACGGTATTCCGCATATTGAAATGTTACGAAATTAAAAGGTAAAAGGTTGTTTAGAAAGCGCACCGCGCTACCAAACACTCCTGCCTCTGCAGCTTGCGTCCTTCCGGGGTTCCCTCCCTAGGTCGGGAGACACAAGGCGGTGCTAATCCAGTGCGATCTCGCCAGTTGCTCCGCAACTTAGCGCCACAAATTTTAGGGAATTACTTCAGCCCATAATCTTCTTCCTAGCCTCCGTAAGTGACCCGATAAATAACACCTGCCAGATCGTCTGAGATCAGTACTGATCCATCCGGCATATTCAACACATCTACCGGGCGACCCCAGTTTACCTGCCCGGCAAGCCAACCCTCCACGAAAGGAGTGTAGCTAACAACTTCATTGTTGGAGGAGTTAATATTCCCCATCATTACCCGATAGCCACTCTTCCGACTCCGGTTCCAGGAACCGTGTTCAGCTACCAGTACGGTGTTACGGTAGTCACTGGGGAAAGCGTCTCCGCGATAAAATGTCATTCCCAGCGGTGCCACGTGTGCGCCTAATTTATAAAGCGGTGGAGTATAGTCTGAAACACTTCTGCCCCTGCCAAAATCTGGGTCGGGCAGATCGCCTTGGTGAATATAAGGAAAACCAAAGTGCTGCCCGGGTTCAGTGATCCGATTAATCTCGCCAGCGGGCATATCATCACCCAACATGTCGCGACCATTGTCCGTAAACCAAAGTTCTCCAGATTGTGGATGCCAATCGAAGCCGACTGTATTTCTGATCCCTGCTGCAACTTTCTCCATGCCACTACCATCCAGATTCATTCTGTGTATTGACGCGAACACATCTTCACTTTCACATACATTACATGGCCCGCCCACTGGCAGATAAAGTTTATTATCTAAACCAACTTGTAAATATTTGAATCCATGGTGCCGCCGGTTGGGTAGTGAGTCGTTAACCGTCTCAGTTTTTTGAGCGCTGCCAAGGCGGGAATTTACATTGGAGATTTTACTGATGCGATTGATCTCACCTATATACAAATCACCCTGGTGGAATGCCACCCCATTTGGAACATTCAGATCTTTTGCAATAACTGAAACTTCATCAGCGACCCCATCGCTGTCCTTATCAACCACCGCATACACACGTCCTCGCCGATTGCTTCCAACAAACACCACGCTATTAGCACCCAATGCCATTTGCCTCGGACTGCTTACCTGAGCATAAACCGCAATCGAGAATCCATCCGGCACACGCAAACTATCCAATTCAACATCTTGCCCAAAACACGTGGGGGCAATGGCTGCCAACAGGTATATTAATTTTCTTTTCATTATTCAATTCCCCGTTAGAGCGCTTCTAGCTGAGCGTTTAGACGTTTCACCTCATCAAATTCAGCCAGTACACTGGTAGTTGATTCAGGCTTAAATTTAGTAATTAGCACGATTGCCAGAGACGCCAGTGCGAACCCTGGGACAATTTCGTAAAGATCAAACAGCCCTCCGCTAAGGCTTGACCAAACCAGAACTGTTACTGCTCCTATGGTCATCCCAACCACGGCGGCCATTGCAGTCATTTTCCTTAAAAACAGTGAAAATAGGATTGGCGGCCCGAAAGCCGCGCCGAATCCTGCCCAGGCATAGCTGACTAAATCCAGCACTCGGCTCTCTCTGTCGCTGGCAATAATCAATGCAATTAAGGCAATCATGATTACAGCACCGCGACTCACCGCCAACAATTCCTTGTCACTGGCTTCGGGCCTGAAAAAAACGCGATAAAAGTCCTCGCTAATTACGCTGGATGAAACCAGTAACTGAGAATCGATAGTCGACATGATGGCCGATAAGATTGCCGCCGTTATTACACCCGCCACCCAAGGATTAAACAGATTATGACTCAATGCAATAAACACTGTCTCGGGGTTTGTCAGGGGCTGATCAGCAAAGTAAGCAATTCCCGCCAGCCCGGTTAGGACCGAACCCAGCAGGACCACTACCATCCAGCTCATCGCTATGCGGCGCGAATATTTTAGTTTCCCTGGGTCTTCAGCCGCCATAAAACGGGCAAGAATATGGGGCTGTCCCACATACCCCAGGCCCCAGGCCGTGAGAGAGATGAAGCTGATCAAGCTAACGCCGTTAAATAATTGAGTACTACCAGGATTAATGGCCTGCATTTGTTGCCAAACCTGATCCATCCCACCAGCACTGGATAACACAGCGAGTGGCGCAAAGAATAGGGCAGCTAGCATTAACAACGCCTGTAGTGCATCTGTCCACACCACCGCGAGGAAACCGCCTATAAACGTGTAGGAAACTATGATAAAGGCGCCTGTGAGGAGGGCAAAACGGTAATTCAGACCAAAGCTATTTTCAAATAAAATGGCACCTCCCACCAAACCTGATGCGGTGTAAAACGTGAAAAACACCAGTATTACCATAGCTGAAATTAATCGCAAAGCACGGGTTTTATCCTGAAAACGGTTTTCGAAATAGTCAGGTAAAGTCAGAGAATCTTCCGCGCGTTGGGTGTAAATACGCAGCCTCTTGGCAACAAAGAGCCAATTACAATAAGCGCCTATAAGCAGACCGACCCCGATCCATACCTCGCTCATACCAGCTAGATAGATCGCCCCTGGCAAACCCAGCAGTAACCAGCCACTCATATCGGAAGCGCCAACGCTTAGCGCTGTAATAACCGGACCAAGCTTGCGGCCACCCAGCAGATAGTCGCCCAAATTGTGGGTACGGCGATAGGCTGCAATTCCCAATCCGAGAATTAGTAGAAGGTAAGCGGCAAAAGTAAATATTAAAGGAGCTTGCTGATTCACGTCTTCGTTTACCTGCCTGTTCTTGCTAAGCGGCTTTGACCCGCATAATTTATACAAGCCTTAGAGAGCACTTCATCCTATATCAAAGACTGATTCAAAGTGAATAGCCATTGCTCTCTGACCTCGTTTACCAAAATCAGCTGCCCCGACGTTCAAAAACGCCTCTGTGTTTGGGGTTGATTCCGTATTCTTGTGTATATGCTCAAGTTTTTACATTACTACTCTTAATTGCTTAGTGCTTTTTCAATATAATAAAGAATTTACTTTATTATTATAAAAGCAGCGCGTAAGTATACATAAAGTAAATACTTTGTTTTATTGGCCGATTAATAAGGAATAGCCCTTACTCTTGCGAGTGAATTAAAGTGGAATTACTGAAAAGCCAGGAAAAAATATTGTATCGGCTCAAGACCCGGGGCCCCCAGTCTGTAAAAATACTATCAAATCAGCTACGTATGACAACTATGGGAATCCGCCAACATCTGGCCGAACTTGAGCAGACAAATTTGGTAACGCGAACCAAAGAGGAAAAGCAGACCCGCGGACGTCCCGTTCATCATTGGAAGCTCACCCAGCAAGGTCATCAGCAATTTCCAGATTCCCATTCGCAGATTAGCCTGGAATTAATAAATACTATCCGTAGCAACCTGGGTGAAACTGCGCTTAATAATTTAATTGAAGCACGCAGCAATCAGGTATTTGAAGAGTACCGGGAAGCGATAGACCAATCTAACGATGAGCTGGGCGCAAAAATAAGCATTTTGGCACGATCACGATCTGACGAAGGCTACATGTCCGAAGTCCGACTGCTACCGGATGGCTGGTTATTAGTTGAAAACCACTGCCCCATCTGTGCAGCCGCCGAAGCCTGCCAACAATTTTGTCGATCTGAACTCACCTTATTCCAGCAATTACTCGAAAACAAGGCCAGTGTAGAAAGAGTGGATCACTTGCTTACAGGGGCCAGGCGTTGCTCTTATAAAATCACGCCAACATCGAAGGCTTCGATTTAGGCGTTGTTTTCCAAAGCCCTTATGCGTTCGGCACTTAAATACTGATATAGCAGCCAAATAACACTAGTTTATTTTCCAGATGAACCCACAGTAATCCACAGGTTCCATCCATGAATAACCCGCTTAACAAAATTATAGCTGCTCTGGCTATTCTGCTAGCTGTCGCGCTTATTATAGCCCCTGGCGTTATTGGTTCGAGCATCGAAAGATTAACGGCTTCAAACCTGACAAAGCTGGTTCCAACTCAGACCCTCGAACAAATAACCATAGAGCAAACTGATTTTGCTAGCAGTTGGTTTAGCAGTACTGCCCAATTCGAGATTGGCGTAAACGCTATTGAGCAACAAGATTTAAAATTAATGCTGGACTTGAAGAGCAATCATGGCCCACTTATCTTCACCAGCGAGGGAGTCCGTCTCGGAATGGCTTTTGCCGACATCACATTGCCCCTTGAATTGCCAAATTTCGACTTCTACCTACTAGCCGGGTTCGATCAATCCCTCGAGACTGGGATGTCGGTCGGAAACATTAACTATGGCGAAGAAACAGCACACTTTCTACTCGAGAACCTGGGAGCCCGTCTTGCTTTAGCAGCAAATCAGTCAGCTGATATGCGCTTTGAAATGGGCAACCTCGAAGTTGAAATTTCAGATGATAATGCCGTAATGCAAATACCCGGTATTTCCGCCACTAGTCGCACAGAAAATCTCAAATATTACCACAATCAGTGAAGCTAGCATTGTTATCCCTTTAATCATTATGGAATCGCCAACTCCTAGGCGAGTTAACGGTGTTCACCTTGAATCCCAGGTCGCCCCTTCACAAACTGGTATTAACCAGCTCGATATTTACCAACGCCTGGCAGTGACGGGCGTGGAAAGTGAATTTTCATTCAGCTCAATGAACTGGATATTTGAAGTTAATAAGATTAACATCGCAATACTTGAAGAGTATTCCCAACTACTGGGCGACATCCAATCTTTTTTAGTTGGTCATAACGTGGCAAATCCTACCCAACTGAACCAGATAGGCCAAGAACTTGCCTTGCTATTCGTTCAAAATAGCTTGGAATTTAAAAACTTGCTCGAAGCGAATGTATACGACGGAAACCATCAATTAGATTTTAATATTAGCTGGCAAGGGTTGCCCACTCTCACCAGTTTTTCGGGACTGGATATCAACGCACTTACTATTAATGTCGCCTTATCACTCAATGAGTCAGCAACCATGCAAAGCCCACTTGCTGATTTTGTTACAAGCTACGTAAGCCAGGGATTCTTACAAATCGAGAATGGATCTATTGAACTGCTCGCCTCATTACAAAACGGCAATTTAATTGTAAATGATGAGAGCCTATCTATTGATCAGTTTTTTTAACTGCTGAAACATTAATCCATGCCAAAACCACCAAATTCCAGACAGCGGGATGCCGTAAATAACGATCAGCCTCGCAAGCTCTATTCTTATCCCAAATATTGGGCTGAGTGTTTTGGTAATGCGCCTTTTCTACCTATGTCTAAACAGGAAATGGATACCCTAGGTTGGGATAGCTGCGACATAATACTTGTGACAGCTGACGCCTATGTAGACCATCCCAGTTTTGGCATGGCGGTTGTCGGCCGTCTACTCGAAGCGCAAGGATTCCGAGTTGGCATCATTGCTCAGCCAGAATGGGATAGCTGTGAGCCTTTTAAAATTCTGGGGCAACCGAATCTTTTTTTTGGTATCACCGCTGGCAATATGGACTCCTTAATTAATCGCTATACAGCTGACTTAAAGATCCGCAGTGATGACGCGTACACGCCAGATGGACTGGCTGGGAAACGCCCAGACCGCTCAGTGATTGTATACAGCCAACGCTGCCGAGAAGCTTATTACGAGACTCCCATCGTGATAGGCGGTATCGAAGCCAGTTTGCGGCGCATTGCCCAATACGATTACTGGAGTGACAAAGTAAGACGTTCAATCCTCATCGATTCTAATGCGGATATTTTACTTTTTGGCAATGCGGAACGAGCGCTTGCAGAGCTTGCACATCAAATTTCTAGCGGTACAGAGCTTGCCGATATACAAAGTCTACGCGGTACCGCTATTATAAAAGACAAATTGCCTGCTGGGTGGACAGAAATTGATTCCACGCGAGTAGACTGGCCATCAAAAATTGATCAACTCGCCAACCCCTACGACTATAAAAATAAGGGACAAGAAAATGTCGACGAAGATTCGCCCGTTCCAATTCGTATTATTCCTATGCCATTACAACGCAAAAATGAACTGGATGATGCGACAAGTTATATTCGACTGCCTTCATTCAAAAAAGTGGTCAATGATTCAGCTCTCTATGCCCACGCATCTAGAGTACTGCACCAGGAGTCCAACCCGTACAATGCGAAGGTTCTAGTGCAGAAGCATGACACCAAAGATGTTTGGGTAAACCCACCACCTATTCCATTGGAAACCGATGAATTAGATTGGGTATTTGATCTGCCCTACCAACGTCGACCACATCCATCCTATGGCGATGCAAAAATACCCGCATATGACATGATCAAAACATCAGTCAATATAATGCGGGGTTGTTTTGGTGGATGCACCTTCTGTTCTATTACGGAACACGAAGGCAGAATAATTCAGAGTCGGTCACACGAATCTATTCTAGGTGAAATTGAAAAAATACGCGATCAAGTCCCTGGTTTTACTGGCACTATATCTGACCTCGGCGGTCCTACTGCCAATATGTACAAACTAAATTGCAAATCGCCAAAAATCCAGAAATCTTGTCGCAGGCTCTCCTGTGTTTATCCTGTAATTTGTAAACATCTCAATACCGATCACAGCCCCACTACCAACCTCTACCGAAAAGCTAGAGCAATAACTGGAGTCAAACGTGTCGCCATTGCGTCAGGACTTCGCTACGACCTCGCCCTTAAGGATCCAGAGTATATTGAAGAACTGGTCACTCATCATGTCGGTGGTTATTTAAAAATAGCCCCGGAGCATAGTGAAGAAAATACCTTATCAAAAATGATGAAACCTGGCATTGGCACCTATGATCAATTCAAAAAGTACTTCGATAAGTTTTCCCGTAAGGCTGGCAAGGAACAATATCTAATTCCTTACTTTATTGCAGCCCACCCGGGTAGTGATGACGAGGATATGTTGAATTTAGCCAGTTGGCTCAAGCAGCATGATTTCAAACTAGATCAGGTGCAAACTTTTTACCCATCACCCATGTCCTTGGCCACGGCGATGTATTATTCAGAAAAAAACCCACTAAATAAAATTCGTTATAAAAGTGAAAAATTAAATGTTTGCAAGGATAAGGATCAGAGGCGCTTACAAAAAGCATTCCTGCGCTATCACGATAAAAAGAACTGGCCTCTATTGCGGCAAGCATTAACTAAACTTGGGCGCAGCGACCTTATTGGCTCTACTAAAAAACACCTAGTGCCACCCGAAAAACCAAGATCAAAGAAAAGCTATCAACGAACCCGCAGCATTCAAAAATAAAGCCATAATTTTTACGCATTGCATTACATAAAATCTCTGGGTCGGGCAAACCCTTAATCTGAAGATTTGATGTGGTATTCAATATTTGAGAGTATGCCCCGCATTATGTTCATTTCCATAGCATCCATTCGCACCCTTCCGAAAAGACGGCGCAGTCTGCTCATAAGTTGGCGAGGGTTGTCAGGATCGTGAAACTCGATGGCAATCAATACTCTTTCAAGGTGTTCATAAAAATGTTCCAACTGCTCCCCAGTGGCTCTCTCTATGTCCCATAATTCATCGTCACCCGACACCTCGCCTTCCATAGCTAGCCAGGCTTTTCTCAGCTCATAACAAACTACCATTACCGCAGATGCCAGGTTCAGTGATGTGTATTCCTCACTAGTGGGAATTTGCACATGAAAATTACATTGCTGCAGTTCACCGTTACTAAGCCCAGAATCTTCACGCCCGAAAACCAACGCAATTTTATTAGACTTCTTTTCTTTAAGCACCCTATTGGCACACTCGCTGGGGGTTAGCATAGGCCAGGGAATTCGTCTTGAGCGCGCACTGGCACCAATTACCAATCCACAATCTGCAACGGCATCAGCTAGGTTTGCGACTACTACCGCACGGTCGAGAATATCGATAGAAGATACCGCCCGCCCCACTGCTACTCCACTGGGAAAATTCTCGGGGCTTACCAGAGTAAGCTCATTTAACCCCATGTTCTTCATTGACCTAGCGCTAGCACCAATATTCCCTGGGTGGGACGTATTTACCAGAACAATTTTTATATTGTCAAAATTCGACATGAATACACACCCGTAAAGTGTTTAATATTTGATTATAGCAGCTGAACAGTATCATCAGCTCGGGTTCGTAATATACCGATTCTGAGCGATTCCTTTGTGCTATGATGGCGCCACTTTTACCAGCTTGCCAGCCGCCTTGCCTACATCAGGAATTAACTCGTTATGGACCCATATCTCAATGTTGCCCTCAGCGCAGCCCACGATGCAGCTGAAGCGGCAGCACACAGCAGCGATCGACTAGATCGGGTAAAAGTAATGGATTCCTCTTCGGAACGATTCTTAACTTCAATGGATAATAATGCCGATAAAACCGTGCTCTACCATCTGCAGAAAGCCTATCCTACTCATTCATTCCATTCGCGGGTTTCTGGCTATCAAAAGGGTGAAGACGAAAACACTGTTTGGTTGATAGACCCATTGGTGGGCAATCAAAATTTTATCCGGGGTTACCCCCATTTTGCCGTTTCTATCGCCTGCCAAGTAAATAAACAGCTAACCCATGCCGTGGTAGTGGATCCGCTTTTACAAGAAGAATATGTTGCAATCCGCGGCAAAGGTGCACAAATTAAATCCCGCCGTCTCAGGGTCAACGATGCCAAGGAATTGGCCGGCACACTGGTTAATCTTAATCCTGATTCGCAATCCAGCGATAGATTTTTGTCAATTCAGGCAGGTCTCGCAGAATCCGAGGCATTACCACGGATTCAGGGCTGTACTGTGCTCGATATAATTGGCGTTGCCGCAGGACGTGCTGCTGCCGGCTGGGGTCCTACAGAGTCACAGTGTTCACTTGCCGCTGCCAGTCTGATCTTACAAGAAGCTGGAGGACTAATCGCTAATGAAGCAGCCAACCCCGATTTTTATTCTGGAAAAGAAATAGTATACGGTAATCCAAAATGCTTTCGGCACCTGCTAAAACTGCTGCAGGCCTAGGGCACCTTTGATTAATGGCAAATGCAATTTTCTGTGACTGGTGCAATTTTTTTTGCAATATACAGTATATTGATCAAAGCTGTTGAAACCAGCATAGCTAGCAAACTTCTAGCTCCGAAAGATCCCGATTAACCTGTCCTGATGTGTTATCAGGAGCTCATAACACGCAACAGCAGGCATCTCACCAAACATGTCCGAGAAGACCAAGAATATAAGCGGCTACAATCTAGTCGAAGGCTCCATCAAGCAATCCCTGATTCGCATGACAACTCCCATGATCATGGGCATGCTAATGCTGTTCACGTTCAGTCTGGTAGACACCCTATTTATCAGCATTTTGGGTACTGAGTCCTTAACTGCAATCAGCTTTACTTTTCCGGTCACTTTTATGGTCATGAGTCTGGCCATAGGGCTCGGCATCGGTGCCTCCGCTGTGGTTGGAAAATACCTGGGTCAGTCTGATTTCACCAAGGCAAAACAAGCTTCAACCGTAATCTGCTATATCGCTCTTTTTCTAGCCATGGTTGTGGTTGGATTTTGCTGGTATTTTATGGACGGTATTTTCCAGCTAATGGGTGCCAGTGAGCAATTGATGGGGCCAATTCGCGAATATATGATAGTTTGGTTTCCAGGCAGCGTCCTGATTGTATGTATTTTTACCGGAAACAGCCTGCTTCGAGCAAATGGCAATACGAAAACACCTAGCATACTCATGGCAGCAGCTGGCCTGATAAATGCGGTGCTTGATCCCTTGTTTATTTTCGGGCTTGGCCCCTTCCCAGCAATGGGGATTCAAGGAGCTGCCCTGGCCACACTGGTCGCCTGGGCTGTTGGCTTCATCTATCTACTCTATCTGCTCGCTTACAAACTGGAGTTCATCAGCCGTATAGTTCCCAGTCGGGCAGTGATGGCTTCGTCGGGTAGGGAAATGCTTAGAATCAGTATACCCGCTGCCGGTGCAAATATGATGACGCCCCTGGCAGCAGGCGTTATGACTGCGATTGCTGCCGGGTTTGGCGACTCGGCTGTTGCAGCATTTGGTGTAGGCGCAAGACTCGAACCTATAGCCACGCTGATTGTGCTCGCTATGTCCTCCAGTTTACCCCCCTTGATAAGCCAAAATTACGGCGCGGGTAGGATGGACAGAGTAGAAGAGGCTTACCGCCTCTCCACCCGATTCATATTGGCATGGCAAATGATTGTCTATATCAGTCTGGCCACATGCGCTTCAATTATCGCCGGGATATTTTCCGATGACCCAGACGTCGTGTCAGCAATTCGGCTTTTCATCTGGATCCTGCCGCTCAGTTACGGCTTTCAAGGGATCATCATACTTACCAACTCTTCATTGAATGCCATGCACCGGCCCCTCTCAGCACTCTATCTAAGTTTTACCCGATTTTTTATGTTTTATGTACCGCTGGCCTATGTGGGAAGTTTGTATTTTGGTATCGCAGGTTTTTTTGCCGGTGCTTTAATAGGAAACCTCGTTATGGCTATTATCTCCTGGCGATCTTTCAATAGAACGCTGCATCGAGAGCAACAACTACAAGAAAATACACCGTAGGACTGGTGTTCAAAATCCGGCGATTGCATTATGCTCTCCTCAATAGGTTTCAGCACAAAAGCCGACTGCACATTAACAACTCAGATTGGCCACAATGAAAGCACTGGACGCACTGCATACACGAACTTCCGCTCCTAGGTTAAGCGAACCCGCTCCAAGCCTCGAACAGTTGGAGAATATATACAAAGCCGCATTCCGAGCAGCCGATCATGGCTTGCTCCGACCCTGGCGTTTCCTGGTGATCAGTGGGCAGTCTAGGGAAAAGCTAGGCAAGCTCTTCCTCCAGGCAGCGCTAATCGAAGACCCATCTATTAGCCAGGTAAAACAGCAGAAACTACTCAACAAACCCCTGCGCGCTCCCCTGCTCCTCATCTCGATAACAAGTTATTCAGCGCATCCCAAGGTGCCGCGAATCGAACAGGATCTTTCAGCTGGAGCCGCAACGCAAAACATGCTGACAGCTGCATACGCCCAGGGTGTAGGCGCAATGTGGCGCACCGGGCCAATGGCCTACAATGACACAGTTAAACAAGGGCTGGGGCTGACAGAACAAGAAACAGTCATCGGATTCCTCTATATAGGCACAGCTGTTGGTCCTGGCAAACGATTACTAGAGCCTGAAATCAATGACTTTTTTCAGGAGTGGTAAACTGTGGGCAGCAAAAATATTGATCTGCAGTGTTGGAAATGCGGAGCACAGCTCAAGCGGCTCATCCTGCCATTTTCCCGCTACGAAGAGTGCGGCACCTGCAAAGCAGATCTACATACCTGCTTGCAGTGCCGCAACTACAAGTCATCAGTAGCTGATGACTGCACAGAGGATCGTGCAGATTTCATATTAGACAAGGACAAGGCCAATTTCTGTGATTTTTTCAAACCTAATAAACATGCATATAATGTCAAAGATAACGCTGCGGCCAGCAGCGCACGTAACAAACTCGCTGAGCTTTTTGGCGAAGAACCAACAGGTACCGCAGAAGAGCTCT
>CAVOCG010000078.1:0-12405 GCA_963694095.1 Gammaproteobacteria bacterium
CCAGGTTCCTTTTTCGCCTTAAAGGTGCTTCTTAATGGCTAATCGAAATTACTTGTTCGGCATGGATCAATTGTCGGAAACTGACCGGTTTGTGCTGTTTTACCAGCAAGAAGTGGTGGTAAGCCAGACAGGCTTTGTTTTCGAGAGGAAGCAGATAGGACACTTGTTGACTCCAGACACCGAGCTTATGGTGGTGGGAACGAGAAGCGGCACTTCGATAGTTGCAGTGCAACTTGAGAATGACCATTCTGAGTCAGTGAATAGCGAATTAAGCTCATTACGCAGCCTGCTGTTTAACAGCAGCGATTACGATTTTTCAATAGTTGGAAAAGCCAGTCAAATACTGGAGTGGTATGCAACACATAGATATTGCGGTAAGTGTGGCCAACCAACGCAGCACCATGATACCGAGCGCGCTGTGTCTTGCAACTTCTGCGAACTGCATTTCTATCCTCGTATAAATCCCTGTGTAATTGTTCTTGTCATCCGCGACAATGAATTGCTTCTGGCGCGCAGTGCAAAATTTAAATCAGGGTTTTATAGTTGCTTAGCGGGGTTCATTGAAGTTGGAGAAACACCTGAGCAAGCGGTTTCCAGGGAGGTAATGGAGGAAGTCGGATTGGAAGTAGACAATATTCGTTATATAAAAAGCCAGCCTTGGCCGTTCCCATCGCAGCTAATGCTGGGTTTTTTTGCCGATTACAAGGCAGGTACTATAACGCCAGAGCCTGAAGAAATCGAAGAAGCTGACTGGTATTCAATTGCACGACTACCTACTGTGCCATCAGCGGAAATTAGTGTAGCCGGTGAATTGATACAGCAATTCGTTAATTCACAGAACTGACAGAACGGCCGGTTCGGTTTTTCTAATGAAAACTGAACGTAGCTAAGCACAGTTTGAAATGGGCATGATTTTAGGCAGAATGTCGATGCAAATCAGCCCGAAATTTTCTCGAGGAGAAAGCTTTTGGAGTATTTAACCCAATATGGGATGTTTTTAGCTAAAGCCGTGACCATTGTGGTGGCGATATTGATTGTACTGGGTGCTATAGCCAATGCTGGGAGCAAACAGAGAAAAGGAGCTCGTAAGGGGCACATTAAAATAAACCCTTTAAATGAGCACTTCGATGAGATGCGCGATGAAGTACGACACGTTGTGTTGGAAAAAGATGAGCTTAAGGCAACGTATAAGCTTGAAAAGAAACGGTCGAAAGCCGAGCACAAGTCGAAAAAGAAGCACAAATCGGATATGGATGAAGGGAATGTCGAGCGCAAGAAGCGTGTGTATGTGCTAAATTTCAAAGGCGACATAGCGGCTAACGCAGTAACTTGCTTGCGTGAAGAAATCACTGCCACACTGTCTATGGCGCAGGAGCAAGATGAGGTCTTAGTACGCCTCGAGAGCCCTGGTGGGATGGTGCATGCATATGGCCTGGCCTCGTCACAACTGTTGCGCATTAAGAACAATAAGATCCCATTGACAATCTGTGTCGATAAAGTTGCAGCTAGCGGCGGCTATATGATGGCTTGCCTAGCTGACAAATTGGTAGTTGCACCTTTCGCCATGATTGGTTCTATCGGTGTGTTAGTACAGGTGCCAAATTTTCACCGGATATTAAAAAAACACGATGTGGATTATGAAATAATCAGTGCAGGTGAATATAAAAGGACTTTAACAACGTTTGGCGAAATCACTAAAAAGGGAAAGGAGAAGGTGCAGGAGGATGTGCAGGTTATCCACGATATATTTAAAAAGTGGGTTAAGGACCATCGCCCCAGTGTCGATATCGAAAAGATTGCCACAGGGGAAGTTTGGGTAGGAATGCAGGCTAAAGAGAAGTATATGGTAGATGAGATTAAAACCAGTGACGAGTGCATTGTAAGCGCTTGTGAAGAAGCTGATGTGTATGAGGTCGAATATGCGATTCAAAAATCTTTTCAGGATAAATTGGGCGCGATATTTGAAGGCACTATAGAGAAGCTTTTCTCCAGTTGGTTTGAAAAATCGAATCAGAATAATTTTTATTAAAGACCGGGAGTTCCGCGCGGTTTCTAAATAGTGCGTTTCTCGTTCGATGTAGAAGACAAATATTTTGTGTTAATTTTAAACTTAAAAAAGGGGATTTACTTTGCAAAGTTTTAAAGCGCTGCTGATTGAAGAAATAGCTGAAAATGATTATAGCGCTAGTATAATTGATAGAAGCTTGAACGAGTTACCCGAGGGTGAGGTGTTGGTACAAGTACAGTTCTCATCGCTCAATTACAAAGACGCACTTTCATCCAAAGGCAATAAAGCAGTTACCCGCAATTATCCCCATACCCCAGGAATAGATGCAGCAGGTACAGTCATTTCCAGTCAGTCGAGTGAATTCGTTTCCGGAGATGAGGTGATTGTTATCGGTTATGATCTGGGAATGAATACCAGCGGAGGCTTTGGTCAATTGATAAGGGTTCCGGCTGACTGGGTGGTGAAGCGTCCTGCCGGACTAGCTTTGCGGGAATCTATGATCCTTGGTACAGCAGGGTTTACGGCCGCCCTGTGTGTGGAAAAACTCATTGCAAATGGCGTCACGCCCGACAGTGGCGATGTGCTGGTAACGGGCGCTACAGGAGGCGTAGGCATAGTGGCAGTTGCTTTGTTACATAAACTGGGATATCGAGTTGTGGCCAGTACTGGAAAAGAGTCCCGGCATAGCTGGCTAAAAGAGATTGGTGCAAGTGAAGTCATTGCGCGGGATATTTTAAGCGAGGAAACCACCAAGCCTATATTGAAAGAGCAG
Source organism: Gammaproteobacteria bacterium (assembly GCA_963694095.1). Classification (GTDB taxonomy): domain Bacteria; phylum Pseudomonadota; class Gammaproteobacteria; order Pseudomonadales; family Pseudohongiellaceae; genus UBA9145. The sequence continues at coordinate 2,781 of CAVOCG010000078.1, forward strand.
TGGGCTGGTGCAGTTGACGTTGTCGGCGGTGAAACCTTATTTAATGTTATGAAATCAATTAAATACGGTGGCAGTGTGGCTTGCTGCGGATTGGTGCAGTCACCCTTTTTCAAAGCTTCTGTATTGCCTTTTATATTGCGTGGTGTCAATTTGTTGGGTGTAGATTCTGTGATGTTACCGCTTGGAATTAAAAATACCATTTGGAATAAACTGGCGGATGAATGGAAGATCGATGATCTGAATCGTCTATGCAATGAGATTGGGTTTGCAGAATTGAACGATAGCCTGGAAAAGGTTTATAAAGGCGAAGCAACGGGACGATTTGTCTTGAACCTTGCTAATTAATCGCGCTGGAGCTTTAGGTCGATTGCTATGGGGGATTGGGGAGAATAGTCTCATGATATAAGACTATATTAGAAATGTGATAATCGCAGCCGCTTAAATTGTGAGTGAGATGGTTTTACTAACCAGAGTAGTAAGCAGTTTGCTCGGTTGTATATCCAGGTCGAGCAGGAATAGCATGAAGATAATGCGAAATTCGGCGATATCACTAAGCAAAGTCGGATCAGAGATATAGGCCAGACCATAAGGGCTGCCTAAAAAAACAGTGCGAAGGTTGGCAGCAGTGCAGCACCACTGAAAATCAGGAAAAATTAAAATAGTAGTGAATCGGTTTCCATTTGGAAAGGGCTATTAACTAAACCAGCTAGCGACGTCTGAACAAAGGGGTCGGTTGATCCACGCTGGCCTGGTAGGCTGTTGTGAAATCCTGGAATGCTCCCAGGCAAGACTCTATATCCTGGTCATAGCGTGGGCTAAAGGCATCAAAACCACAAAGCGACATGTAGGATATTTGGTCGCGTAAAACATCACCTATGGCGCGTATCTCGCCCTTATAGCCGAAATCATCTCTTAGTTGTCTGGCTTTGCTATAGGGTCTACCATCAGAGAAGACAGGGAAATTAAGCCCAATGAGAGGCAGTTCGTGAATCCGATTTCCGATATATTCTATATTTTCATGGCTATTTACCCAGATCGAAATATCGCCTGGATAATCAAGTAGCTCTTCCTGATCAAAACGCCACAATTTGAGAGGAACTATCAGGTTTTTACCTGGAATTATCTTAAGTATTGCAGGGTCAGTTGCTTCTTTCAGCCAGGTCCAATAGTCATTAGCTAGGGCTTTATCTTTAATCAGCTTTGGCATAGACTTTCTCCTTGAATGGTTCTATTCCAATGCGCTGATAGGTATCTAGAAATTTTTCGTTTTTAGATTTCGCCTGTTGATAAACATCTACAATCTTTGCAATAACGTCTGGGATTTCGTCTTGAGCGAAAGAGGGGCCTATAATCTTACCTAAACTGGCCTCATTTTTTGAGGATCCGCCCAGCGAAATTTGATAAAACTCAGCCCCCTTTTTGTCCACACCCAATATGCCAATGTTTCCAACATGATGATGACCACAGGCATTCATGCAGCCTGAAATGTTAACGGACAAATCTCCAATTTTTGTTAACTCCTCAGGGGCGTCAAATTTGCGCTGAATAGATTCTGCTATTGGAATCGATTTTGCGTTTGCTAGAGCACAAAAGTCACCACCTGGGCAGCAAATAATATCAGTAAGCAAGCCACGATTCCCTGCATGAAGCGCATGGCTTTTAAGACTTTTCCATACATCGTATAAATCTTGCTGTTTCACATCAGCGAGAATTAGATTTTGCTGATGACTTATTCGTACTTCACCAAAGCTGTACTGGTCCGCAAGATCGGCAAAGAATTCCAATTGCTTGTCGGACACATCACCTGGGGCAACTCCAGTTTCCTTCAAGCTTACAGTGACGACAGAGTAGCCAGTTTTTTTATGTTGATGAACATTGCGAGCATTCCAGGCAGCGAATAATAAATCTTTTTGGAGTGCCTTTTTCAGTGACGGCTCGTTTTCGGATAGCTCTGCATAAGGCGGGTCAGTAAAAAAACTTTTGCAGCGATGAATTTCTTCATTTGTGAGTTCGATAACACTGTCTTTGATTTTTTCCCACTCACTCATGACCTTGGATTTGAATTCTTCAAGTCCGGTTTCTTTCACTAAAATTTTGATTCTTGCTTTATATTTATTATCCCTACGACCTTCACGGTTGTAGACCCGGAGAATTGCTTCCAGTGTTGTTAACAGATGCTTTTTTTCAACAAAATCGAAAATCACCTTGCCGATGATAGGCGTACGACCTAGGCCTCCGCCAGCAAGAATGCGAAAGCCAATCACGCCGTTGTCGTTCCTGATTAAATAGACACCAATATCGTGCACCTGAGTCGCTGCCTGATCAATCGCTGTGCCACAAACGGCAATCTTGAACTTTCTAGGTAGATAAGCAAATTCCGGGTGAAAGGTAGACCACTGTCTGATGATTTCGCAGTAAGGTCGACTGTCTTCCAGTTCATCTGGTGCCACACCGGCAAACTGATCCGTTGTGGTGTTTCGTATACAATTGCCACTAGTCTGGATCGCATGCATTTCCACCTCAGCTAGCTGTGCAAGAATATCAGGCACTTCTTTCAGGTGTGGCCAATTAAATTGGATATTTTGCCGTGTTGAAAAGTGCCCGTAGCCTTTGTCAAAGTGTCGAGCGATGTAAGCAAGCTTGCGTAGCTGCCTCGAAGATAGCATCCCGTAGGGGATGGCTACGCGCAGCATGGGTGCCAGTCGTTGTACATAGAGACCATTCTGAAGCCGTAATGGTAGGAATTCAGACTCGGCCAGGCTTCCTTCTAGGAAGCGATCTGTTTGACCTCGAAATTGGCTTACCCGCTCCGCAAGCATCTGTTGGTCATAATTGTCGTATTTATACATAGTCAGGTAAATCTAACTCTCTGTGCTGGGGACGAACAGTTTAAACAATGGTTGGGGCAATTGTAAGCCTTCCGCTAATTCCTAAGGTATTTTAGTCTATATTGGAAGACTCGTAGAGCTTAAGTGATATTAGCTGCAAGAAGTCGAGACAGCACCGCAACTTTCTCTTGTTTGCGCACAGCTAAATTATTTACTTGTTCCTGGCTTATCTTGCCCACTGGGAAATAGCGGGATTCCGGGTGCGCAAAGTAATACCCACTCACACTTGCCGCCGGCAGCATTGCGAAGTTTTCTGTGAGGGATAGATTCAGGTTATTACTCACACCCAGCAAATCAAAAATTACCTGTTTTTCGGAATGCTCTGGGCAGGCAGGATAACCGGGGGCAGGGCGAATACCGCGGTATTTTTCACCTATCATTTCATCGTTACTCAAAGATTCATTTGGCTCATAGCCCCAAAATTCTTTGCGAACACGCGCATGCAGGTGCTCTGCTAAAGCCTCTGCTAGGCGATCGGCCAATGCTTTGACTAACAATGCATTGTAGTCGTCGTTTTGTGCTGAGTACTTCGATGAAAGTTCTTCGACACCAATCCCTGTTGTTAAAGCGAAAGCACCGATGTAATCGTCCTTATTGGCGGAACCTGGTGCAATATAATCTGCCAAGCAAAGGTTAGGCGACCCAGCCTTCCCTACGGCTTGTTGGCGCAGAAAGTGTAAATTCCCGATTTGAGATTTACGGTTTGGATCATCAAATAACCACACATCATTCTGCTCTTTTTGTGCGAACCAAAATCCAATCACTGCCTGCGCTTTAATTAATTTACCTGATACAATTTTAGTCAGCATCGACTGCGCATCTGCAAAGAGCTCAGTTGCCGCTTTGCCTACTTTCTGGTCACTGAGGATTGCAGGATATTTACCAGACAAGCTCCAGGTGATGAAAAAGGGAGTCCAGTCTATAAAGGGAACTAGGCTCTGCAGCGGATAGTCATCAAAAACCTGGGTGCCAATGGACTTAGGTGCTGGTGGGTCATAATTTTCCCATTGTGGAGAATAGGGGTTTCTATTTGCTTCTGTAAAACTCATCAGTGGTTTCTTGCTGCTTCGATTCTCTATACGTTTTCGTATAGCTCGATATTCTTCACGAATATTTTCACAGTATTGGGGCTTGGAATCTTTTTTCAGTAAATTACTCACAACGGTGACGCTACGAGAAGCATCCGGCACATAAATAGTGCTATCGTTAAGATAATTTTTTTCTATCTTCACCGCCGTATGTGCTTTCGACGTGGTGGCTCCGCCGATAAGCAGGGGGGTATGAAATTTAAGACGCTGCATTTCGCTAGCGACGTGGACCATCTCTTCTAATGAGGGCGTGATTAGTCCGCTGAGGCCGATGATGTCAACATTTTCCTTCTGAGCAACTTGCAGTATTTTTTCACTTGGAACCATGACACCCAAATCGATAACCTCATAGTTATTACAGCCCAATACAACCCCTACAATATTTTTTCCTATATCGTGTACATCACCTTTTACTGTGGCCAGCAATATCTTGCCCTTTGTTTGAATGCCTCCACTTTCTTTATCGGCTTCTATGAAAGGCAGTAGGTAAGTTACAGCCTGTTTCATAACACGGGCACTTTTAACTACCTGAGGAAGAAAAAGTTTGCCATTACCGAATAAATCACCAACTACATCCATGCCCTTCATCAGGGCGCCTTCGATCACTTCGATTGGGCTATTGACTTCTAGGCGAGCCGCCTCAGTGTCTTCTATAATAAACTTGGTAATGCCTTTTACCAGTGCGTGAGTTAATCTGTCTTGCACGGGCTTCTCGCGCCAAGATAAATCCTCGGTTGACTCTATTTGTGATGAGCCACTATGGCGTAGAGCAACTTCCATTAGGTTTTCTGTTGCATCTACGTGTTTGTTAAGCACGACATCTTCCACAGCTCTTTTTAAATCTTTTGGGATGTCATCGTAGACAGCTAACTGCCCGGAATTAACAATACCCATAGACAGACCAGCTTTTATGGCATGGTAGAGAAAAACAGAATGGATTGCTTCTCTTACTTTGTTATTGCCGCGAAATGAAAAAGAAACATTGCTGACACCGCCCGATATAAAAGCGCCAGGTAAATTGCTTTTAATAAACTTGCAAGATTCAATGAAGTCAACCGCGTAATTATTGTGTTCCTCTATACCTGTCGCGATAGCAAAAATATTTGGATCAAAAATAATATTATTTTTAGAAAAACATACTTTCTGTGTCAAGATGTCGTAACAGCGCTTACAAATATCTTTCTTTTTTTGCAAGCTATCGGCTTGGCCATTTTCATCAAAAGCCATAACGATAACGGCTGCCCCGTACCGTTGGCACAGTTTTGCCTTTACAATAAAATCTTCTTCTCCCTCTTTCAAACTTATGGAGTTTACTATCGCCTTTCCCTGGACACATTTAAGTCCGGTTTCAATAATTTCCCATTTCGACGAATCGAGCATGATTGGTACTCGACAAATATCCGGCTCGGAAGCTACTAGCTTCAAGTATTTTTCCATCGCAGCCTGTGAGTCAAGCATGCCTTCATCCATGTTGATGTCAATGATTTGTGCGCCAGCCTCGACTTGCTGTCGAGCGACATCGAGTGCTTCCTCGAATTTTTCTTCGCGTATCAGATCAGCGAATCGAGATGAACCCGTCACATTGGTACGTTCACCCACGTTCACGAAAAGCGATGAATCTGTAATGTTGAATGCTTCGAGACCACTGAGCCTGCATGCCGGCTCAAGTTTAGGGATTTTTCTAGGCGTAATGTTTTCAACTGCATCAGTGATAGCTTTGATGTGCTCTGGTGTGGTGCCGCAGCATCCACCGACTATATTTACTAAACCTTGATTGGCAAAATCTGCAATAATCGTACCCATCTCTTCGGCTGTCTGATCATACTCACCAAACTCATTGGGCAAACCGGCATTAGGGTGGGTGGAAACAAAGGAGTCAACAATGGAGGAAGTCTCCTCAATATGAGGGCGTAGCTGTTCAGCGCCCAATGCACAGTTAAATCCAATCGAAAAGGGGTTGGCATGGCTTACCGAATTACAGAAGGCTGACACTGTTTGGCCTGATAAGGTGCGACCGCTTGCATCTGTAATAGTGCCAGAAATCATTAGTGGCAAACTAATTTGCTTCTCTTGAAAACAGGATTGGATCGCAAAAATTGCGGCCTTAGCATTTAGAGTATCAAATACTGTCTCCACCAGAATTATGTCAGAGCCGCCCTCTATTAAGCCATTAACTGAATTTTTGTAGTCATTCACTAATTCGTCAAAGCTAATATTCCGAAACCCGGGATCGTTTACATCTGGGGAAAGTGAGCTGGTTTTGCTTGTAGGGCCCAGGGAGCCTGCTACAAAGCGTGGTTTGTCTGGTGTTTCAGTATTTATTAAGTCACAGGCATTACGCGCAATACGTGCGGCCTGTAAATTGAGTTCAAAGCTAAGTTCACTCAGCTGGTAGTCGGCCTGAGAGCTAGCTGTGGAATTGAAACTATTTGTCTCGATGATGTCCGCGCCTGCACGGAGAAAATCTAGATGGATTTGCTTTATTATCTCCGGCTGGGTAATTGATAGCAGGTCATTGTTACCAGCCAGCTCGTGAGGAAAATCTCGAAATCGCTTGCCACGGAAGTCTGCATCGGATAGTTGCTGTGACTGGAGCATCGTGCCCATAGCACCGTCCAGAACCAGTATTCTTTGGTTCAAGATCTTGGTCAATTGTGCGGTAGGGTCTGGTTGTGCCATCGTTTCTTGCCTCACTGCGCTAACCACCTTCATCTGCGATGAATGTCGGCGGCTTGTTGCGTGGTAAATTGTTTATAGCCGGCATTTTCCTTAGCTGCCAGGCGGTAACTACAAAATAATAACCTAGTAATTAACTCAAGTATTCAACTTTTATCCAAAATAGAGTAAGATGGGATTTCGTATAACACAATACCTGCTGAGAACATCCCATGATTACTATCACCGAACCCGCCCAGGAATACCTTGCTGAGCTACTTAAAAAACAAGATTGTGAAGGCATAGCAGTGCGAGTATTCATAATTGATGCGGGAACGCCTAAAGCAGAAACCTGCATTTCATTTTGTCGGCCAGGGGAAGAAAAAGTGGACGATGAAGTGAAACAATACGACGCGTTTCGTACCTACGTGGAGCAGAATAGTATACCTTTTTTAGATGATGCGGTAGTCGATTTTGCCAAAGATTCAATGGGCGGCCAACTTACTATCAAGGCCCCAAATTCGCGTTTACCCAAAATTTCTGACGACAGCTCAATAGAAGATCGGGTTAACTACATCCTCTATAACGAGGTGAATCCAAGTCTTGCTTCTCATGGCGGTCATGTAACCCTAGAAGAAATTTTTGAAGAAAACGTTGCGGTCCTGCGTTTTGGCGGTGGCTGCCAGGGGTGTGGCATGGTTGACGTAACTTTGAAAAACGGTGTTGAAAAAACCTTGCTGGAGCAAGTGCCAATGTTAAAGGAAGTCAGGGACATTACTGATCATACTGTTACGGAAAATGCTTATTATCAATAAATTTGCCTGGATTTAGCACGCAATCTAACTCCGGCATTAAATCGAATTGTGATTTGTGAGATTAATTCGGATAGCTGGAAGCCAGCGCTTCGTACAGATTGGTTTGAAAATCCGTTGCCTCCGGATCAAGCCCTGCCATTATCTCTACCAAATATTCATTATCCTCTCTTCCATTCCAGATCTTCTGGTAGGTGCCCTGTTTATAACCGTTGTCCTGACGGAAGAAATTCAGCACGTTTTTCCCCACATATTGACAAAACAATTCGGTCCAGGATAAATCGCAGCTTTTCATAACTGAAGAAAAGGTAGTCAGATCAATACGCCGCGCTGCTGATAGGCCGATTAATAGTTCAAGTTTGCTCAGCAGATCCATGTCTGGGAGAGCGTAGCTTTTAGCGTCAAATAAAATATGTTCTTGCCCTTCAATTTTAGACGTTAATTGCAACACTTCCATCTGCGCTTCTAGCTGATTGCCCTCATTTTTGAGCAAAATCTCCGATAAAATAAAATGCCAGATATCAACAAGTTCCATTTGTAACTGGGGTAGGTCATGTGCTTGTTTTTTCCACCACTTCCAGCCATGGTGCTCGATTGCCTCCGAACCCTCGATGACAACGGCTCTGAGATAAGGGTAGCGGGCTTGCACCCAGTTGGTATCTACCTTGCTGTTCATACTCGCTTGTAGCGAGAGCATGGTTTTTACTTGTTTGTCTGATAGCATATGAGGAGAGTTCTAGCGAATTAAGTAGCGGCTATTGCATAGCTTGGTGGTTAAGAGCCGGAACTAGTTAGGAGCGACGGCTTCAGCTTTGGACTGTTTTGCCAGCGTGCTAAGCATTTCCTTGCGGCTTTGAAGCATATCATTATAGGATTTGCGTGCGGCAATCATTTCAGTGTCAGCTTCGTCAGAAGCTTCCAATTCGTGCAACCAGGTCTCCAGGACCTCTATTTCGCTGGCAAGTTGAGCTGTGCCCTCGTCAATGAGTTTCTGGTCAATGCTGGTATTATGGTTCGAAATATTTGCCATCTGCCAAGTCCCGCCTCTTACTTGTTTTTAGCGCACCCTTAAATTGATGGGCATCTTATTTGCTGCATTATAAATATTCCAGTTTCAGATTATCAGTGTCGGCTACAAGAGCAACCTGTAAAGATAAGTAGAAAGAATATTTTAACCTTTTGATATTTAACGAATTATAGAACTTGTCCGCTTGAGAATAACAATATTTCAGCGTAATTATATTCGTTACCTTTTTATCTTTTATTATTTCTTGGCCATATACCCTTGTAGACTTTCCAGAATCTCACACCCAAAATGAAGGGTCAAGATTGAATTGCTGCATTGACTGATATTCCGGAGCCAGGTTTGAATTAATCGCATTGAGAAAATCGCTGTTAAGGTTTCGCAGCTGAAGTTAGCAAATCATCCCAGAATTTTTCATGTAGCTGTCTTGGTTGGCAATGATGTTTGGGTTCTCCCCACTGTTTTATCATCAAATTGACATCAGTTGGCTTTAACAGACGCAGGAACTTATAGCCAAGCTTTATATAGGGCATGTCCAGTTCATCCAGCGCAGACAGGTCTAGTTGTTTCATTTGCTTTTTGCTCAGGTTTTGTTCTGAGTGTATTTTGTCGTGAAGTAGCTCAGCCACTGCTGCGAGATGGTACAGGGCCCCTAATTCTGTGGCCACCCCTTGGTGGCTCTTTAACAAACCCTTGATTTCCGTCCGCAGGAGTACGCTTGCTTTAGTATATGCACTCCAGAGTGGGAATGCTTGCTGACATACCGTATAAGCTAGAGCTAGTTCGCCGGCTTTTTTTAATTTGGAGACCTTGTCCTGCCAGCTGATATGGATTGGTGACTCTTGAACTTGTTGCTGAGCTCGTGGCGGCAGACTTGTCTTATCTTCGTCTAGTTTGAAATTAGAGTGGTGGTCAGATTTAAGCAGCGGCAGCGGTATATTTCGGTCGGCGTTGAGCTCTACTTCCGTCAGCTGATGTCGACGTAGGGCATAGACCATCAAGCTGAGCGCGCTTACTGTAATTACTATGAATAAGAGTATTGCCATATATCTCATGGCTCGTAATTTTTGAGCAGCTAGGGTTTGTATCGCCGACTCAGATCAGCGGAGGGTAATACTATCAAAATAGCGGTGGGTGGGCATATTAACAGACTATAAT
>CAVOCG010000079.1:0-12356 GCA_963694095.1 Gammaproteobacteria bacterium
AAATTGAGCAAAATTCAAACCTTTCTGGTGCTATTTGCCAGTATTGCTTTTCATTCGGCGTTTGCAGTTGAGGAAGGAGATGCTGCTCCTGATTTCACACTCCCTTCGATACAGGAAGGACAAGCTGATTTCACTCTTAGCGCAATGAAGGGCAAAACGGTCTATATAGATTTCTGGGCTTCCTGGTGTGCACCCTGTCTAAAATCCTTGCCTCTGTACAATGAGCTATACCACAAATACAAGGATCAGGGATTGGAAATGGTAGCTATAAGTGTAGATAACCCCATCGAAGATGGGCTGGATTTTCTGCTCGACACACCATTAGATTTCATCCTCCCCGCTGACCCCGAAGGCGATATTCCAGAGTTATATGGTGTTTTCGGCATGCCAACTTCTTATCTTATTGGCCCAGATGGCACAGTGCGCATGGTTCACATAGGGTTCCGCGATGGCGATATTGAGATGGTTGAAGAAGCAATCAAGTCTGTATTATCAGGTGGTTAATTAATGCACAAGCTGCACCTCTTTGTGTTTTTTCTCATCTCAGTCTGTATGCTCTCTGCCTGCACGCAAGTCCGCTCCTGGGAGAGAGGTTATCTGGCCAAAAAGGAAATGGCCTGGGATCCAGACAGTCTTGAGGGCGCGTTAAACGATCATATCTTTTTTAGTAAGGAAGCCTCTTCCGGCGGTAACAGTACCGCCGGTGGCGGTTGTGGATGCAATTAAATTGCTCAAACCGTAGGCTTGCATAAGGGACTATAAGCGTGAAAAAGTACCGATCGCGTAGTCTAATCGCACTATCCACCTCAGCCTTAGCACTTCCAGGAATCGCCTTATCAGACAGCCCCCCAGTCGAAACTACACTTGCCTATAAATTTTCGAACTATAAAGAAGACGACCTGTCGCGTTCCGAGGCCCCCTTTAGCGACCTCGAGCGTTACGATATCGATGTACACCAGTTTCAACTGTTATCGCCTGTTGGCAGAAATATGGCACTGCAGGTGTATGCGAGTCACGAAACGCTAACCGGAGCTTCCCCCTGGTTTACCAGCAGCGACACAAATGGCAACCCCATAGTAAGTCTAAGCGGCGCCAGTGGTATTAGCGATAAACGTTCAGAGCTTTCTGTAGGTGGGCGCTATTATATGCAAAATGGGACAATTGGCGCTAATGTTGGATATTCGGAAGAAGATGATTACAAAGCAACCTATTTTGGAATAGACGGTGTGCGAAATTTTAACAATGATATGACAACCGTAACTATCGGCTTTAGTTTTTCTTCTGATGATATATTCCCCACTGATGCACTACTGTTTAATCGAGTCATTAGTAAAGATAAGCGCAGCGCTTCCCTGGCATTCTCTGTAAGCCAGGTTATAAACCAGATAAGCACTATTCAGTCAACTGTGAGCATTACAGAGCTGACTGGATTTTTAAGTGATCCGTACAAACTGCGTGACTCTCGGCCTGAAAATAAAACCCAGGTTGCCTGGGCCACTTCTTACCGCCAATTTTTTGACTCGGCCAATGCCGCATTACACATCAATTACCGCCTTTACCATGACGACTTCGGCATTGATTCGCAGACACTAGAATTTGCCTGGCATCAGAATCTAAATAGCTCCTGGCAACTGGTGCCAAGCGTTCGATATTATAGTCAATCGGCCGCAGATTTTTTCATCAATATTGATGACTTCCTCAATCCGCTGACCAACTTCCAATCTAGCGATTATCGTTTGTCCGCTTTCGGAGCTTTCAGCGGTGGGCTCAGTGTTATCCAAGACTTTGGGGAGTGGAGCGCCAATTTTACCGCAGAGCGCTACGTATCGGATGAAAAATATTCAACTTACGCAGTAGCGCAGCCAAGCACGGCATTAACTCGCTATTTCAGAATATCACTTGGTATCGAATTTGCTTTCTGATAGAGAAATCAGTGGTAGTGGCCCTGATTTAAAAAACGAATGTTTTGAGATTCGTGCTATGCCACAAATAGTATTACCGCTGGTACAGCCGCTACCTGATCCCGTATCAAATCCCACCAGCGATCACAGTTAATGCTGAGAATGCTTTCTCGGAGATCTGAATTACCGCGCCGGTAGCCACCGAATAAACCACGGCACCGTCTAGCAAACCGATGATAAAAAACATACGCCAGGCAAAGCCTGGATTGAAACGGCACAATACCCCGCTCAGGTTGCTACTGATACCGCGTATTCGCCCAAAGCAGTAACGCGGCCGCACTACGTCCAACAAGGCGCAAAATTTTCCACTGTAAATCTTCTTGGTCGGCGCTGCTTATCTAGAAAGTTCCCTTAAATATGTTTAGAAACCTACCAACTGCAACGGCGCCTCATCCAATATCGCTAACTGTTCTCGTAATTCCAAGATGTGCTCAGCCCAATAGCGCTCAGTGTTAAACCAGGGAAAGCTCATGGGAAATGCCGGGTCTTGCCATCGTCTGGCAAGCCAAGCACTGTAACGAATCTGCCGTAGCGTGCGCAAAGCCTCAATAATCCCTAACTCTGCCACCTTAAAGTCATAAAACTCATTGTAGCCCTCTACCAATTCCAGCAGTTGGGCCTGTTTCTGATTGCGATCGCCAGACAGCATCATCCACAGATCTTGAATAGCAGGGCCGGATAGCGTGTCATCAAAATCCACGAAATTTGGCGTGTCGTCTTTCCATAATACGTTCCCCGGATGACAGTCACCATGAATTCGGATATTTTGCACCGAGTCATGGGACTCGAATATCCCTGAAACCTTATCGATCAAATCCTTGGTCAATGAATCATAAGCTGGCGTCAGGTCTTTCGGAATAAAATCATTAGCCAGCAAGAACTCTCTACTCGAAATAGCGAAGTCCTCAATTGACAGAGTCGGTCGATGTAAAAAGTTCTTGGTGACTCCAACCAGATGAATGCGTGCAAGAAAACGGCCCATCACCAAGAGATTGTCGAGATTGTCCAACTCAGGTGGCCGGCCTAGAATTTGCGTGAACACTGAAAATTCAAAACCTTCAAACTGTAACAGTGTTTCTTCACTAGCGAATTTAATGGGTGGTACTACGGGAATTTCTAGCTCGGCCAGGTCCCAGGTAAATTCATGTTCTTCCAGGATTTGCTGTCGAGTCCAGCGCTGTGGCCGGTAGAACTTCACAATGATGGACCCGGCATCCTGCAGGCCAATTTGGTAGACCCGATTTTCGTAACTATTCAGCGCGAAAATACGGGCATCGGTTTTATAACCAAGACTCTCGACCGCATCCAGCACCTTGCTGGGTGACAATTGAGAATACGGATGTTCGCTAGAATCCATTAACAGCGACCTAGTTGGGTCATAGGCATGGCTGACGCTGTTCAGTCAGTTTTGTGCGGGTCGGTTTTACCACCGACAATCGACACTGGGAAGGGTGCAATATTGTCGCCACTAGAGATTTTCCCGACACCGCCCTTCTCCACCTCATCGATGCGAATTATGGCCTGCATGGGAATGAAACTGCGCTTAACACCGTTGAATTCAGCCTTGAGCTTTTCTTCACTGGGGTCAACCACAACCTGAGATCGCTCATTAAAAACAAAGTCTTCGACCTCGATAAAACCATATAAATCACTCTGATAAACCTGCTTAACAAAGATTTCGTAAACCTTGCCTTTATTAAGGAAGGCAATCTTGTAAATATCGGATGTTTTCCCCATTAAATCAATCCCTTAAGGCTGTGGCGCATTCATTAGCCACATTGTATATCACAATTGGTTTTTACGCTCTTTTAATATTTGCTTCCCATAAAATAAGCATGAATTCGGCGATATATGCCAATATTACGGTTAAGAAAGTCTGTAGTGCTGCTATAATCCCCTCCCCTTTTTCCTTGCACTCGAGTAATGTAGATTTAAATGAATACCAGCACCAACACTGAAAGCAAGCCTAAAAAAGTTTTCATTAAGACCCATGGCTGCCAGATGAATGAATATGACTCTGCACGCATATTAGACCTGCTGCGCGAATCCCATGGAGCCATTTTAGTGGACTCCCCAGAAGAAGCCGATTTACTGCTACTCAACACCTGTTCCATCCGCGAGAAAGCACAGGAGAAAGTTTTCCATCAGTTAGGCCGGTGGCGTTTATTAAAGGAAACCAATCCAAACTTGAAAATTGCGGTAGGCGGCTGTGTTGCTAGTCAGGAAGGTGAAGCAATCGGCAAGCGCGCACCCTTTGTTGATATTATTTTTGGTCCGCAAACATTACACAGGTTGCCAGAGATGCTCAGCCAAGCCAATGGCAAACTCCCTACCGTGGATATCAGCTTTCCTGAAATAGAAAAATTTGACAACCTGCCCGACCCTACAGTTAACGGCAGCGAAGCATTCCTCTCTGTAATGGAGGGATGCAGCAAATATTGTAGCTTCTGCGTCGTACCTTATACCCGAGGCGAGGAAGTAAGCCGCCCGTTGGATGACGTTCTGGCAGAAGCGATGCATCTCGCTACACAAGGAGTTCGGGAAATAAATTTATTAGGGCAGAACGTCAATGCCTATCGAGGCCTGAGTCACACAGGCGAGCAGATAGATCTTGCATTTTTGATTAACTACATCGCAAGTATCGAGAACATAGATCGAATACGCTTTACCACATCCCACCCATTGGAGTTCTCAGACCGGCTTGCAGCGGTCTACGCACAGGTCCCGGAGCTGGTGAATCATTTACACCTGCCGGTACAAAGCGGTTCTGACAAAATTTTAACGGCGATGAAACGAGGGCATACTGCCCTTGAGTACAAATCAATTATTAGAAAAATTCGCCAATCAAGATCCGACATAAGCCTGTCTTCAGATTTTATTGTGGGTTTTCCCGGTGAAACGAATAGTGATTTTGAAGACACCATGAATCTCATTATTGAAATCGGCTTCGATACGTCGTTCAGTTTCATCTACAGTGCCCGCCCAGGCACCCCAGCTGCCGATCTGCCGGATAACACGCCCGAGCGAGAGAAGAAACATAGATTAGCTACTCTCCAGTCGCAAATTGTAAAGCAGGCAAACCAGATCAGTAAGACGATGATAGGCTCTCAACAAAAAATTCTGGTCACCGGCCAATCAAAGAAGAGCCCTGATGCACTTCAAGGTCGTACTGAAAATAACCGAGTAGTCAATTTTAAGAGTTTAGACTTAGGGTTAGTTGGAGGGTTTACCGAGGTTACTATCACTGACGCACTACCTAACTCACTATTAGGGCACCTCTAATTAATGGCATATAATCTCTGCGAGATCTGAACACATAATTTCAAGCAAATTGCTTACATTGCCCAATAGCTTGATATACTAGCCTACGAACTAAAAAAGAGAACAGATACTACTGCATGACCAGCCACACGCGAAGTATTACATTATCTCCAGACAACGCCCAGAGATTGGCAAGTTTGTGTGGACGACTCAACGAACACATCCAACAAATAGAGAAGAGCCTCGAGCTAAGAATCCAACACCGGGGCAATGTATTTCAGCTGTCAGGGGCTGAAAGTGCTGTCGCCAGGGGCTACAAAATCCTCGAAGCACTCTATTCAGAAACTAGTCATGGCAATGCACTTAGCCCCAATATTGTGCACCTTGCCTTGCAAGAGGTGAAAAACGCCTCAGAAAGTAGTCCCAGTGACTATGACTTTCTTCTTATAAAAACACCCCGCAGCTCTATCAAACCTCGCAGCTCCCACCAAAGGCAGTATGTTCAATCGATTAGAAAGCATGACATCAGCTTTGGAATAGGTCCTGCAGGTACAGGCAAAACGTACCTTGCCGTTGCCTGCGCAGTAGAAGCACTGAACCAGGAAAAAGTGAATCGAATCCTATTAGTTCGCCCTGCCGTAGAAGCGGGTGAAAAGCTGGGTTTTTTGCCTGGCGATCTGAGTCAAAAAATTGATCCCTATCTACGGCCGCTTTACGATGCGCTTTATGAGATGCTGGGATTTGAGAAAGTAGGCCGGCTAATTGAGAAAAACGTAATTGAGGTTGCTCCACTTGCTTACATGCGCGGGCGAACACTTAATAACTCATTCATTATTCTCGATGAAAGTCAGAACACAACAACCTTGCAAATGAAAATGTTTCTTACCCGAATCGGATTCGGATCTACAGTGGTTATTACCGGAGATGTTACCCAAACTGATTTGCCTAAAGGCACACGCTCAGGCCTAGTGCATGTGACAAAAGTCCTCGAGAATATTAAAGAGCTTGGGTTTAACTATTTCGAAGCAAAGGATGTTGTACGCCATCATTTGGTACAGAAAATTGTTGAAGCCTATGATGAGCATGACTCCAAAGCCATTCCCACATTGAGCAGTCAGGAGTCAAATCAACTCAATGAACGTGACAGTTGATCTTGAAAATAATTGTCCTGAATACTGGGTACCAACTGCAGGTCAATGCGAGACATGGTTGTGCTGTGTAGCTGAGTCGAGCCAGAAAACAGATCCAAGCTATGTCAGTATTCGTGTTGTTGGAGAAATTGAAGCAGCCGAGCTGAACCGAAAATTTCGTGACAAGGAATATGCTCCAAATGTCTTGTCATTTCCCGCTGATTTCCCCGAATCACATTCGCAGCATCTTGATTATGATCCACTTGGCGATATCGTACTCTGTGCAAGCATAGTCGCCAGTGAAGCACACCAGCAACACAAGTCCATGGAAGCTCATTGGGCACACTTGGTGGTCCATGGGTACCTGCACTTGCGGGGCTATGACCATGAGGAGGAAGAGCAAGCCGTGCAAATGGAAATATTAGAGATTCAGGTGCTCGAAAAGCTTGGATTCCCCAACCCTTATTTGATAGGGTAAACGCCTGCGCACCAAACGGAGAATATCCAAAACATGACGGACGACCAATCATCCATCGATTCAAGATCCCGATCTTGGATCGATAAAATTGCTCAAATTTTCTCGGACGAACCCACAGATAAAAAAAGCTTACTTGAACTGCTGCGTAATGCAGAGCAGGATCAGGTGCTTGATGCTGACGCACTGAGCATTATCGAAGGTGCTTTACAAGTTTCCAGCATGCAGGTTCGGGATATTATGATTCCCCGTCCTCAGGTAGTAACGGTGTCCTCCAAATTGCCGATCGATGACATTATCGAATTGATCACTAAAGCATCTCATTCAAGATACCCGGTGGTCGGTGATAACATTGACAACGTGATGGGGATATTGCTGGCAAAAGACCTTCTCCCTTACGCACTGCAAAAAAGCTCTCACAAATTAGCCATTAAAGATATAGTTAGACCTGCTACTTTTGTTCCAGAAAGCAAGCGGCTCAATGTCTTACTAAAAGAATTCAAAGAAACCCGACAGCACATGGCTATTGTGATTGATGAATACGGCAGCGTTTGCGGCGCCGTAACCATCGAAGATGTCCTGGAGCAAATCGTTGGTGAGATAGAAGACGAGCACGATGTAGATGATGACAGTTATATCAAGAAGTTTGATGAGAACAATCATATAGTCAAAGCACTTACTCCGATAGATGAGTTCAATGACTACTTCGAAAGCAAATTTAGTGATCAGGAATTCACCACTGTAGGCGGTCTGGTGTTACAGCAATTTGGTCATATCCCCGAGCGCGGTGAATCAGTCAACATTGGGGAGTTTTTGTTCAGTGTATTAAATGCTGACAGCAGGCAGATCAAACTTATAAAGGTCACCACTGAGCAAGGAAATTCAAGAAAGCAAGATAGCTCCGCGACCTGAATTCGACACGAAGTCCTCAAAGTCCAAAGAATCTGGTGGCAGCTGTATTCATTGTTCGAATACGTTTAGTATGAAATTTGCAACATCTGTAGCAGAGGTAGCGGTGTCCATATCACGGCATGCTGACGCATTTCTGAACAGCATATTCGAATTGACAAAGCTGCTCATTTGAGCAAAATTCAGACTACTGGATTTCAATCCAGGTCCAATACCACCACTTCCAGCACCAGCGTAACAACCAGTGTATAAAGTCGCGTACTTCGTCTGCCCTCGAACTATGCTTAGCTCCAGGTGCATTGGTTCAGGAGCTGATGTTGGAACCAGGTTGGTTACACTGATTACTTCTGGACTCCCAAATACTATGGGATCACCGCTTAGCAAACTAAATTTAAGATTAACAATATCAGTAGCGAACAATAAAGTGAGTAGTCCAGCAAAAGACTTGGGACTGGCGATTTGTGGTACGCCCAGGCCATTTATCGACTGGATACCATTGTGAGGCATCTGGGCTACGGCATAATCCAATGTGGCGGTACCCTTAGAAAAATTAAAATTATCACCGGTAAGCGGAAGAAACCCCGCAACAATTACAAAATCTAGAGTTAGCCCCGTTAGCTATTCAAAGCCATCTGTAGCAATTAGAACCGTGGTATTTGCTGTTTCTCCGCTGAGGTTATTGAAAAAAAAGACCGCTTGACTGCTGGTTGTCAGCATCAGTTCCAGCCAGCAGCTGGCCACTCAAATCCTGCTGATTCGCGGCCAGGGTGCCCAATTTAATTCATTGAATTGGGCAATCAGCGCTGGTAAACGCCTCGCCAATTCCCCATTGATCAAAGTCGGCAATTGCAGGTTAAATTAAGCTTGCGAGTGAGAGTGATACTGCTGAAATTAACTTCTGCTTGCTGAAGGTCATGAGTAATATTTCCTCGACAAAACTGTCCGAACCACACATTGTGTCCTTGGGTAATTCTGCAACAGACTAGGACTGTTATCCAAAGCTTTCAGCGTGCACGCTCGACACAGCCGACAAGTACTTCAAAAAATACGGGTTAACCACTACACGTTACGGCAGGTCTGGGTTATCCTAGCCAGCTTCTAAACTAGCAACCTTACGCAGCAGGCGCAAGACGCCCCCGGCAGGACATGAACAGCTCTATAGATTTACAGTATTCACCGCGCCAGGTCGAGGAATCGGCCCAATCATACTGGCAAGACAACCACAGTTTTAAGGTCACCGAACTGGAGGATAAGGAGAAGTTTTATTGCCTCTCCATGTTTCCCTATCCAAGTGGCCACCTGCATATGGGGCATGTGAGAAATTACACGCTCGGTGATGTGATTTCACGCTTTCAACGCATGTTGGGTAAAAATGTGCTTCAACCCATGGGTTGGGACGCCTTCGGCTTACCCGCAGAAAACGCAGCAATGCAAAATGATGTACCGCCTGCAAAGTGGACCTATAACAATATAAATTACATGCGCGAACAGTTGCAGCAGCTGGGATTGGCCTATGACTGGAATCGTGAATTGGCAACCTGCCATCCCGGGTATTACCGTTGGGAGCAGTGGTTCTTCTGCCGCCTCTTCGAAAAAGGCCTAGTCTACAAAAAAGAAGCTGAGGTCAATTGGGATCCGGTGGACCAAACAGTATTAGCCAACGAACAGGTTATCGAGGGCCGGGGATGGCGCTCAGGGGCGCTGGTAGAGCGCCGCAAAATCCCGCAATGGTTCATCAAAATCACAGATTTTGCTGAGGAATTACTCGATGACCTCGAAAAATTGGATGGCTGGCCAGAAAAAGTCCGCACTATGCAGGGGAACTGGATCGGCAGATCCGTTGGTGTGGAACTGGATTTCGAAGTAGCCGACAAAGTCGCGGCAGCTCAGAAGCACTTATCGGTTTATACCACCCGGCCCGACACGTTAATGGGTGTAACCTATATAGCAGTGGCACCGCAACATCCCTTGGCAGAACTTGCTGCCAGTACCAACCAAGAATTGAAAACTTTTATCGAAGAACAAAGCCGGGTAAAAGTAGCAGAAGCAGAGATGGCGACAATGGAAAAGCTGGGCATGGATACCGGACTTAAGGCCATTCATCCCATCAACGAGCAGCTAATTCCGATCTATGTAGCCAACTTTGTTCTAATGAGCTATGGCTCAGGCGCAGTAATGTCCGTCCCGGCTCATGATCAGCGCGACTGGGAATTTGCTACCAAATATGGCATCCAGATTCAGCAGGTAATAGAACCTAAAGCAGAATCAGAAAATAGCTGCGAATTGAGCCAGTGCGCATTTGTAGAGAAAGGCACTCTTATCAACTCCGGCCAGTTTGACGGACTGGATTTCCAGAAGGCTTTCGATCAGATAGGAGCCCACCTAAAGGCGCAGGGCAAGGGCCGCAA
This sequence comes from Gammaproteobacteria bacterium, assembly GCA_963694095.1. Classification (GTDB taxonomy): domain Bacteria; phylum Pseudomonadota; class Gammaproteobacteria; order Pseudomonadales; family Pseudohongiellaceae; genus UBA9145. Next base: position 10,145 of record CAVOCG010000079.1, read on the forward strand.
GCAAGTAAATTACCGCTTGCGAGACTGGGGCGTCTCAAGGCAACGTTATTGGGGTACACCGATACCCATCATCCACTGTGACCTATGTGGTGCGGTGCCTGTTCCTGACAACGATTTACCGGTTACTCTGCCAGAAGATATCGACTTCGATGCCAGTGGCTCACCACTGGCAAAGATGTCCGATTTCTATTCAGTCGACTGCCCGACCTGTGGCGCCGCAGCACAGCGTGAGACCGATACCTTTGACACATTCATGGAATCTTCCTGGTACTACGCACGGTACGCTTGCCCTGGTCAAGATTCAGCTATGCTGGACGAACGTGCGGATTACTGGTTACCAGTAGATCAGTATATCGGTGGTATTGAGCATGCGATCCTGCATTTGCTCTACGCGCGTTTCTTTCACAAACTGATGCGTAACGAAGGGTTGGTGAAATCAGATGAACCCTTCACCCACCTGCTGACGCAAGGTATGGTATTGAAAGATGGCAGTAAAATGTCCAAATCCAAGGGCAATACAGTTGATCCTCTAAATCTAATCCAAAAATACGGTGCGGATACCGTGCGCATGTTTATGATGTTTGCCTCCCCACCTGAGCAAACGCTAGAGTGGTCCGACAGCGGAGTAGAGGGTAGTTATCGGTTTTTGAAGAGATTGTGGAAAACAGTTGCCAGTCACAAAGCGATTAATGTGGGTGATCTTAAGGAAGAAACACTGAGTGAAGCGCAGCAGCAAATGCGATTTAACACTCATTCCACGCTGCAAAAGGTGAGCGACGACTACAGTCGACGACACACATTCAATACCGCCATAGCAGCGACTATGGAATTGTTCAACGCTGTGCAAAAACATATAGCTCCAGAGCAGGGCACGACCGATCAGCGAATTATTCAGGAAGCTCTGGAGTCTGCGATTCTCATGTTAGCCCCTGTAGTTCCGCACTTTAGCCATGTACTGTGGCAACATCTGGGGCATGATGGCGCGGTGATGGATGCATCGTGGCCACAGACTGACACAACCGCGTTAGTTCAATCCATTGTCATGATAGTGTTACAAGTGAACGGGAAATTGCGAGCCAAGATTGAGGTGGACAAAGGCACCAACAAGCAAGCACTCGAGCAACAGGCTCTGTCTCATCCTGCCGTGCAAAAATATACCGAGGGCTCTGAAGTACGCAAGGTTATTGTTGTCCCGGGAAAGCTGGTAAATATTGTTGTTTAGGCGCTAGGAAATAGTTAATGATTCATAGTCATCTCATCGATTCACTGATCAGGTTGACCTTGCCAATACTACTGGCTGCGCTGCTGAGTTCCTGTGGGTTCTCACTGCGCGGTAACGAAGTGCTGTCAAGCCAGTTCCAACAACTGAAGCTTAATCTTATACAGCCTAATAGTGAGTTTGGACGCTTTCTCAGCCGCTCGCTCTCAAACGCAGGGGTTGAGATTGAACTTGTAAATACCATAGACGCAGACGAGACTAATCTCATACTCCTTGTGAGTAATGAGCAGGTCAATCGCCGTGCCATCACAATCAACCCCCGCGCTAGAGCGGCCCAGTATGAGCTACAGTTATCCGTCAATATCACGCTGGGTAGGGGCGAAGAGCTGCTTATTGCGCCGGAGCAATTGATTGTGGAAGACATCTATTTTGAAGACATTGAAAATATAAGCGGCACACAGGAAGAAATTGAAATTATAATGACAGAGATGCGACGGGAGTTAGTTAATCAGCTCATGCGCCGACTGGAACGAGTCAATATCTAGATTCAGTGAAATCAGCCAAAAGTAACTATTATGAAGATCAAAGCTCAGCAACTAGACACCCACCTCCGAAGAGGTGCTGCTGCGCTGTATTGGATCACCGGCAACGATCCGCTTTTGATGCAGGAGTCAGCGGACAGCGTCAGACATTATTTCGGAAAACAAGGCTATGCAGACCGGGAGACGATGGACATCGACAAGCGGTTTACCTGGAATTCATTTTCACATTCTGTAAGTAATCTCGGGCTGTTCTCTGAAAAGAAACTATTTGATTTGAGACTAAGCTCCGCAAAATTAGAGGAAGCGGGCAAATCAGCTCTGCAACACTACCTGACAGACCCTAATCCGGATTACAAAATTCTTATTTCCAGCCCGAAGCTGGAATCGGCAACGCTCAATGCTAAATGGTTCAAATTAATTGAAACTGCCGGCGTGGTGGTACAGATTTGGC
>CAVOCG010000080.1:0-12346 GCA_963694095.1 Gammaproteobacteria bacterium
AAGCTCTGTGAACCAAGATGAAGTTGAGGCTTTGGCTGCGTTAATGTCCTATAAATGCGCTCTGGTTGACGCACCTTTTGGAGGTTCAAAGGGTGGACTCTGTATTAATCCTAGGGATTATGATGAACATGAATTGGAACTTATTACGCGTCGATTTGCTTATGAACTTATTAAAAGGGATTTGATTCACCCAAGCCAGAATGTTCCAGCACCTGATATGGGTACTGGCGAGCGAGAAATGGCTTGGATCGCCGATCAATATGCCCGCATGAATACTACGGATATTGCTGCTAAAGCTTGCGTAACTGGAAAACCGATAAATGCTGGTGGTATCGCGGGGCGAGTTGAGGCGACTGGCCGCGGTGTGCAGTATGCTTTGCGTGAATTTTTCCGCGAGCCCAAGGATGTTGCCAAGGCAGGCCTGTCTGGCTCCCTAGAGGGCAAGCGTATCATAGTCCAGGGCCTTGGGAATGTTGGTTACCATGCGGCAAAGTTTCTGCGTGAAGAGGATGGCTCGGTTATCACGGGGATCATCGAGCGTGATGGAGCGATTTATAATGAAAATGGGCTGGATGTCGATTCGGTTCACAACTGGATTATGGGGAACAGCGGGGTCGCTGATTTTCCGGGTGCCACATATTCACAGAACGGTGCCGCGCTCTTAGAGGCAGATTGCGATATTCTAATTCCAGCAGCTCTTGAAGGTGTGATCAATATTGATAATGCAGCAAACGTTCAGGCACCCCTGATCATAGAGGCTGCAAATGGACCAGTAACCGCTACCGCTGATAAAATACTCCGCGAAAAAGGATGCGTCATTATCCCTGACATGTATGCAAACGCTGGTGGTGTGACGGTTTCCTATTTTGAATGGGTCAAAAATCTAAGCCATATACGCTTTGGTCGTATGCAAAGACGCGAGCAAGAAGCTCGCAATGATATGGTAATCAAAGAATTTGAGAGTCTATCCCAAGCGATGGGTGATCAATGGCATCTTTCGACAAACTTTAAGAAAAAATATATGGTAGGAGCCGGTGAGCTGGAACTGGTAAGATCAGGTTTGGATGATACGATGCGTGGAGCTTTCCAATCTATGAGAACCCTTTGGCATGAGCAGGAAAATGTCTCTGACTTGCGTATGGCTGCTTATTTGGTGGCTATAGAAAAAATTGCGGCTAGTTATAAGGCGAAAGGACTTTGAAGAGCTGACTGAAGAAGAATATGCACAGTTTGATAGCGAACGGGCAAATCAGAAACTGATAAGAGAAGAGCTTTCAGACAAACCAGACGAACTTAGGTGTTATGAATACAAGCTTAAGAAAGAAGTTTTCAACCACAACCGAGCAGAGGCTTACAGCAACACAGGAAGAAGCAACACAGCTGAGATTTATGAAAACAACGAAAGCTTGTGTGAGGAAGCATGGGAGATACTGCAGGGGCTTATTTCGCCAGATATAACGATACAGCAGTGGTTTTATAGAGGTTTAGATTTTGAGCACGGAAGTTCAGTTGACGCTTCGCTTGGTAATCTTCCACGTATCATCACTTCCCGCAACTTAGATACGCAACGAATTGATGGGGAGTTAATGTCTAAGCGTGAAGTTCAAATCTCTACTGTGGAAGTGGCTGTAGGTACTTCGCTAGTTATCGGAATAGAAGACAGGAAATAGCCAAAAGAACACGGCAAGCAGAAATTGGCAGAGTTTCGCAAATCGCCATTTGCAGAGAAACTTTAAGGATGATTGCTGGTGTACAATGTGTAACCGATGATTGGCTAAACTATTGAAATGCAGTAGAAACGTAGATGTAGAAAAAGCGTGCACTATGGATAATGCTTTACACAAAAGTTACACAGAAAGTATTAGTCGTGTATAACCGAATTAATCTTAACTTGTAGTGCGACAAATCCATTTGTTACTCATCGAATGGTACCGCCATGAAATTTATTTCTGTGAAAGTTGTCCCCATCGTATTCTGGAGCTCAGCCGATCCACTGAATCTTAAACCAAGACCTCTAACGCTGGGGCTACTCTGCCTTGGACTGTTAGTGTTTGGCGTAGGTGAGGCATCGCTTATTGCAGCGGGAGTTGGGGTCAGTCCCTGGATTGTACTGTCACAGGGAGTCAGTAATTTAACCGGTTGGAGTGTTGGTTTTTCTACCTTTGTTGTGAGTCTCAGCGTGCTGCTCCTGTGGCTTCCATTGCGGCAGAAACCAGGTATTGGCACGATACTGAATGCAGTAGTGATTGCCGCCGCGATTGAGGCTTCGCTGAATTTTTTACCCCGTCCCGAAATATTTTATCTTCAGATAATGCAGTCACTAACGGGTATAGCCATGGTGGGCATTGGCAGCGGTATGTATTTGTGTGCGAATTTGGGCCCTGGTCCGAGAGATGGTCTGATGACGGGTATGCAGAGACGGACTGGTTTGCCCATCGCGGGAGTGAGAACAACGATCGAAATAACAGCGGTAATACTGGGTTGGTCACTAGGTGGGGTTGTTGGCGTAGGTACCTTACTATTTGCGCTGGGTATTGGTCCGGCGGTATCGGCGGGGCTTTACCTGGTTATGAGATTGTCCGCAGGCTCAGGGGAGAATCACCTATGAATGATTCCCATGAAAACTGGATGATGCTGGCCTTACAGCAAGCAGATATCGCGGCAGATCATGACGAGGTGCCGGTGGGAGCAGTGCTGGTGCGAGACGGTGAGATCATTAGTTCTGGTTATAACCAACCTATCTCTAGCAACGACCCGACAGCCCATGCCGAAATTATTGCCCTGAGAAATGCCGCGCAAAGTGAGCACAACTACCGCTTGCCCGGCACCTGCCTGTATGTGACTCTTGAGCCATGCACCATGTGCATTGGTGCATTGGTTCATGCCCGAATTGAGCACCTGGTATTCGGAGCGCGGGAGCCCCGGTTCGGCGCTGTTGTGAGCCATCGAATGCTACTGCAGGAGAATTCATTCAATCACCATGTGGATTTTACTGAGGGCGTATTGGCGGATAATTGCGCCAATTTACTGCAGAATTTTTTTAAGTTGAAACGACGAGAAAAAAATGGACCCTTTGTTTAACAAATCAATTATCATGGCGCGTGAATCGGCAACACTTTTTACACTACCAGCCGCACAACTGTTTTAAACTAGGACGACCAATCAATGCGCGTGATGTTTGGAGCGACGGCTCTATCTGAATTCAAGATTGCCAAGTTAACTCAATCCGTCCAAGCCCAACTCCCGTCGACCCTCTCAATTTCCTCGCAGTATATTCATCTGGCCGAATGCGGTGATGATGATTTGTCCACAGATGAACTTGCTGTCCTCGATGCTTTGCTGGAATACGGGCCATCGCAACCCACTGGAAGCAGTGATGCCAGCCAGAATTCTTCACATACCCTATACCGGTTGGTTGTGCCGCGCCCAGGAACTTTGTCGCCCTGGTCCAGCAAGGCAACCGATATTGTGCACAACTGTGGGTTAAAGAAGATCATCCGGATTGAACGCGGCACCTTGTTTGGTATCACATCGGACAAACCGCTGAGCGAACCCGAAGTGCAACTGCTGGACAGCTTGCTCCACGATCGCATGACCCAAACTGTATTGGATCAGGTTGATAGGGCAGTCATTCTGTTTGAAACTGGCGAACCTCGGACTTTGCAGTCAGTCGATATGCTGGGACAGGGCAGAAAAAAACTGGTCACGGCGAATAGGGAATTGGGTTTGGCATTAGCCGATGATGAAATCAATTATCTTTATACCAGTTTCCAGCAACTGAACAGGAACCCCACTGATGTGGAATTGATGATGTTTGCTCAGGCGAATTCCGAGCATTGTCGTCATAAGATATTCAATGCCAGCTGGAGGATAGATAAGGTGGATCAAGCGGATTCAATGTTTGGCATGATCCGTAATACCCACCGGTGTTCACCTGAGGGAGTTTTGTCAGCTTATTCGGATAATGCAGCCGTCATGGCGGGGCATAGTGCAGATCGATTTTTCCCGCAGCCAGATTCGAAGGAATACCACTTCGTAAATGAACCCATTCAAATATTAATGAAGGTGGAAACGCACAACCATCCAACCGCGATTGCTCCATTCCCTGGAGCAGCAACTGGGTCAGGCGGTGAAATTCGAGACGAAGGGGCAACGGGAAAGGGCTCGAAGCCTAAGGCAGGACTTAGCGGTTTTTCTGTTTCAAATTTACATTTGCCGAATCTGCCCCAGCCCTGGGAACAGGATTTTGGTAAACCGGCCCACATCGCCTCAGCCTTGGATATTATGCTGGAAGGTCCTATTGGGGGAGCCGCTTTTAATAACGAATTCGGCAGACCTAATTTGTGTGGCTATTTTCGCAGCTTTGAGGACGAAATTGTGAATGAGTCGGGCAAAGCCGAGGTTCGTGGCTATCACAAACCCATTATGATCGCCGGTGGGCTAGGTAATATTCGCGACTCCCACGTGCATAAGGGCGAGATCGAAGTGGGTGTGAAGGTAATTGTGCTGGGTGGTCCTGCGATGCTAATTGGCTTGGGAGGGGGGGCGGCTTCCTCTATGGCATCCGGTGCCAGCGCGGAACATTTAGACTTCGCTTCAGTGCAACGGGAGAACCCGGAAATGGAACGTCGCTGCCAGGAAGTCATCGATCAATGTTGGCAACTCGGCGATAGCAATCCCATTGAGTTTATTCATGATGTGGGTGCAGGTGGTTTGTCCAATGCCCTGCCGGAACTGGTAAAAGACGGTGGCCGGGGTGGCGTCTTCCATCTTCGAGAAGTGCCTAATGCCGAGCTTGGCATGTCACCGCTAGAAATTTGGTGTAACGAGGCCCAGGAGCGTTATGTGCTGGCGATATCCTTAGCCAATCTAGAAATATTTCGAAATATCTGCAGCCGAGAGCGTTGCCCGTTTGCAGTGGTTGGTGAAACCATGGCTGAACAGCACATTAAGCTGGAAGATTCCTATTTCGACAATAATCCCATCGATCTCCCCATGGAGGTGCTGTTCGGTAAACCACCTAAAATGCATCGAGAGGCGGAATCGGGAACGGTGAAAGTAGTTGAATTCAATAGCTCTGAACTGGTTCTTACAGAAGCAATCGAGCGAGTTCTCAGCTTACCCGCGGTGGCCAGCAAAAGCTTTCTGATAACAATTGGGGACCGGTCCATTACCGGCCTGGTTAGCCGGGATCAGATGGTGGGTCCCTGGCAAGTGCCGGTGGCAAATGCGGCAGTTACAGCAAGTTCGTTTAACTCCTATGTGGGTGAGGCCATGGCTATGGGTGAAAGAACACCTATAGCCCTGTTTGATGCGCCGGCATCCGGACGTATGGCCATTGGCGAGGCGATAACCAATATAGCCAGCACCGCAATCAATCAGATCGGTGATATTAAACTGTCAGCGAACTGGATGGTTGCCGCAGGCCATGGTCATGAAGATGCAAAGCTCTATGCTACGGTTAAAGCTGTAGGTATGGAGCTGTGCCCGCAATTAGGCATTTGTATCCCGGTGGGGAAAGACTCCATGTCCATGCGCACGGTTTGGCAGCAGGAATCCAAAGAAAGGGCCAACACGGCACCGCTTTCCCTCATAATTTCTGCCTTCGCGCCGGTTTCCGATATCAGACAGACTGTCACGCCGCAGCTACGAACTGACCGCGGTGAAACCAGCCTGGTACTGTTTGACTTGGGTTTGGGGAAAAATCGCATGGGCGCATCGGCACTAGCTCAGGTATACAGAAAATTCGAGGGCTCGCCACCGGATTTGGATGATGCGGAGCTTTTAAAGCAATTCTTCGTACTGATCCAAAACAGCATTAGTGAGGGTCTGTTGCTCGCCTATCATGATCGCTCTGACGGTGGTTTGTTCACTACCCTGGCGGAAATGGCATTTGCCGGGCACTGTGGTTTGAAGGTGGATATTTCCTCACTACTATCAGGTAGTGATGCGATTAAGGTGCTTTTTAATGAAGAGTTGGGCGCGGTAGTACAGGTCAGAACCCTTGATCTGCATCGGCTGGAGGAAACGGCGGTGCAGTTGGGGATTAGCGATTGCATGCAAGCCATTGGTGAATTATCAGTTGAAGATAAAATTATCGTACTCGGCGCTGGTGCAGAACTGATCAATAGAAACCGGGTTGAATTACAGCGCGTCTGGTCGCAAACAAGCTATCAAATTCAAAGTATGCGCGACAATTCTGCCTGCGCGAAGGAAGAATACGACTGTCTACTGGACAGTGAGAATCCTGGATTAAATGCGGCGCTCGACTTCGACCTGAATGTGGATATTTCAGCACCTTATATCAATACAATCAAGAAACCGCGAGTTGCCGTATTACGAGATCAGGGGGTGAATGGGCAGGTAGAGATGGCGGCCGCTTTCGACCGCGCTCAGTTCGCTGCAATCGATGTACACATGACTGATATTAGCAGTGGCTATGTCAATTTGCGGGACTACAACGTGCTGGTGGCCTGCGGTGGATTCTCCTTCGGTGATGTGTTGGGTGCAGGTGGCGGTTGGGCCAAGTCAATTCTTTTTAATGACAAGGTGCGTGAGCAATTTGCACAGTTTTTCGCCAATCCAAATTCACTCACCCTTGGTGTGTGTAATGGTTGTCAGATGATTTCGCTGCTCCATGAATTGATATCCGGTGCAGATAACTGGCCGCGCTTTGTGAGAAACCGGTCTGAGCAGTTTGAGGCACGGGTGGCTCTGGTCGAGGTATTAGACTCACCCTCTATATTCTTTCAGGGTATGCAAGGCTCCCATTTTCCGATCGCTGTGGCCCATGGGGAAGGTCGTGCACAGTTTCTGCAGCCTGCGCAGTTATCTGCTATTTCAGCTGCTAATTGTGTGTCTGCAAGATATGCCGCAAATAGGGGCGGTGTGACAGAGAAATATCCAGCGAACCCGAATGGCTCACCCGATGGCATCGCCAGTGTGTGCAGTAAGGATGGCCGGGTTACAATCATGATGCCGCACCCAGAGCGAGTCTTCAGGGCGAACCAGAACTCCTGGCATCCTGACCACTGGAGTGAAGATGCGCCTAGTATGAGGTTGTTTCGCAACGCACGGCGTTGGCTTGACTAGTACAAACGGCATTCACTAAATGATTACTCAAGCACAGCTTTTCAAAATCGAATTTTATGTACCGGAGAGTCATCTTGACGCGGTTAAATCTGCGATGTTCGAAGCCGGGGCTGGTAGGGTAGGGGATTACGATTGCTGCGTCTGGCAAACCCTGGGTTCAGGTCAATTCAGGCCACTGACAGGCAGCTCACCCTTTGTGGGTGAAATCAATAAGATTGAATCCGTAGCTGAATACAAAGTAGAGATGGTTTGTGCTGCAGAAACTATCGAGGCGGCCATTGCCGCATTAAAACAATTTCATCCCTATGAAGAGCCAGCGTTTTCAATTATAAAAACTGAATAGTTTGCCTTACCCGCTTAGTTCGGACTATGGCTGATTAAGCTTGTGGTAATGGTTCGGTCTTCACCATGGCGAACGTCAAACATACGAACAGGAAATCGATTCTTCTTAAGATCTTTAAAGTAATATTTCAGCGTGCTGTGAACTACTGGAAAGGCGATCTGCTTCCACGGAATTTCCGCTTCTGAGAACAAAGCAACTTCCAAGCTTTCTCTCCCGGGATGGTAATCGAGATCAGATAATTCTGCACGAAAAAACAGATACATTTGGTTGATTACAGGCAGGTTAAAGAGCGTATAAAGACTATTGGCCTGCACATCGATCCGAGCGCCAGCTTCTTCCATAGTTTCGCGAATTGCACCTTCCAGGCTGGATTCACCATTTTCCATGAAACCAGCGGGCAGCGTCCACTTACCAAGTCGTGGCTCAATGGCTCGCTTACAGAGCAACACTTTATTCAGATGGGTAGGCAGCGTGCCCACAATATTTTTTGGGTTCAGGTAGAAAATGCTGTCACAGCTATCACAGCAGTGACGCGCTAATTCATCGCCCTCGGGTATACGGAGAACCAGGGGTGCGGCACATTGATGGCAGTACTTCATAGCAGCTGAGGACTTGTTGGCAACGAACTCCCAATATTACTGCTTTCTCATGCTCATGGAAAATATCTGCACGAATTTACAGCGTATGCAAGGAAGGGAAGGTGTGGATAGTATCAGATGCGGTTTATTTCAGAGTGCAGTCTGAATTTCGTGGAAGTGATAAATGCCTCAATCTCACGCAATCTTAATTCCATCGCACTGCTACATTTCGTTGCATTCATCCATGGAGTAATGTTCAATCGTATCATGGGTCTGGTCGAATTCAGTTCCAGCTCCAGCTCCAGATTGGGCCTCAGCCCCTGAATCAGCTTGCGCAGCTGAGCTGGTGTGTTCTTCATTGATGTAGCTGTTCTTCTTACCCTTTCGACGTTGCCGACGCAGATGCTGCTTGTGCCTCTGTCACTATTTCTATTATAAACCGCATTAGCGCCAGCTGATGTGCAATGAGCCAAATGCATTAATCAAAATCCTGCATCAGCGAAGTGGTAACCTGTTCAGGCAACCTATTGTTGCGGTGTTGATAATTCGGGTGCAGACAATAAATCGACCAGCTAGCCCCGTTCCTGGCAGCGCTGATCATCTCCTGGGTAAATTCGAAGCGCAGAAAATGCACAGATGAAGTTTTCTCTTCAGTTGACCTAGGCAGGTCTTCATTGGCGATAGGAAATACCGGTTTACACCCATCAATCTGAATCAGAATTTTATTTTCAATATCAACAAGTTTTGCTAGTTCTATAGCGCGCGCAACTTCATCTGGGTACTCCAGCATAAAAGTAACTTTCAGATTTGAACCGTCGGGAATAAGTGGGTTATAGGCTCCGAGTTCTTCTAGTAGCTCATGTTCAGTGGTTATTTTTTCGATACGTATAAGTTCCAATACCTGGTATTGCATAAGCCTGAAATTCTCGAAATGCAGCATCGCATTGGGTCCTAGGGGGACGCGGCGAGACTTCTTGTGTTCCATTATTGCTTGTCGGAATTCCGGTCGTTGTGCGTTGTAAGCTTCGATGCTCATTAGATCAGCGAGCGTTAAATTTTTCACTTTTCAATATCCTAAAAAATAAATTGTGATTCAAATACCATAAGCCATGCAGAGCAAGTCCAGTGGATGGATAGCTTTCTGCCCCGAATCAAGGTTGTTTTCGATGTGTTTGCCGGCAATAGGGCAGTCGCTACCGTAATGGTCCGGTTCCTGTTGCTTGATCTGTTTAACAATCGGCCTGGCAATTTTATTGGCATGCTCAAAGGTTTCTTTCTTGACGCCATAGGTACCATCATGACCAGAGCAGCGCTCGATACTGTTTACAGTGGTACCTGGCACTAATTGCAATATCTGTTTGGTTTTGGGGCCAATATTCTGCACGCGTTGATGACAGGCCACATGATAACTTATATTACCTAGCTCGTACTTGAACTCGATATTTAATTTTCCTTGTTTGTGCAGTGAAAACAAATACTCGAATGGGTCATAGAAAGCTTGGGCTACGGCTTTCACCTGTTCATCGTCAGGGAATAGCAGTGGTAATTCCTGCTTGAACATCAAAACGCAGGATGGAACTGCAGCGACAATTTTGTGCCCGGATTGAACTTTTTCATAAAGAAGGGGGATGTTTGCTTGTTTTAACTTGGTGACGGATTTTAAATCACCTAATTCCATTTTCGGCATTCCACAGCAATGCTCTCTACCCACAAGTTCGATGTCTATGTCATTGTGTTTGAAAAGCTTAATGACACTCTCGGCGACAGAGGGTTCGTTGTAATTGCAATAGCAGGTGGTGAAGAGTGTGACTTTATCCGGATGATTATCCGCGTCGGTGGGCTCATCTTTCTTTCCCGGTTTCAGCGGATCATGGCTCACTGCGCGGGGTCTTTTGAGCAGCGGCTTGTTGGTATATTCCGGGAGCACAGAGTCCTTATGAATGGCGAGCGTCTTATCCAGCAGGCTACGTATAATTTTATTTTTATTAGCCGCATTCACTACGGAGTTGATAATTGGTTGGCTTGCTACTTTTCCGATCAAGTCAGTGCTGGTGATTATACTGTCTCGGAACCGGGTCTCGCCCTTTTCGAATTTGACGGCCTTCGCTCTCAGCATCAGATGGGGGAAGTCAATATTCCATTCATGGGGTGGCACATAGGGGCATTTAGTAAGATAACAGAGGTCACAGAGGTAACATTGATCGACAACTTTGGTGTAATCAGCGATAGCTACACCGTCGAGTTCCATGGTGTCGCTTTCATCGATTAGATCGAAGAGAGTGGGGAAGGCATTACAAAGGCTCACGCAACGGCGGCAGGTGTGACAGATGTCATAAACTCTTTCAAGTTCCTTGTTTAGAGCCTGCTCATCCCAAAACTTGGGATCATTCTGACCTAATGGATGCCGGGTAGGCGCGTCCAGTCCTCCCTCTCTACCTTGGTTTTTCATACGAGTTCCAGAGATTACGTGCCTACCACCAGGGAGGTGACAGACACGTAAGGTACGAGTTAGTCGTCCAGAGAATCGAGTGCTTTCTGAAAACGGTTGGCGTGCGAGCGCTCAGCTTTGGCAAGCGTCTCCATCCAGTCTGCGATTTCATCGAAGCCCTCATCACGCGCGTCCTTTGCCATGCCTGGGTACATATCGGTATACTCATGGGTTTCACCAGCAACTGATGCCTTCAGGTTATCTTCGGTGCCACCAATTGGTAGTCCAGTGGCAGGATCACCCACTTCTTCTAAGTATTCGAGGTGACCGTGGGCATGCCCGGTTTCACCTTCAGCGGTTGAGCGAAACAGTGCAGATACGTCGTTATAACCTTCTACATCCGCTTTCTGTGCGAAGTAAAGGTAACGCCGGTTAGCCTGTGATTCGCCTGCGAAGGCAGCCTTGAGGTTGTCTTCAGTTTTTGATCCTTTCAGCGACATTCTGATTCTCCTGTCAATTTTCATAAAAGTGGGCGGTCATCCGTTGGATTTGCCTGCCCCATCCAGTGTGTAGCTCTAAACATACGTCATAATAACCATAGAATCTAATTGATTTTTTTTGATGTGTTGATCGTTTTTTTCGATTACTATTATTACCCATGAAACCTACGATTAAACAGCTCAGGTATCTGTGCGCAGTGGCAGAATACAGGCACTTCAGCAAAGCAGCAGCTGCTTGTCACGTCACCCAATCAACGCTAAGTGCGGCAATTCAGGAATTGGAATCCCAGCTGGGCGCAACCATTTTTGAGCGAAACAAAAAAACTGTATTGATCACGCCGCTTGGGGAACGGTTGCTGAATCAGGCACGTGTCATCCTAGGGGATGTTGAGAGTTTCGTCAGTCTGGCACGTTCCCATCAAGAGAAATTAGCGGGTGAGATCCGGCTGGGAGTGATTCCAACCATTGGTCCCTTCTTATTGCCACTGATACTTTCAAAATTACGCAAAAAATATGACAAGTTAAAATTGTATCTGAAAGAGGATTTAAGCGCACAACTGGTTCGACAGTTGCAGCAAGGGTCATTGGACTTGATTATCCTGGCATTGCCTTACCCCTTAAAAAACATGGAGACCGTTACGGTATTTAAAGATGAATTCTTATTATGCCTGCCACCCGGACACAAGTTTGAGAAACTCAAGCAGGTAACACAGAAAAACTTGCACGGTGAACAGCTTTTATTATTGGAGGAAGGACACTGCCTTCGAGACCACGCGCTGGAAGCTTGTAAACTAGACAGTATGGATACTGATCTAGTTTATGAGGGCACCAGTCTGCACACTCTGGTGCAGATGGTGGCAAACGGCCTTGGTATTACACTACTACCCAGTCTCGCGGTACAGGCTGATATAATTGGGGAAACCGGTCTGCAATTGCGTCATTTCAGTAACGAAAATGTGTGCCGTGAAATTGGCCTGGTGTGGCGTAAATCTGATCCACGCCGCGACGATTACTTGTTGCTAACGGAGCTAATAAAGCAGCATGCTGATTCTTTGCAAGAACCAGTGGCGGCGTCTCAGCTATGAGAGTATTTGCGCTTTCCGATGTGCATGTTGATTATCCGGAAAATCTGGAATGGTTGCTGAACTTAAGCGACACCAATTACCAGAACGATGTGCTGATCCTGGCCGGCGACGTTTCAGACGATTTAGAAAAGCTGTGGGTGGTATTCGAGGCGCTGCTCAGAAAATTTTTGAAAGTTTTATTCGTGCCGGGGAATCATGAGTTGTGGGTGCAGGAGAGCGACTTTACTTGTTCGCTGGACAAACTTGCTGCGATCGACGCATTGTGTTCTCAACTTGGAATTTGTAATTCTATCTATCATCATGGCTCTGTTTCCTTTGTT
>CAVOCG010000081.1:0-12307 GCA_963694095.1 Gammaproteobacteria bacterium
CACAACGATGCATTATTGGGCACAAAGTTGGCGTCTTAATCCCTGGGATTTCAAGGTAGTGAGTGAAACCAAACGACGTTATGGTGCCGACCGAATTCCACTTGATTCAACCGTAGAGGACTGGCCCTTTGGTTATGAAGAGCTGGAGCCTTTCTATGACAAGGTAGAGTACGCCGTGGGAATTTCGGGCCAGGCTGGTAATGTGCAAGGTAATATCAACACGTCCGGAAACATTTTTGAAGGAGAGCGGCAAAGGGAATATCCCATGCAGCCCCTGCGCGCCTCGCCCTTTACTGATCTAATGGGCGATGCGGCCCGCAGTCTGGGTTGGAATCCCTTTCAGGGCCCAGCAGCAATTGCCAGTGAGCTCTATGATGGTCGGCCACCCTGTCAGTACCATGGGTTCTGCGGTAAGGGAGGCTGCCATGTAGAGGCCAAAAGCTCCACTGCCGTTACTACGATTCCGAAAGCGGTGGCAACGGGAAATCTTGATGTGGTGACCTATGCGCGAGTAATCAATATCGTTACTGACAATGATGGCAAGGTAACAGGTGTGGATTATGTGAAGGGCAGCGAAACATTTTTTCAGCCTGCTGATGTGGTTCTTTTATCCAGCTACGCCTATGAAAATGTGCGTCTGCTGCTACTCTCAAAATCAAGGGCCTTTCCTAATGGACTATCCAATAACGCTGGCCAGGTGGGTAGGCATTATTTAAGTCATCATCAAGGCGCGCCTGTGACCGCGTTGTTCCCCTCAGATCTGCATAATTGGTATGGATTACCCGCGCAGGGAGTAGGAATCGATGAATGGGCCGATGATAATTTTGACCACGCGCATCTGAATTTTATTGGTGGTGCAAACCTTTGGGCCCATACCGATAGGAAACCGATGAGTGCGGCCAGAATGGGTACTTTTGGTGAGACCCGTAATTGGGGTTCTGACTGGAAAGCGTTCATCATGCAAAATGCCGATCGAACTAATTCCTCTTATATTCAAAAGACAACGCTGCCCTATGAGAATAATTATCTGGACCTCGATCCTGTAATTAAGGATACATTTGGATTGCCGGTGACAAGGATTACGGCAAAATATGGGGAGAACGAGAAACGGATAGCTGCCTATGCCCAGGACAAGATGGAGCAATGGTATTTGGAAGCGGGTGCGATCAAGGTGGTTAAATCAGGTCTCGGTAATACGATGGGTGCTTCCACACATGCCTATGGCGGAACCCGCATGGGGATTGATAGCCAGACTAATGTGGTCGACAGTTGGGGCTTCTCCCATGAGGCACCAAATTTAGGCATACTGGGTGCTTCGGTTATGGGAACCAGTGGTGCCCGCAACCCGACACTCACGGTACAGGCCCTGTCTTGGAGAACGGCTGAATACCTAGTTAATAATTGGCGCTCAATTGTTAGCTGATTTTTCAAACCAAGGGCGCTCATAGTGGTGAGCCCGAGCCCCTACTGCTTTATTGTTTTGGCTTGACACAAAAAGGTCGAAATGGTTATATCATCCCTCCTTAATGGGAGAGTAATTTTAACAATGAAAATAGGTAATAATATGAAAATTCAATGGCTGCTTTTAGCAATTGCCGGATTATTCGTCAGTTGTTCGCCGACTGAAACAGGAACACGACAGCCAGCACAAGTTACCGAGGTGATGGAAGCCGGTGGTGCCGCTATCCCGCGCGGCCCAAATGGCAAGCCTGATCTAAATGGAATCTGGCAAGTCTTATCAACAGCCAATAACAACCTTGAGGCACATGCCCCGAAGGCTGCTTACCAGCTGGTACCGGGTGATTTCGTCCCCGTCCCGGCGCCGGAAGTTGTCGCGATGGGCGCTGTTGGTGCGGTGCCGGCTGGTTTTGGCGTGGTTGATGGTGGAACTATACCCTATAAGCCAGAGGCGCTGGCACAGCGGGACGAGAATCGGGCAGACTGGCTGAATAACGATCCGGAAGTGAAATGCTATATGCCAGGTGTGCCGAGAGCGACTTATTTACCTCATCCGTTTCAAATTTTCCAGAGCGAGAGCGCATTTTTCATGGCCTATTCATTCGCCGGTGCAGTTCGGAATGTCTTTTTGGAAGATCCGGGGCCAGCGCCACTGGATTCTTGGATGGGCCAGTCATGGGGTCAATGGGACGGTGACACTTGGGTAGTAGAAGCATCTGGAATGGATGACCGTACCTGGTTTGACCGGGCCGGCAACTACCACACGTATCAGTTGAAGGTTACCGAACGTTATACCATGGTTAGTGAGAATGTCATTGAGTACAGCGCGACCATGGAAGACCCTGATATATACGAGCGCCCGTGGACAATTAGAATGCCTCTGTATCGACGCCTTGAAGCAGGCTTCGAGCTGCCACAATTTAAGTGCGTAGAATTCGTAGAAGAAATGATGTATGGCAGATATCGTAAGGGCAGAGAGGCCGAATTGGGATTTTAATCTAGTTTAGATCAAATAAGGGCTCATTTTAACGTATTCTACTTGGAATTATTGCGAGCCCTTGTATACAATATGGGTTGTTGACTTCTAATAAAAGTTTCCATTTCGAGAGCAGTATGGATTAATCCTGGTGCCTGAAGTGATAAGCAAGACTACTGATGGGGTAAAAATATGAAGATTAAATTACTGGCTTTAGCAGCTGTGACTGCTGCTGGTTTAGTTGCGATTAAACAACCAGCTGTAGCGCACCATGCGTTTTCTGCTGAATTTGATGCAAATCTGCCGGTTCGTTTGGGTGGTCCTATTACGCGAGTTGAGTGGATCAACCCGCACACTTGGATCCATCTGGACAACAACGATCCAGAATCAACCAGAGACCCTGGTCCTTGGATGGTTGAAGGCGGGACACCAAACACATTACTTCGTCGTGGCATTAATAGAAACTCGCTTACTATGGGTGATGCCATCATCGTGACAGGCTATCAAAGCAAAGACCGATTATGTGAGCCAACTTGCCGTGCTAACGGTCGTGATATTACATTCCCGGATGGACGCAAGTTATTCATGGGCTCTTCCGGTACTGGTGCTCCCCAAGATAATTGATAGTATAGAGTTAGGTAGATAAGCTATCTGATAAACGATTAGCTTCGAAGAAGTAAGAAAAGAGCCCGCGTAAGTGGGCTTTTTTTATGGCTTAAATTGCTTGCTCTTCCTGGTATTACGGCACGATGGGTGCTAAGTCTCTATCATAGGACCCGCCATCGCTAAATACGGTGGAATTAATATAGAAGCCTGAGGCGTAAAGGTTGACCACAATGGTGTTAGGCGTTCTGTTCTCCCAAAACCAGCCGTGGATACCGGTAAACGGAGCTGTAAAAGAACCCATCTGACGATCAGCGTTTCCTTGTTCAAAGCTTTCTGCAAATTCTCCACCCAAGCCGGCCGGTTCAGCATGCATGTCGTAATACAACTCGCTGCCTGCTACCCAGCTGAAAATCATTGATGCGTCAAGGTCCATTAAATACTTGTATTCCACTGATTGAAATGGTTCCAGCACGAATTCAGCAGTATCTACGCGGTGTACTTCCAACTGTTCTGCGAAGGGGTTTTCACCACGGGAGAGCGCGGTCAGGCCAAGCAGATCGCCTGTGCCCAAGGGGTCAGATCCGAACTCTGCTGGCAAGATAGCGACAAACAAGACAGTCATCGCCACGAGAAAGGCAACAGCGGAGGCAATAAGAATGTTTTTAGCTGTGGGTGGCTGCGGGGGTTCAGTGTTACTCAATATTTGACTCCGGAGTTAATAAGGGGGTTGTAAGAGATAGGAGCTAAGCTGAAAGCTTACCAACAGGAAGCCGCCAGCCATCAATGCGGTATTTGTAAAAAAAGCATATCGTAGATAACTGCCTCGGGATCGCCATACACTCAGTGCGATAAATACTATCGAAAGTGCCAGAATCTGCCCGATCTCCACACCAATGTTAAAACTGATAATATTTACCACCAGGCCATTGCTCGACAGTTCAAATTCCTGCAGTTTTGTTGCTAACCCCAATCCGTGGAACAACCCAAAAATGAAGACTGCAATTTTGGTGTTCGGGTCGATACCCAATAGGCGGTTGAATCCATCCATGTTTTCAAATGCTTTGTAAACAATGGAGAAACCGATAATGGCGTCGATGAAAAAAGCATTTACCTGTAGGTCTGCCAATATCCCAACCAGCAATGTGATGCTGTGCCCGATGGCAAACAGTGTGACATATTGGACCACGTGCTTGGGTCGGTAGAGGAAAAAGATTACACCGACTAGGAATAGCAAATGGTCGTAACCAGTGACCATATGCTTGGCGCCTAAATACATGAAGGGTAAGATGGCAGGGCCGTTGATAGACTCAACGAAGCTAGCGTCTTTGCCTGCGATGGTATGTGCTGCAACTTCAATCGAGACTAGAACGCAAGCAAGCGCGAATAGAATGAAGCCCATTCTTGTCAGGTGGGCGTTCGAGAATTTCATAGCAGTCTAATTATCGTCGAAGGCATTAAGAATATCTGGATCGTATGCCTGGTGGCAAGCTGTGCAAACACTGTAAATTTGCGCGCCGGCCTGAAAAAAATCTTCCTGATTTTGTGCCGCTGCGGCCTCCATTGCTAACATACCCGCTGCGCTAAGTCCTTCTGAGTAAATTTGCCACGCATCCTGATCAACAGCACGGCCAGGCAGTGCCAATAAATTACCGGATTCTACGACTATGGCCGCCTGCGCACGCACATAGGCCCAACCGTCATCAGTTGTTGGATATAATTCCTCAGTACCGGCTTTTGTCGTGATCCAGCCAGCGGAATCCCACAGGATATCTGAAGCCGGCTCAAGCACTAATGTCATTATTTCTGCCATATCCAGCGAGGTAGTGTAATTGGTGTCTGCAGTTGCTACTTGAGCGCTTTCTTCCGGTGATGAACAAGCCACCAAGACTAACATGGCCAGGATCAGAACCCCGGTACCTGGCCCTGTTGCAGTATTTTTATTCATTGATTATTCCTTGGGTCATAAAAGTTAGTGGGTGGATTTGACATATCATGGACTTACATGATCACTCCTGTGTTATCTGGTATTATCCACGCTAGCAACGCTAAACTCAAAACAGTGTCAAAGTCTGCCCTATTTTTTGGGCTAATTCTACTGTTTGGGGCCTACGAAAAGGTTGGGCTGCCGAATTAAGGGGAATCGAAGTGTACACTATTAAGCTATCCAGACCCCATCCCCTATTATTTTTAACCTTGGCACTGTTCAGTTTAATGGTTCAGGCTGAACCTTACACCGTAATTCAGCCAACACCCGATGGAGGGCTGCAACCCAGAATTACTGTCGATGAGCAGGGCAATATCCACCTGTTATATTTTAAAAAGCGCTTGCAGAGACCGGCAGCGCGCGAGGGCAGTCTTTATTATCGGCAATTTCTGCCTGCAGACAGTAGCTGGACTACGCCGGTAAAAGTTTCCAGTGAATCATTTGATATGCGAACCTTTTCTATTTCCAGGGCATCCCTCGCTATCGATGGCGAGGGTAGGGCACATGCTCTCTGGTACCTGCCCCGCGAAGCCAAGTATTTTTATAGCCGGTCTAACCCTGAGCGTAGAGAATTCGACACGCAGCGTTCCATGGTATCGGAATTTATAAAGGGTATTGATGCCGGTGCCGATGTGGCAGCTTTCGGAAACCAGGTTGCAATCGTATGGGGTGCCGGGGATCTGTCTAGAGAAGAGGAGCGCACGATATTTGCCAGGCTCTCAAATGATAATGGCGCCACTTTCGGCAGGGAATGGATGATTGGCGATCCATCTCTTGGCGCGTGTGCCTGTTGTTCGCCAGCCAGTGACATTAATTCTGCTAATGAACTCACAGTAGCTTATCGAAGTGCGATCGATGGCGTGGGTCGGCATATGCAACTACTTACTGTGACACCGGAAGACACTGGGGTCAGTGAAACCAGCTATGACCAGGTACACATGCTGCAGGAATGGGAGCTTTCAGCCTGTCCGCTCAGCACAAACGATTTCGCAGTGAGTCCCGAGCAGGAAAGCTGGTTAGTTTTCGAAACCGAGTATCGAATCGTACAAATGAATGCCACAGCAAAAACAGAACCTAGTCTGGTAGCGGAACCTTTTACCGAGACCCGACAGAAAAACCCATCCGTTGCTTTTAACCCAAGTGGAGATCGCTTAGTTGTGTGGGGTGAAGCGATTGGTCATAGCAAGGGCGGTCGTCTTAATCTGCGTGTGTTCGATTCCGAAGGGAATCTAACAGATGTACAAGTCGATGAGGGAATTACCATTCCCAACTTCAGTTTTCCGGCAGCCGCCGGCCTGCCCGATGGTGGATTTCTGGTGCTTTACTAGCCTAGAGTTTAATTATTAATTTGCTGACGAATTAGTTCAGTCTCCAGTTTGTTAAACTGGTTTTGGGTTTCCTGAAGGCGCCTGCTTTGTTCCAGTTTTATAGATTGTAGCAATCGTCGTCGTTCGTTATCAGAGGTAGTGTCATATTCAAACTCAGCGATTCTTCTGAGCGCATTGGCGCTGCTTACTTGGTTAAGCCTGCTATCACTAGCCACCAGAGTAAAAACTTCGGACACATACTTCGTACGTTTTTGTAGTGCATTTTCTCCGCAAGCATATTCAATCCCGACTAGTGTTTGCAGGGCCGTGGGATCCTGCTCAATAGCTAATCCGGTGCTATGGCTGTGGCCTACATAGTCATCACGCCATGTTTTGAGGTTCCGACAGTGATCCAGGTAGCTGGCGAGTAATGGACCATCGATAGCCTCAAGAAAACTGCTGCAATCTTGGTTGCCGTCGGAGTCAAGTTCTGTGCTCTCTAAACAGGACTGTGCCAACTTATCCAGATCGATCAATGTTTGAGTAGCTGCATCGATTCGGCTTTGCAAAGTGGTATTCTGCCCCTGTGCCTGCAAGGTAATGCTTGCTAGCAAGAGTGCTATACTTATCTGAAAAATTCGGGACATCATTACACTATGCCCCGCCTTTACACGAATTGCTAGTATCCACCCATAGATTAAGTGGCAATACGCTACTCATCGAAGCGCTTATCCCACTTCTTGAATCGCTTGCGACAATACTTGTCTAGTTTTTTGTAGGTGGAAAAAAAGAATTCGCTGGCTTCTTCTATGGACTCATCCAGCTCGCAAAAATCATTGTCGTATTCTCGACAGACCATGGGTCTCTCATCATAGATGTTACAGACTCCACCTTCGAGTAAGTGGTCACAGCGAGAGTAAATGTGTAAAAACCAGCCGTCGGCATCCTTAAATACGTTGATATTATCGTGGGATACTTGCCAGAGTAGATGGTCGAATTCTAATTTGGTTTGTGGTGCTTCAATTTTTTGATTTATCGAATTACAGCAAATGGACTTTTTGCAATTCGTACATTTTTTATCAATTTCTTCTTTCTTCTTTTTTAAGATATCACGCATCTTAATTTTATTTCTCGCATTCATTTGTTATTCCACACCAGAAATTCAAGAGTTATTTTATCATTACTTGGCAATGCTCGCCGTACAATTTTGTCATGAAGCTTAATTTTACTTGTTGGATTTCTTGTATCGCTACAAATCTGGAAGTAACAACAAGCTTATAAAACTGAAATATTAAGTGGTTTTACTTACAGTAAGTAGCACCGTTTTACGCATTTTTGATAGGGCGAGTGTGTCTTTGAAGTTTTACCAGAAAGCGGCTTAAAAAAGTAGCGTAGTCTTTACATTAAAGCCTTTGATCCCCACAATAGGCTGATTATCAGGCTGTTTTATTTTGTTAAATAGAACCATCCAACGGGGTCTATCAAATAGATGACCTAGAAGGGAAAGGTGAAATACCATGATACGAAAAAATCAAAAGCTCCCAGTGAAAGAGTTCTTATTAATCGGGTTGGTAGTATTGGTCCTAGCTGGCTGTACGCCACAGGAGCAGACCAACGTAATGGCTGTTCCTGCGTTAACTGCACTCGTGGAGGAACCTGACATTCGCATTCGCACTATTTCAACCAAGTCCTGGCTCGTAACCGGTGGTGATGTATTGGTTGAAGTTGAGTTGATCAATGAGCCCATTAGCGCACAGCTACAGATCAGTCTCAATGGCACAGATATCACTCATGAATTCAATTCGGTTGCAGAGCGGCGCGCGCAAGCCCTGCTGGTAGGATTAGTTGAAGGCGACAACACAATTACTGCACAGCTCGACGGTGCGAGTCACGCCGCGAGCCTAGAGATAACCAACTACCCAATTACCGGGCCGATAATTTCGGGCCTGCAAGAAAACCCATTTTATTGCCAATCTGAGGAGTTTCAGCTAGCCGATGGGCAGATGCTCGGGCCTGCAGTGGATGGGAATTGTTCGGTGGAAATGCAGATCAGTTATGTGTATTGGTCAACCGAGGATGAAGAATTTAAACCCTATAGACAGTTTTTGGGGATCACGCCAGTTGACCTTGGCGCCATCAGCGATTCAACCGGCAAAGAAGTTCCGTTTATTGTTAGGGTGGAAACTGGCACCGTTAACCGTGCCATCTATGAAATAGCGATGCTGCATGATCCGGCAGAAGTTGAACCTGATCCGTGGACTCGTAGTCAGGGCTGGAATGGAAAACTGGTTTATACCCATGGCGGAGGCTGCCGAAGGGGGTGGTATCAGCAGGGAGATCATACCGGTGGTGTGTTGCGCGCGGGGTTGTTGGAGAAAGGTTATGCATTAACTTCTTCGACCCTGAATGTATTCGGACAAAACTGCAATGATCTGTTGGCTTCCGAAACTCACATCATGGTGAAGGAACGCTTTGTCGAGCACTATGGTGAACCGATCTATACAATTGCAACCGGTTCTTCGGGTGGGTCCTATCAAAGCCACCAGACGGCAGATAATTATCCTGGCGTGTTCGATGGCATTATCGTCGCCTCCAGCTTTCCCGATGTGACATCGGCCACAATATTTACTGTATCGGACTCACGTTTGCTAAATAATTATTTTACTAAAACCAACGTGGAAAGTTTTACCCTAGATCAGCAGCAGGCAGTCTCTGGATTTGGGATCTGGGAGTCTATTCCCAATTTAAGCAGAGGTGCAGCCAGATTGGATCCAATTTATGAATCTGATACCCCCGAGGAAGAGCAAGGTGGTGAAGTGAATATACCGGCACTGGAATCACTGCGTTATGACTCGGCAACGCCTGAGGGTGTTAGAGCCACAGTCTATGATCATACGGTAAATGTATATGACTATGTTGAAGGCTCTTTTATGGTGCAGCGCCCCCTAGATAATGCAGGTATTCAATATGGTTTGGCCGCTCTTAATGAAGGCGCAATAACATCGCAGCAATTCATCGATCTGAATCGTGACATCGGTGGGTTTGATCGCGACATGAATCATGTTGCTCAACGTCATCAGGCTGATGCCCAAGCGAGAAAGCGAGCCATTGAATCAGGGCGTATACTGTTTGGTGGCGCGGGATTGGCCAGCACACCAATTCTTGATTATCGCACTTATAACGATCATAAGGAGGGCGGTGATATTCATATGATCGTGCATCAATTTTCCACGCGCCAGCGCTTGATGAATGTCAACGGACATGCTGATAACCATGTGATGAATGTAGGAGGTTTGTGGGGCTATACTGATGAAGAGCCTGATCTGGGAGATTTGTTCGACGGGATGGACGACTGGTTAATGACAATCAAGAATGATCGGTCAGGAG
Organism: Gammaproteobacteria bacterium; assembly: GCA_963694095.1. Lineage (GTDB taxonomy): Bacteria > Pseudomonadota > Gammaproteobacteria > Pseudomonadales > Pseudohongiellaceae > UBA9145. The sequence goes on from CAVOCG010000081.1 coordinate 9,719, forward strand.
CTGAGCCAAGCGCCCTGGTAGTGAATGCAAAACCGCCTTATTTGAATGATAATTGCTGGGACAATACTGGCGATACCCGAAAAAAGCTGGTTATGGAGCAGACATTTGCGGGCAATAGCCCCTGCAATATGCTTTACCCTGCCTATCCTACAGCCCGGCATGTGGCGGGCACACCACTGGCTAACAATATTGTGAGCTGCCAGTTGAAGGATATCACTCCGGCGGACTATTCGGTTAGTTTTACCGATGAGCAATATGAAGAGTTGAGATCGGTATTCTCAGAAGGAGTTTGCGATTGGTCCAAAGGGGATGCCAGTGGAGCCCGCCACCAAGGTACGTGGATTTCATTTGGCCCGTCGCCCGTTAACCGGATTCAATAACAACTAGTGCGCCTCTGACTGCGAAACAGCCTGTAGGCTTCAGACCACGGAGAGACCGTATACCATTAATCAGAGGTGCCCTAGCCACCGGACTAAGTGTAGAGAGATGATGCAAAGAGCTAGTGAACTGGTCGGTTTAATTGTGATACTGGCATAATTGCCGAATGTTTTACTGGAACATCGAGTGGACACCCCGCAATTGGAAACAACCGTAGATGACGGCTTCACTAATCCTGCTGCGAAGACTTTCTAAGTGTCTTTCCAGATTTTTTTCATTTCTATAAACATAAAAGAAGCCGACCAAGTTATCAGTGACAGGCCCGTTAGCGCCTCAAGTCCTGCCAGAAAACGAATATTCCCCAACGGTTCAATGTCGCCGTATCCCAACGCCGTATAATTGGTAAAGAAAAAGTAAACACAATCTATAAGGCTTCCATCGAAATCACCTGGCAAACCTCCAAAGTCAACCGATTTGAATATGAAATAGCAGGTGACCCTAAACCACCAAATTCTAATTATATGAACACAGATGGTGCCAAATAAGCATCGCAGCCGATGTTCGATTCTTAGTTTTGGTTTATACCACGGAAAATCAACACCATTGCCACTGTACGCGTGTTGTGGTTGCCTCAAAGAAGGACAAGGCAATTAAATTAAGGCGTAATTTAAACATCAGTTTGCTCCAAAAGTTTTTACAACAGAATCACTTGATGGTGGTTTTGAGTTTCTCTATCGGTTGGTTTAAGAATTGAGCCAATAGCCTCAATGAGTAAGTGAGTAGATTAAGTAGTTGATACCTAGTTGATAAGCTGAGTTGGCAAATTGTGTGGGGTACCACTGATCGTAGGTGTGTTCCCAGCCATCACCCATATCTGAATTCCAGTTAATTAAAACCATAATGCGCCCATCATCATCGAGTACCGCATGGTTGCTAGCGATGTCAATACCTCGCTGTCCGTAACCTTGCCTTCCACCGCGCCCTGGAATCATTTGTGCACCTTCAATATCATAAAACGTATGATAGATCTCGTGGTTGGGCTGCAGCTCGATTAGCTCACGATCTGGAAATATTTGCGAGAAGTCTCTATAGAATGAATCCCATTGCCGGACTCCCCAAAAATCATCGATAAGAAGAAACCCCCCACGTAACAGGTATTCCCTCAAGTTTCCAATTTCCTTGGGTGATAGGGAAAGACCGCCGTCACGGCCCATTTCCAGCGCATATAGGAAGGGGTAGTCAAACAGTTCCTCATCGTCGAACCGAAGTACGATGGGCTGACTCATAACTCTCACATTAGTAAGGCGTGCTACACCACGCAGAAAGTTTTCATCAGCATCCGGAAAATCGGTTAGCCAGGTGCCGCCTCTCCTGCCGCCACCATAATAGCTATCGTATTGGATCCGGACAAAAGCAAACTCCCCAGCAATATCATACAGGTCTTCAAGGTTAACTTGGGCGAGGGAGAACGAACTACTAAACAGCAAAATCAAGCTACACAGCACCTTGGACCCTGATTTCATCACTTAATTCTCCTGGCATGTTAAAAGAGATAAGTATATTCACGAGTGGGTGAGCAAGCGTCTCGAGGCACTATTCCTGCTCGGATAAGGCACACTCACTATTACCTAAGATAGAGTAAGATTTAAGCAAATTTAGAGTGCACTAACAACTACTGGGGCAGGCCTGCAGCAACTTTCTTTCTAGTCTGTGATGCCATGCATGAATTAGAGGGAGTATAATTGTGATTGGGCATTAATCTGGCTTTCTTTTACGCACTGGTTTTGGGGCAGGGCGCTGCTCGAAGTGCATTGCTGTGCCGATTGGAGTTTTCCCTTTGCAAACCTTACAATTCTGCACATGCTCATCAAATCAAGAAAAGTAGTTTGGTCGGTGCTATGCCTAAGCCTCATGTCTTGCGTTTCAGACTTCGATTCATCGGGCTGGCCTGAGCAGATTCCAGCGCAAGATCACTTCACCACAGCCTATAGCGTAGATCAGGAAAATGGCGCTCGCCAACCTCGGCATGAATACTTAAACTGGGTAATCGATTTTTACGAGGGATCGTTGTTCTATCCGACCGGGTGGCTTGAGATAGAAGACCGGGTTGTTGCTGGATTTGCTGCTGAGGAAAAGCCATTAGTCCGGCTTGAGGTCCAGCAATTAGGGGCAGTTATAGCTGCTGAGTGGGCAAAGGATAATGAGCTAAGA
>CAVOCG010000082.1:0-11739 GCA_963694095.1 Gammaproteobacteria bacterium
TCCTTTTTGGCTAATTCAGTATGGTTTTAATTTGAGTAGAACATAGCATCTCAAAGACCAGAAGTTAAGGAACCAGAGGAGGTCGTGCTTTTCCCGCCATTGCAGAAGCGCGATGCCTTGATATAAATTTACGTACAGCTTAAATGAGACATAAGTGATGGATCTTTTGCCAGCAATTGAATTGGAATCACCATCGGGTGTGGATGTGAATGCATCAGTAATCTGGCTGCATGGACTGGGCGCTGATGGTAGTGATTTTGCGTCCATCGTGCCGCACTTGGATTTGATGGACAGCTATGGCATCCGTTTTATATTCCCCCATGCTCCCGCAATTCCAGTCAGCATAAATAATGGTTCTGTGATGCCGGCCTGGTATGACATCAAACAGATTGATGTGAAACGTCACATAGATGAGGAGCAAATACGGCGATCTGCTGGCTGGGTTCACGCGCTTATCGATCGCGAACTCGAAAGAGGGGTAGATAGCAGCCGAATTATCATCGCGGGTTTCTCTCAGGGTGGTGCAGTTGCTTTTGAGGCCGCGTTGACCTATTCCCAGCCGCTAGCTGGCGTGATGGCGCTTTCAACTTATTTCCCTACTGCTGAAAGCATTCAGATAAACCCTATCCAGAATTCCATTCCTATTATTATCTGCCATGGCACTCAGGATCCCATGGTCAATGAATCGCTGGGCAGAAAGAGCCAGACTATACTTAAAAATCTGGGTTTTGTACCCGAGTACAAGAGCTACCTAATGGAGCATGCCGTGTGTCCTCAAGAGGTAGTAGATATAGCTGACTGGGTCCGCAGAGTGCTGTAAGAAAAATAAAAATAGATTGGTGTTGACCTTAGACTTAGCTCTAAGGTTTATAATACAATCCAACGTGTGATAGTGGTTTTGAATCGGGTGAGAGCAGATATGTTAAAGATTAGCCAATTATCGGCAAAAGTAGGCTTGTCGGCCCACACGCTGCGTTTCTATGAGAAAAATGGGTTGGTGAGGGCGAGTGTCCGCAGTGATTCCGGCTATAGGTATTATAATGACGCGGATATAAAGCGGGTAGAGTTTGTTAAATCAGCACGCAATATTGGTTTTTCGCTGAATGATATATCTACCCTGTTGTCGATTCGGGTGGATAAAATGAGCCACTCTTGTCAGGAAGTTACTGATATAACGCAAAACAAGCTGGATGAGGTAAATGCTAAAATTACCGAACTTCAGTCTATGGGAAAGACCTTACAAGTTTTATTGAGAAGTTGCTGCGGTGGTCCGGGGAACGCGATCCACTGTTCCATTATGGAAGCACTGGAAGGTATTGATATCCAGTCTGCTCACTGAGGAGTAATGAAATGAATTTACTAGCCGTGTTCTGGAACCTGGTCATTGAAAGTGCGCCGTGGTTGTTACTGGGGTATTTTCTGGCAGGCGTGATCAAACAGCTTATTCCCAGTTCATGGGTGCAATCGCAGTTGGCCGGACCGGGTTTCACATCCATAGTAAAGGGCGCGTTTATCGGAGCACCCCTGCCTCTGTGTTCATGTGGCGTGATACCAACAGCGCTGGCTATTCGCAAGGCGGGTGCGTCAAAAGGAGCCACGTCTTCCTTTTTAGTTGCAACGCCTGAGACTGGAGTGGACTCCATTTCTTTTTCCTATGCCGTGTTGGGCCCAATATTTGCTCTAGCACGTCCCATCAGTGCATTGCTTAGCGCGGTGGTGGCAGGTGTCTTGGTACGCACATTTGATGTGGATGATTCTCTACCACAGGAGGAGACGAGCAGTTGCAGTAGTTGTTGTTCCAGCACGGAGTCGGAACCGGCAGCCAGCCTGTCTCTGGGCGAGAAACTCGTTTCTTCAGTGCAATACGGTTATGGCAAGATGATTTCTGATACGGCTAAATGGCTAACCATTGGCTTGGTTGCCGCAACTTTTATTACTGCCCTGGTCCCGCAGTCATTTTTCCTGCAATGGGGCGATGGTTTGCTGGCGATGGTGATAATGGTTGTCGTAGGATTGCCCATGTACATCTGTGCAACCGCGTCCACACCTGTTGCAGCAAGTTTATTATTTGCCGGCATCTCGCCCGGTGCCGCGCTGGTATTTATGTTGACCGGGCCTGCGACCAACATAGCGACCATGGGTGTGATAAGGGAGCAATTGGGAAGTCGTTCGCTGATTGCTTATATGGTGGGCGTGATTGGCAGCGCGATCATCTGTGGGCTGGTGCTCAATCAGCTTTATCAAACTTTTGGCTGGTCATTGCAGTTATCGTTAGTCGATCGTGCCGATGGCTTTCCCGTGTGGCGCCAATTGGCAGCAGTATTGCTTTGTGGCCTAGTTCTTCGCGTCTATTTTAAGCCATTGTTTAATCGTAAATTGGCAGCAGTGGAAGCGGAAGCTGGCTAGGGATTGTTTTTTTGTGTCTTGATTCGATGTTGCTCATCTAACTCGAACACAATATACGCAGTAGTCGACAGGCTTTCCATGCAATGCTTGCTCAGGCGCTCGAAGTGCTGGATAAATTGCTGTATTTGCTGTGTGTTCATCAGTTGATTGGAACTGGGCGGGTGAGTTGCTGCGAGCTTGCGTTCCTGCAAGCAGCGCCAATGGTAGACCTGCTCGAAGCTGGGTGCTTTGAGCAGAATGAGTGAATCGAGTTGTTCGAACAATTTCTGGTATAGGCCTCCGAGTTGCTTGTTTACATAGCTCCGCCAGATACCGTGGGCATCTTCATTAGACTCCAATGCATTGAGAGGAATTTTTAGCTCAGCCCCCTGTTGTGGTTTTGCGCCTACGAACCAGCCTTCGAGAATAATAATGTCGCGGGCACCCGTTACAATTTGCCACTCGGATTCTGGGTACGGATCATCTGTGGCTTTATTAAAGCGGGGAATTGCAATGGGTTGCTCTAGGCTCTCCGCCTGCAGTTGGCGGATGACATTCAACGCTAATTCAATATCGTGGGTGCCCGGAACGCCGCGAGTAGCAAACAAAGGGTGCATGTTGTCGGCCAGCACTTGTCGCCGAGCGCGGGAAAGATAGAAATCATCAATCGATAACTGTACAACTTTGTACCCTTTGCCTGTCAGCAGCGATGCGAGCAAGCTGGCCAGTGTGGATTTCCCGGTACCCTGCGCGCCACTGATGCCGAGCAGATAGGGCTGGCTGGCAATAGCCAGGTCCTTTTCCAACCTGGTGATGAGTGGAAGGTAATAGCGGATAGCATCATTGGCGTAGCTGTCTGGCAATGACTCGCGTTGCAGAAATTGTTTTAGTACCGTTAGCATGACTGCTGAGCTTGTTCCTCGCTAAAGCCTTTAGTTTGATTCCGATTATCCCATCGTTGGGCAGGAATGGTAATATTTTGAGGCGGTAGTGTGAGAACAGTGTGTTCCAAAATTCGCCTGTGATACGATTCTGAAGAGCTCATCGAGTTAGTCAAGAGCTTCCCGAACGTCTGTAATTTTTCAAGTGTGATAATCATCTCATGTCATCTTCGCTGCTGCCTGAACGACCATTGATTATATCACCGACCCTGGCTGCTACCATTGGCCTTGAAGAGTCGGTCTTGTTGCATTTTCTGTCAGAACAGGTGTCAAGTCGACAAACCCACAGCAAAGATGAATTGGATTGGGTTGAATTATCTGATGATGATCTACTGACCGCCCTGCCGTTTTGGATGCTTGTTGATATTAGAAGGGTTCAGGCCAGTCTACAAAATTTGGGGCTCATTGTAGTCGATCCGGATACCGGCAACGCAGAAAGCTATTTCTATGCTATCAACCAGAAGACTGAAACTGCGGTTAAAACGGGTGTTAATCCCAACCCTGAATTACGAGCCAGATCAGTGCCAGCTGGCAATGCCAGCTACCTGCCCGCGGATTGGCAACCCGATGCAAATTGGCTTGGGTTGTGCCGTCAACATGGTATGTCGAAAGACTTTGTACTTTCTCTGGTGCCCGAATTCGTCTCTTATTGGCGCGAACAGGGTAAGTCCAGAAAATCCTGGGGTAATGTCTTTTTCCGCTGGACGAAGAAGGCCTGGGTCGAGGAGCAGGGACGTCGTGGATTGCGGGAATTGGAAACCGCCATGTCTGCGCAATGGATGCCGAACTTGGATGCAACTGAGATCCTAGTGAATTCTGGTATTAGCGCCAGTTTTGTCGAAGATGCTGTTCCCGAGTTCGTGCTGTATTGGCGGGAGCGAGGGGCTCAGAATGGAACCTGGAATACGAAATTTATCCAACATGTGCGCATTCAGTGGGCGAAATTTAATGCCTCTTTTGGCTGTGATAACATACCGAGATTGATTCCGGTTGACTGGCAGCCAAGTGCAGATTGCTACGACATCTTACAGTTAGCTGAAATTGATGAGGAGTATGCTAGGGGCAAGATTCCAGAATTTGTCTTATACTGGAAAGATAGTCAACAGGTAAAAGCATCCTGGAATACAGTATTCCTGCAATTCATTAAACAAGATTGGGCCCGGGCTTTAAAACAGTTACAGGCGACGGAAATCGAAAATGCAGAAGATCAGCTCATTAGTGGAACGAGCCAGCAAAGAATTAAAGACAGGTTCCAACGAATCGCGGACCGAAGCTGGGCCGACTAATTCCAAAACAGAAGCAGAGCAGCACACTGCTAGAGACTCAAGTATCAATCATGATTCGGATGTCAGCATGGATCATATTGATGCCATCAACCAGCTATTCGCTGAGCTGGAATTTGCCTATCATAATCAATTCCATAAAGCCTTCAGTGATGCAGAGAGTCTAGTTATTGCCAAGAAATACTGGCTGAGTTGCCTTTCACAATTTTCTCCACTACAAATTACCCAGGCAGCAAAGTCTGTTATTAAGTCCCAAGACTACCTGCCAAGTATCGCTGCGATGGTCCGAGCTTGTGACGCGGGATTGGATCTATTTGGCTTGCCATCAACACGAGAAGCCTATATCGAAGCCTGTGGCGCACCACCTCCCAAAGCGGCACATGGGTGGAGCCATGAAGCGGTTTATTATGCAGGTAAAGCCAGTGGCTGGTTTCTGCTTGCTAATGAAGCAGAACACACGGCTTTTCAGATTTTTGAATACCACTACGGGATTATGTGTAAGCGGGTACTGCAGGGGGAGAGCCTCACTATTGAGACATCTATTGCGCTTCCGAAAAAAACAGAACAAAAATTAACCCCGACTGAAACCAGGCAGCGGATTAAAAAAATGAAGCAGGAACTCGGCCTGTAAGCCTCATGCGGCACTACAAACCCAAGCTATTTCCCCTCTCATCCAATCTTTTTGTACCGCATGCGCGATGGTTGTGTATTATCCCCTAGGCGTTTCTTTCGATCAGTTTCATAGTCGGTGTAATTTCCCTCGTGCCAGAAAACTTCACTATTACCTTCAAATGCAAGAATATGGGTGCCGATACGATCTAGGAACCAGCGATCGTGCGAAACTACGATAGCGCAGCCGGGAAAAGCCAGCAGACCTTCCTCCAGAGCACGCAGTGTTTCTACATCAAGGTCATTGGTTGGTTCATCCAGCAATAAAACATTCGCTCCACGTTTGAGTAATTTGGCCAAATGGAGCCGGTTGCGTTCTCCGCCTGACAGGTCTTTGACGAATTTCTGCTGATCACTCCCTTTGAAGTTGAAGCGACTGGCATAAGCTCGAGAGGATATTTCATATTTGCCGATCTGGAGTTGATCCTGCTCGTCAGAGATTTCCTGCCACACTGTATTCTCACCATGAAGCTCATCTCTACTCTGGTCTACATAGGCCAGATCAACTGTCTCTCCCAGTTCAATTATTCCGCTATCCGGTTGCTCAGCGCCTGTGAGCATGCGCAGGAAAGTTGTTTTGCCGGCTCCGTTGCCCCCAATAATGCCGACGATGCTGCCCTTGGGAATGGAAAAGCTGAGATTGTCGATCAAGGTTTTGTCATCGAAGCCTTTGCACAGTTTACTTACATCGACAACCTTCTCCCCAAGCCGTGGACCGGGGGGAATATACAGTTCTTGTGTCTCATTACGTTTTTGAAAATCCGCGGAATTAAGCTCCTCAAAGCGTGCGATGCGAGCCTTGCTCTTGGACTGTCGGCCCTTCGGATTTGCTCTTACCCACTCCAGTTCAGACCTTACGGTCTTCTCATGAGCAGCCTGCTGTCGGGCTTCCATGCCCAGGCGTTTCTCCTTTGTTTCCAGCCAGGTGGTGTAGTTGCCCTCATAGGGAATGCCGTGTCCCCTGTCTAGCTCGAGAATCCAACCGGCTGCGTTATCCAGAAAATAACGATCGTGAGTGATAGCTACAACTGTTCCCGTGAAGTCTTGTAGGTAACGCTCCAGCCAGGCAATGCTCTCGGCATCGAGATGGTTGGTAGGCTCATCCAATAGCAGCATGTCTGGTTTAGATAAAAGGAGTCGGCACAGCGCCACTCGTCGTTTCTCGCCACCGGACAATGTGCTCACGTCGGATTCCCATGGCGGGAGTCGTAACGCTTCGGCCGCCCGCTCCAGCATGCGGTCGATCTCCCAACCATCAACCGCATCGATAGCATTCTGAATAGTGCCCTGTTGATCAAGCAGTGCAGTCATCTCATCGTCGCTCATTGGTTCGGCAAAGCGGTCACTGATCCCATTGAACTGCTCCACCAGAGAGACGATATCTTTGATGCCCTCCTGTACATTGCCCCGCACATCCAAGTTCGAATTTAGCTCTGGCTCCTGCGGCAGGTAGCCAATATTAATATCTGATTGTGCTCGGGCTTCGCCGTTATATTCCTTATCCTGACCCGCCATAATTCTAAGCAGTGTGGATTTACCCGAGCCGTTGAGTCCAAGCACACCAATTTTTGCGCCGGGGAAAAATGAGAGAGAAATATCTTTCAGAATTTCTCGTTTGGGCGGTACAATTTTTCCAACCTGGTGCATGGTGTAAACAAATTGAGACATCTTGTAGTTCCTAGTTGAGAAGCGGCTATTATGGCACAGACTGAGGAGCTGTGTTTGGCTCTGGCGAGGTTATCCGCATGCGAGATTTCTTCGGTTTAAAGTCCATAATATTGATGCCCAATAAGGGCTCATCATGTAGAATAGCGCCTTCGCAAATCCCATGAACCTGGAGTAATAAATGTTTGATAGTGACACGAACATTTCGGATTTTGATCCAGAGGTGAGCGCCGCCATTGAAGCTGAACGTACTCGCCAAGAGCAGCACATTGAATTAATCGCCTCAGAGAACTATACCAGCCCTCGAGTGATGGAAGCACAGGGTACGGTTCTTACCAATAAATATGCCGAGGGTTATCCCGGTAAACGCTATTACGGTGGCTGCGAACACGTTGATGTGATCGAGCAACTGGCAATCGACCGGGCCAAGCAGTTATTCAATGCCGATTATGCCAATGTCCAGCCTCACTCAGGTTCACAAGCCAACGCAGCGGTGTATATGGCGTTGATGAAACCTGGCGACACGGTATTGGGAATGAGTTTGGCCGATGGCGGCCATTTGACCCATGGGGCGAGCGTTAGCTTTTCCGGAAGAATTTATCACTCAGTGCAATATGGTCTTAAAAATGCAACCGGCGAGATCGATTACGGCCAGGTCGAAGCGTTGGCAAATGAACACAAGCCAAAGATTATTATGGCGGGGTTTTCAGCCTATTCTCGGGTTATCGACTGGCAGCGCTTTCGACAAATAGCTGACAGTGTAGGGGCTTACTTTGTAGTGGATATGGCGCATGTGGCCGGGTTGATTGCGGCAGGAGTCTATCCGAGCCCGGTGAATATTGCCGATGTGATTACTTCCACTACCCATAAGACCTTGAGAGGGCCGCGTGGAGGAATTATTCTTGCTCGAGCGAATCCGGAGTTGGAGAAGAGGCTGAACTTCTCCGTGTTTCCAGAGAGCCAGGGTGGACCTTTGATGCATGTGATCGCTGCCAAGGCAATCTGCTTCAAGGAGGCCATGGGTGAGGATTTTAAGAGCTACCAGCAACAGGTTCTACTGAACGCCCAGACCATGGCTACAGGGTTTATCGACAGAGGGTTTGATGTAATATCAAATGGCACAGATGATCATTTGTTTCTGCTGAGTCTGATTAAGCAGGATATAACAGGTAAAGATGCGGATACAGCACTGGGAAGAGCCAATATTACTGTTAATAAGAATGCGGTGCCGAATGACCCTAAACCACCTTTTGTTACCAGTGGGCTGCGGATTGGCTCACCGGCAATTACTACCCGGGGTTTTCAGGAAGAAGAGACAGCATTATTAACTACATGGATGTGTGATATTCTGGATGATATTGAAAATGGCGAGAAAATAGCGGAAGTTAAACAAAATGTTCTCAATTTGTGTTCAAAATTTCCTGTCTATGGCTAGGTGTCTATCAAATAATTGTACTTTATAGAACAATAGGTTATTTATGCATTGTCCATTTTGTGGTGCGGTTGACACCAAGGTAATTGACTCAAGACTGGTAGCTGAAGGCAATAATGTTCGGCGACGCCGTGAATGTATTACCTGTGAAGACAGGTTTACTACTTACGAATCTGCTGAGCTGGTTATGCCGCGTATTATTAAGCAGGGCGGTATTCGCGAACCGTTTAATGAAGAAAAATTGCAGGCTGGTCTAAGTAAAGCGCTGGAAAAAAGGCCAGTAAGTATTGAGAGCGTAGACGAAGCAATTAATCGCATTAAGGCTCATCTCCGTGCTACAGGCGAAAGAGAAATTCCTTCCCGTATTTTAGGGGAACAGGTAATGAAGGAGCTTAGGGAGCTGGACGAAGTAGCTTTCGTTAGATTTGCTTCTGTTTACCGGAGTTTCAAAGACTTGGATGAATTCCGGCAAGAAATAGATCGCCTCTCCCAAGATAATCCAAAATAATTTTAAACTATTTTTTTATTGTACTGTCCCGAGCGATGGTAAATAAATAGGCACGATGTAGTTAAAGGGCAACTCATGCAGGTTGTTGACAGCGAGCAGCTAAACGGAGGAAAAATAAACTTTGCATCGCATATGCAAAGGAGTATTGATTTGGCTTGCAACCGGCTAACTACCACGCCAAATCCTAGAGTGGGATGTGTGCTAGTTGATTCGAGTGACCGCATAATAGGGGAGGGCTGGCACTTGGCAGCAGGGGAACCTCACGCCGAAGTGATGGCCCTAGAGCAGGCCGGAAGTAAAGCCAAAAACAGTACCGCATTTGTTTCTCTAGAACCTTGCTCTCATACTGGACGAACGGCACCGTGCAGCGAAGCGCTGATAGCCGCAGCTGTAAGCTGCGTAGTGATCGCTAGCGTAGATCCCGATTCCCGGGTTAACGGTAATGGGGTTAGTAGGCTTGAGTCTGCTGGTATCGAAGTCTTGCAGATGAAAGAATTCGAAGCAGCGGCGCAACATATTAATCGAGGCTATATTAAGCGCATGCAAGAGTCGATGCCTTTTGTGCGTTGTAAATTGGCGATGAGTCTGGATGGTCGCACTGCGATGTCCAGTGGCGAAAGCAAATGGATCACGGGTGATTTAGCGCGGGCTGACGTGCAATTACTGCGAGCTCAGAGTTGTGCAATAGTCACCAGTGTAGAAACTGTTATCAAGGATGACCCGTCTTTAAATGTCCGAAGTCAGGATATTGGTGGTTGCGTATTGACCGGAGGTAGCCTAGATGAGACCAGACAACCTTTAAGGGTCATTGTGGATAGTAAATTGAGAACACCTGGCACCTCTAAGTTGTTTAGTCTTCCTGGTTCAATCACTGTATTTACGGCATTATCAGAAATAGCGGGAGATAAAAATAATTTACCAGATGATGTGGATGTCCAAATAGCAGAAAACTCGGGCCAACAGGTAAATTTGCAATCTGTGTTAAAATCGCTGGCCACCAAGTATTTTTGTAATGAAATATTAGTCGAAGCAGGGCCTACGCTTAGTGGCGCGTTTATAGCTGCAGGTCTTGTAGATGAATTAGTAATTTATGTGGCGGGTAAATTTATGGGGAATGAGGCAATGCCTCTTTTAAATTTGGCAGGATTAGAGAAAATGTCAGATGCAATTGAAATAGAGATTAAGGATATCTCGCGTATTGAAAATGATTTCCGTGTAACTGCATCACCGAAAAACACCGCAGAGGCTTGAATGTTTACCGGAATAATAGAAGCAATAGGAAAAGTGGAATCTTTTCAACAATCAAAAAATGACTGGAAGCTGGCTGTAGATATTGGCAAGCTGGATCTTTCAGATGTAGTGATCGGTGATAGCATAGCAGTAAACGGCTGCTGTCTAACAGTAATAGAATTGAGCCAGCGCAGTTTTGTTGCTGATGTTTCCCAGGAAACAATGCAATGTACAACATTTGGAAAGCTGTGCGTTGGTAGTAAAGTAAATCTTGAGAAAGCGATGCGCGCAGATAGTCGGTTTGGTGGGCATATTGTGAGTGGGCATGTGGACGGTGTTGGTAAAATAGTAAACATGGCATCCGATGGGAATAGCATCAAAATTACGTTGAGTGCGCCGGAGGAAATTGCGAAATATATTGCGGGAAAAGGCTCTATTTGTGTCGACGGAACTAGTCTGACTGTAAACGAAGTAATCAGCAATCAGTTTATGATCAATATCATTCCACACACGCAAGTGGAAACTATATTTTGTGACTATACCTCTGGACGATCTGTTAACCTTGAAGCAGATTTAATTGCACGGCACCTGGAAAGACTCATGACCGGCAGAGCTGGTAAAGGTTTAGGCGATCAGAATATTGACGCAGAGTTTCTATCGCTTCATGGTTTTAATACCTGAGTTTCAACATTTGATTTAGGAAGTAACGAAGAAGCCCCATGAAATTGAATACGATAGAAGAAATCATTGATGATATTCGCCAAGGAAAGATGGTGATATTGATGGATGATGAATATAGGGAAAACGAAGGCGATCTGATTATTGCAGCTGAATGCGTCCAAACATTAGATATTAATTTTATGGCAACAAACGCCAGAGGACTAATTTGTTTGACGCTGACTAGGGAGCGCTGTGACTTTCTGCATTTGCCGTTAATGGTGAATAAAAACGACACGCCATTCAATACCAACTTTACCGTTTCAATCGAAGCCGCAACCGGAGTGACTACAGGAATATCTGCAGCTGACAGGGCTCGAACAGTGCAAGTGGCAGTTGATCGCAATTCAAAGTCAGAAGATATAATTCAGCCTGGCCATATCTTCCCAATTATGGCTCAACCAGGGGGTGTTTTGCGCAGAGCAGGTCATACGGAAGCGGGGTGTGACCTGGCACGCATGGCTGGCTACACGCCAGCGGCGGCAATCGTTGAAATTATGAATGAAGATGGATCCATGGCGAGGCGCCCTGACCTGGAACAGTTTGCACAAAAGCACAACCTGAAGATTGGTACGATAGTTGATTTGATTCATTATCGAATTAGTAATGAACAGACGGTGATCCGGACAGAGGTTAGTACTATCGATACCGAGTACGGAGAATTTACAGTACATACCTATGCTGATTCTATAAGCGATACCACTCATCTTGCGTTTACCAAAGGTGAGTTTACGGTTGATGATGCTGTTCTGGTAAGAGTGCACATACCTAACACGCTACGTGATGTGTGCGATGTGCTTAGTAAGTCTCGCAGAAGCTGGTCCTTTGGCGGGGCGCTGGAAAAAATTGCCAACGAAGGAAAAGGAGTGGCTGTGTTATTATCCAGTGAGGATTTTAACGCTGATTATA
>CAVOCG010000083.1:0-11319 GCA_963694095.1 Gammaproteobacteria bacterium
AATCCATACAGGCTATAGTTCTTTTCCAGGAAATAATTGCATACATTGGCATATCTTCCCGAATGCTCCCCGGCGCCGTGAACGATGGCTAAAATGGCTCTGCTGTTATGCTCAGCTCGCCACGATTGATAGTACAGCCTACTGCCATCGCCGCTATTAAAGTAGCCTTCACTGTGAGTCATGAATTCTATCTCGCTGAACCATCTAAGCTAAGAGATGCAGGGTCACCCATTCACCCACAGTGGTCAACCAGTTGGCAAGAGGTATTGTTTTGTAGTGACTAGTGCTGTACAAAGACGCCATGAAAATCCCAAAGCGAATCCAGCCTCTGATAGATGAAGGCCTAATTGACGAAGTCATTAGCAGACTAATGAGTGGTAAGGAGGCCGATGTCTATGTAGTGCGCAGCGATTCCGAAGTGCGCTGCGCTAAGGTCTATAAGGAAGCTGCCAAGCGCGGCTTCAAACAGGCAGTGCTCTATCGGGAAGGTCGCAAAACGCGTAATAGTCGCCGTGCCCGCGCGATGGATAAAGGCTCAAAGTTTGGTCGCAAACAGCAGGAGCAAACCTGGCACAATGCCGAAGTCGATGCGCTCTCTAAACTTGCCAATGCTGGTGTGCGAGTTCCCCAACCTTACATGTGTATCGACGGCGTCTTGTTGATGGAATTGGTTACTGATAGCGAAGGCGCTGTGGCACCACGCCTGGGCGATGTATCACTGACAGCCGACCAGGCCCTGGAAGGCCATGATGAAGTAATGCGATTCGTAGTGCGCATGCTTTGTGCCGGACTGATACATGGAGACCTATCAGAATTTAATATATTGCTGGATGAGAACGGCCCGGTAATTATCGACCTACCTCAAGCGGTGGATGCAGCAGCAAATAACAATGCCGAGTTCATGTTGCATCGAGACGTTAATAAGATAAGTAGTTATTACGGACAGTACGCACCGGAATTGCTAAAGAGCCAATACGCCAAAGAAATTTGGAAGCTGTTCGAGGACGGCGAATTACAACCAGATACCCAGTTAACTGGCATCTTTGCTGAAAACACGCAGAGTGCCGATGTGGATGGGGTACTGCAGGAAATTGAGTTCGTAATAGAAGAAGAACAAAGTCGGCAAGAACGCCTGATTGACGCAGACACGCTACCTGGATAAAGCAATTTAATTACTTGTCCTATGTTATTTTTTTTGCAGGAAGTATTGCCCTATCTCGCGATCATGGGACCTCGAGATAGGGCAATACCAAGAATAAGTTGAAACGAAAAAAACAGGGTCGGCCTTTTCCTGATTCTTCAAAGTGAGAGAATACCCCTCTTTAGTTGATCTCGCCGTCTGGCCAAGGAGCGCCGACACTGTGATCGCTTATCGCACGTAAACCTTGGAAGACGAATTTCTGTACGCGCTTGCCTTCATAGGTTTCTGTTGTATAAACATTACCCATAGAGTCACTGACGATACTGTGGGTGCCGTAAAACAGACCTGGTTGACGCCCGCCATCGCCGAATTCCGCGAGCTTCTCGAGGGAATCACGATCCAGGATGTGGACTTTGAAATTGCTGCCATCGGCTACGAAGATGAATTCCTGATCAGCATCACGTGAAAAGGCTATGTCCCAAACGGCACCGGCGCCTCGTGTATTGCGAGCGACCTGAGCTTCCTTAACGAAAGTGCCATCTGGTCGGAAAACCTGAATTCGATCGGCACCACGGTCACACACATAGATGAGATTATCATGGGAAGGCTCAGCGCAGTGGACAGGGCCGACAAATTGCTGTGGTAGGGATGATTCAGCCGGATCGTAGACTATGCGGGCATCGTCCGGTCGGTTGCCATATGCGCCCCAATAGTGCTTGAATGCACCTGTGGCGACATCTAGGACCGCTACTCGTTTATTACCATAACCGTCCGCTATATAAGCTTCGTTAGCGACCGGGTCGATGGCAATTTCAGCCACCTTGTTGAAGTGGGTGGTGCTATTACTATCGACAGGTTCCCCTGGTATGCCAATCTCACGCACGAAGTCACCTCTAGAGGTAAACTCTAGGATATGTGAGTCGGCACCACCGTTACCGCCGATCCAGACATTGCCATTGGGCGCTATTTCGAGACCATGATTGGAATCCGGCCAGGTATAACCTGCACCTGGACCACCCCAGGCGTTGACGACATTTCCTTCAGTGTCAAATTCGATGATTGGCGGAGCCGCCGTACAGCAAACGGATATGCCGTTGTCGAGGCCGATTTCCTGGCTGGCAAAATTATTATCTTGGTTGCGATGGACGATGTAAACGTGGTCCTGGGGGTCCACGGCGACACCGATGGTAGCACCCAGTATCCACCGGTTAGGCAGGGGTTGTGGCCAGAATGGATCAACCACCATCACCGGTGCCAAGCGGTCACTGCTGGCCGCAGAGGCGGTCTGGTTTAACTGGTTCTGTCCCAGTTGCAGTGCAGCGAAGAGCACAGTGGCAATGCCTAAAATAGTGTAAATTCTTGTTGTTTTGGTCATAGCTGGTTCCTTTTAAGGCGGTCTGGTAAAACGCTTATGGTCGTTACTTTTTCAAGCCAAGAGGTTAGCATCATTCTGTGACAGGTGAAACAGTCAGATCTATCAAATTTTTCAGCAGTTATCTTAATTCAATTCTCGCCCGTATCGCCATGGTTGGCGGTAGATGCTGGTAAATTCCTTCTTTTACTTTTTCATATCTCGGCACAGTGGTCTATTTGCTCCCAATACTGCTACCTAGTACAGTGTCTATATCAATAAATACATCAGTAACAATAAAGAGATCATTATGTCTATATTTAGGTCCTTATTCCTATCCATGGCGGCACTGCTCCTCATCGCTTGCAGCGACACCGAAACCAGCAACCAGGCTGCTACCAAAACCCCCGATTCTGCACCTCAAGCATCTGCTGCCATGAACATCAACAATGATGGCATTACCGGTGTCGTCACCAGCAGCAAGGGCCCTGAGGCCGGTGTCTGGGTTATCGCTGAAACCCGCGACCTAGCAACACTGTATTCCAAAACCGTGGTCACTGATGACCAAGGGCGCTACCTGATTCCCGACCTGCCACCGGCCAATTATGAGGTGTGGGTTCGCGGCTATGGTCTGGTTGATTCACCACGCACCAATGCCAATCCGGGTCAGGGCCTCGATCTCATTGCAGAAATCGCGCCTAACGCGGCGGCTGCAGCTGAATACTACCCGGCGGGTTACTGGTACTCCCTTCTGGAAATACCCGAAGACCATGAGTTTCCTGGCACCGGACCTGATGGCAACGGCATAGCAACCGGCGTGCTAACCCAGGATGATTACATACGCCGTGTCACCAACGGCGGCTGCGTCGTTTGTCACCAAATGGGCAACGCTGCTACCCGCACCATCCCGGATATGTTTTCGAACCTGGAAACCAGTTTCGACGCCTGGAATCGGCGCGTGCGCTCCGGTCAAGCAGGCTCCTTCATGACCAGAACATTAGCAGCCATGGGCGACCGTCGCACCCTGGAGATGTATGCCGACTGGTCCGACCGTATCGCAGCTGGCGAATTGCCGCCGGCACCGACGCGACCCCAGGGATTAGAGCGCAATGTGGTGATCGCGCAATGGGACTGGGCCGACCCCACCGCCTATCTGCATGACCTGGTCTCCACTGATCGCCGCGATCCCACAGTTAATGCCTATGGCAAGATTTACGGTGCTCTGGAAAATAGCGCCGACTATCTACCGGTACTGGATCCTGCCAGCCATAGCATCGACCAAATTCCAGTGTTCCCGGAAGACCCGAATTACACTGGTGCACCGCAACCAAACATGGCGACGTCCCCCACTTGGGGCGACGATCCAATCTGGGATGCAGCAACCACTGTCCACAACCCGATGATGGACAGCGACGGCCGAGTCTGGATTACCTCCCGGGCTCGCGATCCGAGCAATGTGCCAGAATTCTGCCAAGAAGGCTCTGATCACCCTTCGGCGCAAGTGATGCCGCTGGGTCGTTCCGGCCGCCACCTGGGCGTTTATGATCCGCGCACCGACGACTACACTCCAATCAATACCTGCTTCGGCACCCACCACCTGATGTTCGCCGAAGACGCCGACAATACCTTGTGGACCAGCGGCGGTGGTTCTGTAGTAGGTTGGCTTAACACCCGTGAATTCCTGGCAACCGGCGACGCCGTGGCTGCCCAAGGCTGGACACCATTTATTCTCGATACCAACGGCAACGGCCGCCGCGATGATTTTGTTGAACCGGATGCCGCCATCAACCCTGCTCTCGACAAACGCATCAACTCGGGCTTGTATGCCGTATCGCCGGCACCGGATGGTTCGGTTTGGGGTTCCAATCTCAGTTACCCGGGTGCAATCGTGCGCATCGAGCCCGGTGCCGATCCCAGCACCACGGCATTAACCGAATACTACGAATTGCCGCTGGATGAAAACGGTAACGCCATAGAGGGCTTCTCGCCCCGGGGTATGGATATCGATCGCAACGGTATTGCCTGGGTAGCCCTTGCCAGTGGACACATGGGCCGGTTCGATCGCAGCCAGTGCAGCAGCCCTCTCAACGGCCCCGAAGCAACCGGCCAGCATTGCCCGGAAGGCTGGACATTTTTTGCGGAGCCCCTACCCCAGTTCAAGAATATTGAGCAGTCAGGCAGCTCCGAAGGCAGCTATTACACTTGGGTAGATCAGTTCGATACCCTGGGGCTGGGGACCAACACCCCGATCAGCACCGGCAACCAATCCGGCAGCCTACTGGTTCTCAATGACGGTGAGTGGGTGCGCCTCACGGTGCCATACCCACTGGGTTTTTACACCAAATGGATGGATGGGCGCATCGATGATCCTGATGGGGGCTGGAAAGGTCGAGGTGTATGGGCCACTATCTCCAGCCGCGCACCGTTCCACATGGAAACTGGCGACAATACAACCAGCAAGGTCTATCATTTTCAGATGCGACCTGACCCCTTATCCAATTAATAACTAGGCAGAATGGATGAGCCCAGGCCAAAAAAGCTTGCTCTGTACTATTGAATGTTTAAAAACATCATGAATAAAAATTATTCGCTGATTCTACTATTTTGTATTTCGCTGCCGGTTTCCCTACCTGCTCTGGCTGGCGAAAACTATGCAGTTCCTCTCACCCAATGGGGAAAACCAGATTTACAAGGCGTTTGGAACTTCTCTTCTAATATTCCAATGCAACGACCCGAGCAATTCGGAGAACGGCAATTTCTCACTGGTGATGAGATCGCCACAGCACGGATTCAACATATCGAATTGGGCGCGGGGGCCGCCGTTGCACCTCCAGCCTCTGGCATCGAAAATTACTACAGGGACATATGGGTGGAGAATGCCGGTATCGGCGGCAACGTGCGCACCTCACATATAGTTTACCCAACGAACGGCCGCATTCCATCACCGATACAAGGAATTGAAAATCAATCCGGCGGTGTGGTGGAGGCTGCAGGGCAACGCCCTGTGAGGTTTGTAGTCGGCGGCATCAGCCGGGATGGTCCGGAAGACAGAGGCCTGTCTGAACGCTGTATCGTGGGCTTTAACGCGGGCCCACCGTTCACACCAAGCCTGTATAACAACAACGTGCAGATCATTCAAAACAAAGATCATATGGTGATCCTGACCGAAATGATCCATGATGCCCGCATCGTTAAACTAGATGGGCAACCAGCTTTAGATGAAAGCCTACGACTTTGGTCAGGTGACTCTCGCGGTCATTGGGACAACGACACACTGGTAGTGGTTACACAAAATTTCAATGGCTTGACTCAAAGCTTTGACGGCTTCGGCACTTCCAAAGACAAAGTGCTCACTGAGCGATTTAATCGCGTTGGCCCGCGAACACTCAACTACGAATTCACTATCGATGATCCTTCGACGTTTGCTGACAAGTTAACTGCAATAGTACCAATGTCCAAAGTGGCAGGACAGTTGTATGAGTATGCCTGTCACGAAGGAAACTATGGCATGGCGAATATGCTACGCGCAGCACGCAGAAAAGAAGCCAGCGAGGTGTCGGATCGCTTCGCCGATATATTTCGTAGACAGTAAAAGAAAAGAACTGTAATGGGCAATTAAAACCCGCAGGTAGACTCTTACCTTAAGCGCTAAGCCCTTTTGCATTTATATAATCGTTTAAAAATTGATAAATTGCTCTAGCAGGTGTAGTTTCGGACAATTAAGCTAACGCTACATAAGAATTCAAGCTCGGTGGTATAAGGAAATTAGAATGACTATAATAAATACTCACGCGAAAACTGCATCGCTATTGGTTTTACTCGCTACCTTCGTTTCACCATTCGTACTGCAGGCACAGTCCGCAACAGGCGAAATTCCGCGCCTTGACGACGGACATCCCGATCTTCAGGGCACCTGGGACTTTCGTACCATCACTCCCATGCAACGCCCCGAAAGTCTCTCGGATATCGACGTGCTGACCGAAGTCGATGCCGCTGCTTTTGAGGAGGCCGAACTGGTGCGCACGGATAGAGATAATTTCACCGATACCACTACTACCGGCGACTATAATGAGTTTTGGTACGACCGCGGCAGCGAACTTCTGAATGATGGTCGCACTTCATTGATTACCGATCCGCCAAACGGTCGTATCCCCGCATTGACCGACTCAGCTCAAGCAAAAAATATAGTTCGACGCGAGCAGGCTCGGTTGGCAGAAGGTGTAGAAGTAAGACCTTTGTCTGAACGCTGCATCATGGGTTTTAATTCTGGACCGCCGATGATCCCCAGTGCCTACAACAACAATGTACAACTAGTACAAGCCGGGGAATACGTGCTCATTCACAACGAAATGGTGCACAACGTCCGCCCTATAAGAATGAATGCAAGTGCACATCTCGAAGCGCCTCGTAAATGGGAAGGTGACTCTATCGGCCATTGGGAAGGGGACACGCTCATTGTCGAAACCAATAACTTCGCCCGTGACACAGCTTTTGGAAACTCCAGCGCAAATATGCATCTGTTGGAGAAATTCTGGTTAATCGACGCAGACACCTTAGGTTATGAGTTCACTATTACCGATCCTACAACCTGGGAAGCACCCTGGACGGCGATGTTCCCAATGCAGCGAGCAGAACTTCCTATTTATGAGTATGCCTGCCACGAAGGCAACTATTCCATGGCGGGAATATTAGGGGGTTGGCGTAGATTAGAAGCCTTGGGCCTGGAAGGACAACAAGATTAAATAGCCTAAATGGTAAAATAGGAACGGAGGGAATAAAATTTATACCCTCCGTTCCTATTAAAAACCCCTAACTACTATTATTGCTCGGTGAACTCCGCATAGGCTCTGGTCAACCAGTCTCCGGTGCTGTCATTGGCTTCCGCATACCCATCGGCTGGTTCGGTTCCCAGCATGGCCTCTGTTGACAGACCCTGTACTTTGGCCCTTACTAGGTTGCCACGAATCACCACTAACATATCGCGATATTCCAACAGATCATCACGGGTGGATAACTGTCCATGGCCAGGAATGATGATGGTGTTTTCATCAATCAGACCGGCAATTTTAGAAAGCGCATCGATCATTCCACTCAGGCCACCGCCATCGTTCTGATCAATAAACGGCAGGCCATAACGCACGAACATGTCACCGGTGTGAATAACATTAGCTTCCCGAAAGTAAATTTGTGAATCACCATCGGTGTGCCCGTTGCCCGTGTTAACAATATCAACCGGTTCGCCATTGAAGTAGAAACGCATGTCATCGAAGTAAGTAATTGTTGGTAAACCTACTTCGTCATATCGCTCCTGCACTCGGCCATTCGAGAGCACTTGGGTTGATTCCATTCGCTTGCGGGCGTTGTCGTGGGCGACTATGTAGGCACCAGCCCGGCCAAAATTCTCATTGCCGTCGGCGTGGTCGTAATGAAAATGGCTATTGACTACAAAAGTCACCGGCCGATCCGTGAGTTCAGCGATTGCGGCGGCGATTTTGTCCGTCAGCGGTGCAAACTGATCATCGATGATGAGCGTGCCATCATCACCTATGGACACCCCAATATTGCCCCCACTGCCCTGCAGCATGTAAATATTATCCCGCACCTGGGTCGTGGTAATTTGAATATTGGCAAAGTCTTGTGCAGCAGCCAATGAGGGCAGAAGCAGGAAAGCGAGTAACGCCAGTGAATTTCGATTATTGCTTTTATTTATACACATCATCAGCTTGATCTCTTTATTAATATTGACAGTGACGCCACTCTAGCGCGGAAGGTTTCGCGAGTAAATAACAGGAAACAGAATTGGCTCCCAATTAGTTGGGCCGAACTCGGAGGTAATAATCAAAAGCCATGCCGGGACTGACCTCGCGAAACCCCAACGCAAGTCGAAGCATCTCCTCCAGATACTCGGCCGCTTTTAACGGGCCTACATCCAAAGGCTCCAAACCCACGTCTTCCACCAATCGGGCCACCCGTTCTTTTGCGGCTACATCATCGCCGGCAATCGGAACCGTTACTGGTCCATCTGACCAAGAAGGATCCTCCATAACTGCATAGTTAAGCGTGTTGAGCGCCTTCACAACACTTGCACCCGGGGCAAGAGCCTGGACCTCTGCAGCGAGCGAGTCTCGCGGGTCGCGTGGTGAGATTGGGTATCCATCCTCGAACGACCAATAGTTGGTGGGGTCGAGAATGATTTTGCCAGTGAGGTCGCCAAGGGCACCAATCACTTCAGGAATTGCCGTTGCTGGGATCGGAATCATAACAATCCCTCCCTGCTGCGCGGCTGCAGCCTGGGTAGTGGCCGTCGCACCGTTCCCGGTCTCAGTCAACAGCTTGCGCACCCGATCTGAATCGGGTGTACGAGAACCATAGATTACCGTATGTCCGGCCTGCGCCCAGATCTTGCCCAGCGTAGAACCTACATTCCCCGTGCCGATGATGGCGATGGTCTCACGACCACCCTGCGCGTCAGAACTCCCAGACACAATCAGCACAAGGGGTGCGAGTCCAATACTAAATAACACTAAAAAGCTCAGATATCGCATTCGCTTCACAGGGTTTTCCTCCATTCATCAATATTTAGAAAGATCTATACCTATTTACCGAAACCGCAGCATATCGCGATTCAACTGGGAAACCTTTGTGACGCCTAGCAACTTCATATCCCGTTCTATTTCAATCTTAAGATTTTGTAATGCCCGTTCTACGCCTGGTTGACCAGCAGCGGCTAGAGCATAAAGATACATGCGCCCGCCCGAGCAGGCTTTGGCCCCGGCAGCAAGTGCCTTCAGTACATGGGTGCCGCGGCGTATGCCGCCGTCCATGATGACATCAATTTTATCGCCCACCGCGTCACTGATTTCAGCAATCTGGTCGAAGGGTGATCGCCCACCATCGAGTTGACGGCCGCCATGATTGGATACCATTATGGCATCGGCGCCAATGTCCACCGCCTTATGTGCATCGGCGATACTCATGATGCCTTTCAAACAAAATGGCCCATCCCATTTAACTCGCAGCGCTTCAGCGTCTGACCAGTTCATAGATTGGTCCAACATCGTCGAAAAATAATCGCCAATGGAAACGGCGACATTGGAACCTTGTTGAACGTGGTCCTTAAGCTCGGAAAGCTCGAAGGATTCACGCAAGAAATAGTTAAGTGCCCAGCCTGGATGCGTGGCGAAACTGAATAAGCTTCCCAAGCTCAATCGAGGAGGGGAAGTGAAACCGCTATACAAATCCCGTTCACGGTTACCACCGGTGATGGTATCAACTGTCAGTGCAAGGGTGTCGAAGCCCGCCGCTTGCGCCCTATCGACCATCGCATCGTTGAGGCTACGGTCTTTGTGAAAATAAAATTGAAACATTTTTGGTGTGGCGATCATCTCGCCAATTTCAGCGAGAGACACAGTGCCTAACGCAGAAACACCGAACATGGTGCCGAACTTCTCGGCGGCGCGGGCGACGGCACGCTCGCCATCATGATGAAATAATCGCTGCAAGGCGGTGGGCGAGCAGAAAATTGGCATGTCGAGTTTCTGACCCATCACGGTCACAGACATATCAACCTCTTCAACCCCGGCGAGGACATTCGGTACCAGGTCGCAATCTTCAAAGGCCGCAGTATTGCGTCGATAGGTCACTTCATCGTCGGCGGCGCCATCGATATAATTAAAAATCGGTCCGGGTAAGCGTTGTTTGGCCAACAAGCGAAGGTCGGCAACATTGTGGCAATTTTTTAGACGTCTAAACATAATACTTGCTATCTCGAGATATGATGTAGCTACTCGACTACATCAATCCTGACATAGCCGTTAGTCCAGCAACAGTAAAACTCAAATCCGTAAGTTGGCTCTGTCCGGCGCTCAGTGTCATTGATTGCCTGCACACGAACCACGTAAGAGCCTGCCTGATTAAAGGTTGCGCTGGTAGTCGCTACTCCATTGGCAGCATCCAGCCGAAACTCCTCCGGGCTGAATTCTACCTGCCCCGGACCCTGATGCAAAGTCCAGCCCAACCAGGTGCCGGCTTCGGGGTGGGCAACGCGAGCAATCAAAGGTACCTGTTCTCCCACTTTTGCAATACGGGGGCCTTCCCACAATCCCTGGCGTCCTCTAAAATTCGGCGGGTCATCGTTCAGGCTCAAATACGGAGCTACAGCGTCACGGCCGGAGGTTGTTTCTTCATCGAGAATATAGGTAGGAATAAGCCAGCCTGGAACTTCCAATGCGTTGCCCTGGGTTTCAAGCGTCCAGAGAACTTCCGAATCACCGAAATCTTCCGGAACGATTACGGAGAAAACACACCAGTGGTGGCGGAACTCGCGGGTGAGAGATGGGTTGGGTACCGGGTCGAAATGAGTAGGTTGCACACCATCATAAATTGCGGGTTCTAACTTGTTTCCCTCGCCAAGTGGAACATCCAGTGACTGTTCGGTGTTCATATTGAAATAGCCGAAACAAAGTGTAAAAGTGCCATCGGCATTAGGAAACCAACCATCAAACAGCGGAATAACATTCTGCCCACGAGGTCGAAGCGGCGCTTCATTAAATGGATCAAGACTCGATGAAGTTTGAGCCGACACCAAGCTAGCACCACTCACCCAAATAGTGAGCAGTACCAGCACTGCACTTTTACAATTACTTCCCATTACTGACTACCGTGTGTTTTGTGCGGTTAAGCTGCCTCGTCGCTCAGCGCTTAAGCGTTCAAACTGATTGTCTGACAGATAGGTTATGCCTAACCACAAATGGGACATCTCATCCACACCCCGTTGCCCGAAGATAACAAATTGCCGAGGATCCGGATTGTTGGGATTATCGGCAGT
>CAVOCG010000084.1:0-11272 GCA_963694095.1 Gammaproteobacteria bacterium
CACGCGTTTTTCTTTGCTCAATCACTGTGCAAGTAACTGCACAAGAAGGAAATGGCCTTAACACACAAATCGAATTAGGGGCCATCTTCACCTCTGGTAATACAGAAGATGAAAACATCCAGTTTCAAGGGAATATCTCATGGCTGCGAAACTCATGGGAACATGGCTTCTCGGTTGATGGTTTTCGTTCCTCAAAAGACGGTGAATTAGCAGCACAAAGAGTTTACTACGTGGCTAATTCCAATTATTCGCTTACTGAAAGCAGCTTCATACTAACCAGAATAGCTCATGATGACGACCGCTTCAGCGGCTACGACAGCCAATCTGACATCTCGCTGAACTATGGTCGCAACTTGTTGACTAATATGCCGAACATGGCCATAACGCTGAACCTTGGATTGGGTATGCGACAATCGCGCTCAGAAGAAGATAGTTTCGACGAACCCATGCTACGTTTAGCCAGCGATTATGAATGGAATATATCTCAAAACGCTAATTTTGTTCAACACTTAAGTACTGAAACGGGTGATAAAACCAGCATATTCCGGTCTGAGAGTAGCATTGAAACCAAAATACTCGACAACCTGTCGCTAAAATTTTCTGTAAACGTGAAGCATCAAACCGAAGTGCCCGTTGGGCGTCAAAAGACAGACACAGAGACTGCCATAACATTCGTTTTGGATTTTTAGCATTATTAAACATAAGTAATATCAAAGTCTTCATATGGTGCGCCTATGACACCCGCTGTTAAATTACTCTGGTCAATTGTATTACTGTTCATGCCCCTGAGCCTAGTTTGGTTGTAGGCTGGTACCTCATGTGTTGTTTCGCTGCAGTCCTTCGCCAATGAGCCGGTGCAATTCTCTGTCTTCCTTATACTCCTAGGTTACTCTTTATTGGGAGCGCACGAGAAATTATGCTGCAAGAGCAATTTGCGTCGCAACTATCCCGTATTGGCAAATCTAAAATATATGCTGGAAAAAATCTTATTAGGTGCGGACCCGGTGAATGTGACCAGGGCGATGATGTTGGTGCTGGGCTGTGTGCAGGCCAAAAATTGTAACACCAACAACTGTCAAACCGGGATAGCAACTCAAAACCCTTCGAGAGCTAGAGCTATAGATGTTGAAGAAAAATCCGCTCGAGCTCATAACTTTCACCACGTCACTGTTGATGCATTTCTAGAATTCAGCGGGGCGATGGGCTACGACAACCTTGACACCTTCGGCCCATCGGATCTTTTTAGTCGAATTGACGGCCAGCTTAAAAATTTCGACCAGCTTTATACATTCCTGCTGAATACCATTCAGACTGGGCGTGGGCATCGTCACAGATTTTTTGATGTAATTTAGAACAGCCCTGTATATTGGCATATGATCTCTGGCCTACCAGTCGGCATGCATTTATACTGTCAAAAAGCTTTCGAGAAAACTACGATCATGTACAGAAAATACTTTTTAATCGCTTGTTTAACATGCATCGCGCCAACAATTAGCTTCGCTGACCAAACAGACGCTCGCCTGGATGAGTTATTCAGCGTGCTTGGGCAAACCGGTGATGTAAATATTATTCAGGCAACTGAGAACAAAATTTGGGAGATCTGGATGGAGCATTTAGACGCCGATGTCGAGGCATTGATGCTAGTAGGAACACAGCGGATGAACATGCAATATTATAGCGATGCTTTAGCGGTCTATAGTGAAATCATCAAGACCTACCCTGACTATGCCGAAGCCTGGAACAAACGTGCAACCCTCTATTACCTAGCGGGCGATCTCGATGCTTCAATTGATGATATCAAACACACTTTGGCGCTCGAACCCCGGCATTTCGGTGCATTATCTGGTCTTGGTTTGGTTTATATCCAACGGAATGAGTTGCAGAAAGCCAAAGACGCCTTCGAAACGCTGCTACAAGTGCATCCTCAAAGCCCGAACGCACAGCAGAGTCTTGAAATGGTAAACCAAAGCTTACGGATGAGTATTATCTAAAAGACTTAAACCTGGTCGGTCGAGTTAAACTCTAAATTTGGGCCAGGTTATTGACGGCTTCCAGTGACAGCAAATGGCCCAAAATCACTAGTTGCTTCACCTTCCAACATATCGCCCGCTATTGTTGCAGAGAATTGCAGCGACAAAGTAACATCTTCTTGTATCTCCAGATCAAGCGGAAAACTGACTAGATTGCCATCAAAGACAATATCAGAAATTTGCGCTGAGCCCAGCTCCGCAGAAGACAAGCTTCCGGCACCATTTTCGCTCATTACCAAAACGGCTGGCAATGACCCAAGTGGTGTGGCCAAAGCAAGATCCCAGGTACCAACTGCCGGACTTACTCCACCTGCGCAGCCAACTAGTATAATCAAACACAGTGCCATCAAACCGTTAATAACTTTCTTCATATCTTCTCACCTTGGTTGCAAATACTTACTAAAACTGATTCCCATCGAATGACTACCCTAACCACCTGAACTCGATACGATCAGCTTTACCCCCTAAATCGGAAAAATTTCCCAGATCGCCTCATCTGAAACGTACTGTCTATTGTCCGGTAAAACCAGCGCCAGTCAACTCAAATTAACGTCAAGCGGCATCAGTTAGTCTAATAATTTAAGATCAGTGCATTCACTCCACTAGAGTAGGGGGTAATGGGTACTCTTAGGGAATAGCCCAGGCTGTGATCCACCTTTGACTAACTTGCGTGAACCCCAGCTGTTCCACGATTTCCTTCTCGATTCCTTGCATATGAGCAGCGCCGTAGAAAATGGATAGTCGTTGCCGGGTCGAATCCTGCAAGATTTCCCGCAGCACCCTTAATGCAACCCTATTACGATCACCCAGAAGCGTTAATTGATTGCCCAAATTTGGATCAACCAGCGAACCGCCACTTCTAGCTAATTCTGCTGCTAATAGTGTTTTAAACGCACTGCGTTGATCAGTAGCAGAGAAGGCTTCCATTAATGAGAGTAAATTTAATGATGAAGAGGAACCACTGGCGCTTGAGTCAATCTGTTGATTGCCCATTTCCGATAAAGCCAGAGAAATGAACATAGATAGAAAGTTCTCGCCTTTAGCCTCCATAATTTCAGCTAGGCTGGCCGGATCTAAATCTGCATGGATAAAATTTCGCGGTGAGTAGTCAATATACTCCAGCTGGAATGAAACACCGAGGAAATTGGCCAGAGCCTGTTGCACAAACCCCACGGATGACCCGCTACGCAGTATCCGGTTTGGTGAGGGCCGAACACCTTCGTCAGCAACTAACTCATAAAGCACCGCATCACGGTCTTTAAAATATTGGTTGAGCTGCGCGAAATAAGCGCTGTCGGCTATATGAACCGCAGCAACCAGATCGAGTAAAACATCCGATTCATTTTGGTAGGTAGTAATCGCGGTCTTAAGTTCACCCTGCCATTTCTCCGGCCCAGATTCGAACAGCAAAAAACGAGTATCCTCAGGCGGCTGGCCAAGCGCCAACCCCAGCAAGATGCTATAACAAAAAATAATTCGTATGAAAAACTGATTAAAAAACATAAGTTACTCGCACCGGGCCAACTCAAAATATTCGGGGATTGTTTAATATTAAGCGTACAACAAAGATACTATTAAATAAGAAATTGATACTATGCGCAAATAAGTTAGATAGAGTCACCAAACTTCTCTTAAGGGGGATGTATAATGGCAAAATTCAAAGTGAATGGCGCCCAGCAGCAGCTCAATATCGAACCTGAAATGCCGCTGCTGTGGGCAATCCGGGATGAGCTGGGATTGACTGGAACCAAATTTGGGTGTGGTATTGCTGCCTGCGGTGCCTGTACTGTACATGTGAATGGAGTTGCAACCCGTAGCTGCGTTACCCCAGTCAGTGCGGTGGAAGGCACAGAAATTACCACCATCGAAGGTTTGGCCAGCGCCACTGCTGGCTCGAGCCCATCGGCACCTGATTTGATGGCTGTACAACAGGCCTGGATTGATCACCAGGTGCCACAGTGCGGTTATTGTCAATCTGGCATGATCATGGCAGTTTCTTCGCTGCTGGCCACTAACCCCAAACCTTCCGATACTGAAATCAACCAATCCATTACTAACATCTGTCGCTGCGGCTCTTATCCGAGAATTCGCAAAGCAATCAAATCACTCACCGCGTAGAGGAGAATGACAATGAAAATTAATCGACGTCGGTTTCTGGCTACTACCGCATTAGTGGGTGGTGGAGTCTTGATTGGCTATTCAGCTACGCGCCCCAGCCGGCATAGAAGAGCGAATGAGGAAATGGCCGAAAATGGCCAGCACTTTGTGACCTCTTGGTTAAAAATAGACCCCAACAATGAAGTGACGGTCTACGTACCCCATTCTGAAATGGGACAGGGTGTACACACCTCATTATCCATGATGGCCGCAGATGAAATGGATGCCAATTGGGAACTGGTTAACATCGAGCAGGCACCGGCAATAGACCTTTTTGCCAACGGCGAAATCATCAAGGGCTTTGCCGGTGAATTCGGTGTGCCCGGTTTTCTGGATGGACTAGTGGCAGCCTCCGCTTTCAAGGTGGCTGAAATTGGGAATTTTCAAGTGACCGGCGGCAGTGGTTCAGTGCGTTATACCGGTGAATCTGGCATGCGAACGGCTGGCGCAGCCGCCAGACAAATGCTCATTCAATGTGCAGCTGCACGATGGGGAGTAGCGGCGGATCAATGCACTACGCAACTGAGTCATGTACACCACAATGCCAGCGGACAATCGTTCTCCTACGGCGAGCTGGCTGCAGAAGCGGCCCTACTTGAACCACCAGAAAACACGATGCTAAAAGTTCCATCCCAATTCAACATAATGGGTAAATCAATATCTAGAAATGACATTCCAGCCAAAGTCGATGGGTCTGCGAAGTATGGTCTGGATGCCTATAGCGAGAATATGTTATTTGCAGCAATTCGTTTCGCACCAGTATTTGGTACCAAGCTGGTTTCAGTCGACGCCGCCGCGGCACTGGCTAAACGAGGTGTGGTGCGGGTCATCGAACTGGAAGACTCAGTTGCGGTTGTGGCCAACAACTATTGGCGAGCCAAGACAGCATTGAAGCTGGTAGAAGCTGAGTTTGAGTCGTCCGAGAATGACCAGGTTTCGCAGGCAGATATCTATGCCCAATTTGACCGCGACCTGGCTGAAAGCAAAGGCAGTAAAGATCTAGAAATGGGTGATGCAGACAGCGCGATTGCAAATTCTGCCGATGTGATTGAGGCAAGCTACCGCGTGCCTTTCCTGGCACATGCCACCATGGAACCGATGAATTGCACAGTACATTTTCACGATGGCAAGGCAGATCTTTGGACAAGCACGCAGGATGCACTCGGCATAAAAGCTCGGGTAGCCTCCGTAGCTCGATTGCCAGAGGACGATGTGACATTTCACCATAGCTATCTTGGTGGCGGTTTCGGACGCCGGTTGCCATTTACCTGGAATGTTATCGATCACGCCACTTTGATCGCTAAAGAGTTCGATGTGCCAGTAAAGACAGTGCTTAGTCGGGAGGACGATATGCAACAAGATTATTATCGACCTGCTGTGGCCAGTAATTTCAAGGCTAGCTTCGATGCGAAGGGCAATGTGACAGCATGGGAAAACCACTATACCGGGCCGGTGCAAACTCCCGGTGCGTCTCACATCCCCTATGCCATTCCCAATCAGTCTATTCGAGTCGTAGATAGTAATACCCATGTGCCCGTGGCAGCGTGGCGCAGTGTCGATCATTCACAACAGACGTTTTTTACCGAATCCTTCATCGATGAATTGGCCCATCGCGCGGGCAAGAACCCGTATCAATTTCGAATGGAAATGTTGGCTGAACACCCTCGGCATCGTAAGGTACTTGAAGTCGCCTCCGAGAGCGCAGGTTATGGAAGGAATCTTCCAGAAGGGCACGCACTTGGAATTGCCGTACAGGAAAGCTTCGGCAGCATCGTAGCGGAAATTGCGGAAGTGTCTCTTGATAATAACGGCAACCCAGTCGTGCATAAGGTCACCTGTGCTATCGACTGCGGTCGCGCTATCAATCCGGACACTGCTGAGGCCCAAGTTGAATCGGGCATCATCTTCGGTTTGACTGCGGCGCTTTATGGCGAGATCACTATCGAGCGGGGGCGTGTGGCGCAAAACAATTTCCCCGATTACGATATGGTACGTTTGGCCCAGTCGCCTGAAATTGATGTGCATATCGTTGAATCCGGTGAAGCGCTCGGTGGACTGGGCGAACCCGCCACACCACCCATTGCGGCAGCGGTTACTAACGCGATCTATATCCTCACCGGCCAGCGGATAAGAGAGCTACCACTAAAGAACCAAGACCTCATACTTTCTACACTACTGGCACAAAATTAACAGAGGAACTATGCTTCAGCAGAAGAACTACATTTTAATGTTGCCAGGCAGCTGAATAACTACTTTAGACTAGCAAGTCGGTGCGTTGCATTGAACCAGAAAATTCAATCCAGCCGCTTGCTGAAACGCGCGATGGCAAGTGTCAATGCAGCCGTCATGAAAACTCCCAAAGCCGCCAGCTCTTCCCACATACTCACAATATTCGCGCCACGCAGAACGATGCCCCTAATCAGCCGATTGAAATGAGTTAAGGGTAGGACTTCGGCGATGTTTTGAGCCAGCGCCGGCATGCCATCAAAGGGAAACATAAATCCAGACAATAAAATCGAGGGCAGAAAAAAGAAGAATGTCATCTGCATGGCCTGAAACTGTGTCTTAGCAGAGGTCGATATGAGCAGCCCCAGAGCAAGGTTTGTTGCGATAAAAACCAGTGCGGCCATGAACACATGAAACTGACTTCCTCTAATTGGCACTTGGAAAAAATACCATCCCAGGGCGAAAATTATAACCAGCTGTATCAAGCCAATAACAATATAGGGCACAATTTTTCCAAGCATCAATTCCAGCGTCTTTACCGGCGTATTGATTAGAAGCTCCATATTTCCGCGTTCTTTTTCTCGCACTATGGCTACTGCGGTAAATAGCACCATAGTCATGGTGAGAATCACACCAACCAGACCTGGCACTATATTCACAGCAGAACGTCGCTCTGGATTATAAAAGTTTCGCACCTCCATAAGATTATTTGGTGCTGCAACATTAGCTTGGGTATCGAAGCGAATGGGAATCGCAGTTAATTGTCGGCCCACACCTAGGATTATTGGATCAGTCCCATCTACCAGTAACTGCACTGCTTTACGATCTCTTTCGATGACGCGGCGATCAAAATCTTCTGGCAAAACCAGTCCGATCGATATCTTTCCCGAGTCCATCAATTGCATCAGTTCTTCAGGGGAATTGACACGCTGTTTGAAATTTATGACCTGGGACGCTGCGATGTCTGCCACAAATTGACGTGATAGGTGCGTATCAGCCTGATCTGAATAAGCCGCTGACAATCCACGCACATCCGTATTAATGGCATAACCAAACATCATTAACTGAATCAGCGGTATACCAACGATCATGCCGAAGGTGAGTCGATCCCGACTCAATTGCAGAAATTCCTTGCGCAATACCGCAAATATTCGGGTTAAAGACTTCATGCTCAGCTGCTCCCCAGAGCTTGTCGTCTACTATCAGTTACAGCTACAAACACGTCCTCAAGGCCAGGCGTTACTTCTTCTACGCGGGCCTGCGTATCCAGTTGTGCTAAACTCTGTTGCACAAGCTCTAGTGCGCCTGTGACGGTTTTAGGAATGAGCACTCTGAGCCTAATGCCTAATTGGGTGATGCTGGTTATTATTTCTTGATTAGCCAGACACAACCTGGCTTTGTTGGGGTCGGAGGCAACAACTTCTATTACGTTTGAATCTATTCCTTCGCCCAGTTCTTTGGGTGTTCCGTCGGCAACTTTCACTCCTTTATCCAGTATTGCTAAACTGTGGCAGCGCTCAGCTTCATCCATATAGTGGGTTGAAACCAGAATTGTCGTTCCGTTATCGGCAAGCTCGAACAAAATTTCCCAGAAATCCCTCCTGTTCTGAGGATCCACTGCGCTGGTTGGCTCATCAAGTAAAAGAATACTCGGTTCGTGCAGCGTAGCAGCAGCCAGCGCCAGACGTTGTTTCTGCCCGCCGCTTAAAGTGCCTGCCCGTTGCTTCAACTGCGCCGTCAGATTGAATTTCCCCACTAGCTCATTTACCCGCGGTTTACGTTTACTTCGCGCAACGGTATAAATCTCACTTACAAATTGAAGGTTCTCTTTAACTGTTAAGTCTTCATACAAGGAAAAACGCTGGGTCATGTAGCCTATTTTTTGTTTTAGGGCTTCAGATTCCCGCCTCACATTCAGGCCCAAAACCGAAGCTTCACCGGATGTGGGAGTTAACAAGCCGCATAACATTCGAATTGTGGTTGATTTGCCAGAACCATTGGGCCCAAGAAAACCATAAATGCTTCCCGTTGGAATACGCAGATCCACTTCGTCAACCGCCACTAAACTACCAAATTTTCGCGTCAGTCTATCGGCTGTAATTGCAGTCTGGCTATTACTCATTGGTAATACCATCACCAAACACTGCTTGCACCGGGACACCATCTGGCAATCGATTCGGAAGCTCCGGCAAGGCGACTTCCGCCAGGTAGCTCAGACGATCTCGATCCCGTTCAGTCAGTGCAAAGTAGGGCGTAAAACTGGCTTCGGATGCAATACGTCTTATCCTTCCAGTTAGAATTTGTGGCAAGCCATCAACGCTGATTTGTATTGTTGTACCAGGCACCATACCGACTCTTAACTGTTCGGGAATATAAATCCGGGCATAGGGTTGCGCCCCGCTCAATAACACAGCGACAACATCGCCTTTTTTCGGGCGTTCACCGACTTCAAATGGCAGAGAATCGATAATGGCACTTACTGGCGCCGTGATCGACAAGCGCTGCCGGTCTAGCTCCAGACTTGCCAGCTGCGCCTGTGCTTGTTGCATACTGTGTTGTGTCTGTTCAATTTGCTCAACCCGGGTACCCGCCTGCAACTCAGACAGACGAGCCTCGGCAAATTCAATTCGGGCGCCTGCCGACTGTTTCGCCTTTTCGGCCTGATCAATACTCTCGATGGAAGTCAGGTTCCTCTCGCGTAATCCGGCCATACGCTCGACCTCTCTGTCAGCAAATTGTTCTTCAATGTTGGCTTCATTGAGACTGGCTATTGCAGCGTCTATTTGTTGTTGTCTCGGACCGCTAACTTGCTCGGCCAGAAGCGCTTCAATTCGAGCGATGTTTGCTTGGGCTTCTGTAATACGAATTGCAACGCGACTACTATCCTGGCTTATAATTAAGTCGCCAGGACTCAGCTGATCGCCTTCCAAACCAGCAATAGCAACAATGGGCTCAGAAAACT
Source organism: Gammaproteobacteria bacterium (assembly GCA_963694095.1). Taxonomy (GTDB): domain Bacteria; phylum Pseudomonadota; class Gammaproteobacteria; order Pseudomonadales; family Pseudohongiellaceae; genus UBA9145. The sequence continues at coordinate 9,376 of CAVOCG010000084.1, forward strand.
CGGCCACCAATTCAATGCGGTCTGACTCCAGTTGTCCTACTGCAGTAAGTACTTCCTCCTCACAGGCGGTAACCACGAAAAGCAGTGCTCCACAAATAATCGTTTGTTTACTCATGATTGCTCCCTTCCTTCCTCACCCGCTTTTGCTCCATGTAAAAATAATCCAGTATTGTGCTCAGCCAGTCGGGTAGCGGTTGCTTTGTCGATTTTGATATCTAAAACGCTCTCTATTATTGGTTTAGCCAAAAAAGGAAATACGGACAAGCTCAACAGTGTTATCAAGGTAAATTCTGGTTGTAAGTCTTTCCGAAAATCGCCGTTTGAAATTTCCTGCTGCACGGCGTGCATCAGGCTGGGGGCCATGGTAGCTTTAAATTTTTGCAAAACGGCTTCACGCATATTCCCCTCACGAAAGAGCACCTCACGCGCCACAAAATTTGGCCACCAGGGGTTTTCGGCGAGCAGTTCGGTGTAATTTTTAATGAAATCTGCAATCTTTGGTTGGGCTTGCCCCCGCATCTCACTCAACTTTGCCTCCATCGGCACAAACAGTTGTTCAACCAAAGCAAGGTACAGGCCCTTTTTATCGCCAAAATAATATTTGACCATTGCCGGGTTAACCCCGGCCAATTCAGCTATCTGCCTTACTGAGACTCCTTGGTAGTCAAAGCTAAGAAATAATTGCCGCGCCGCATCCAGCAAGTTGTCCTTTACTTGATCGTTACTGGCTCCGGAGGGTCTACCTAACGCGCGTTTCTTTGTCGCCTCTGTCATCTCTACACCATCAATTGGCTAAAATTTGGGCAGATCTCTAACTGTATTTAATTATTTAAACGTTTCATTAATTAAATGTCAAGTGACTTCTACCGCCCACTCTTCTGCCGGCAAGCACCCCCATGCTGGGCGAATCCCATGCTACACTGTGACTCCTCTTGGCAAGCTGGTCACACATCTGTGCTTCTATTAATCATCGGACTGGCACTATTTTTCACCCCCCATTTATTCCGCGAAATGGCTATTCGCCAGGCCATTATCGATGCGGCGCCTTCAGTAAATGCATACAAGGCAATTTATAGGCTGGTAATACTTGCGGGTCTCGGATTGATAATCTGGGGTAAATCTATAGCCCCTTTCATTATGGTCTGGCAGCCTTTCTATGAACTGCGTTACCTCAGTTTGTTGCTGATGCTGCCAGCGATTATTTTCATCGTTGCCAGCAACTTACCAATGTCAGTGACGAAGAGAACTTTACATCACCCCATGTTGCTGGGGGTTGCAATTTGGGGTCTGGCTCATTTGTGGTCAAATGGCGACTTGGCTTCGATACTATTATTTGGCAGCTTTACCTGCTGGTCACTAATTAAAACCTTCGCCCTAGGCAAAGTTGGTGTTGTAACAGAAAATAATTCCATTTCCAGTTTGCTGATTTGGGACGTAATTGCCACTGCAGCCGGCGGTGTAGTGTGTTTGCTTATAGTCGCCTATCATGGCCAGCTTTTTGGTGTGGGGGTTACATTTTGAGTTATCAATATTCGAAATTGATTTTACTTTTGAGTTTATTGCTTTTCAACTCACCAGGTCTTGCCCAGGAAAATTTTGAATCGAGCTGGAATGGCAACTGGATTGCGGAAGGCACTCTTTTCAGTATCAATGTAGTCGTTCTCGACAACGAAGTGGAAGTAAAACAAATCGAATCACTGGGATTCGAATGGACAAGCTCTAATGGAAAGCTAGTCGGCAATCTGGTGACGGTGCAAGTTGAGTATGCCGGTGTCACTGGGATCATTCAGGCAGAACTTATTGATGAAGAAACTGCGATAGTAGCCGCCCAAAGCTGCATACCAGAATTTATGCTTGTGTGTGCCTTGGCAAATAATCGACAAGTACTATTTCGAAA
>CAVOCG010000085.1:0-11241 GCA_963694095.1 Gammaproteobacteria bacterium
ATGGGTGCAATGGCTCCTGACGCGATGGCTGGTTTTAAGGCGGACCAGATTGGTGGTATGAGCACGACAGCGATGGCTGGTTTTAAGGCAGACCAGGTAGCTGGTATGAATGCCACAGCGATGGCTGGTTTTAAGGCAGATCAATTGGGTGCAATGGGTTCCGCTGCCATGGGTGGCTTTAAGGCAGATCAGGTAGCTAGCTTGGCTCCCACAGCGATGGCGGGTTTGAATGCAGACCAGTTAGGTGCAATGGCTCCTACCGCGATGGCTGGCTTTTCGGCTGCGCAGATGGGTGCAATGGCTACTGACGCGATGGCTGGTTTTAAGGCAGACCAGATTGGTGGTATGAGCACGACAGCGATGGCTGGTTTTAAGGCAGACCAATTAGGAGCAATGGGTTCCGCTGCCATGGGTGGCTTTAAGGCAAATCAGGTAGCTAGCTTGGCTCCCACAGCGATGGCGGGTTTAAATGCAGACCAGTTAGGTGCAATGGCTCCTACTGCGATGGCTGGTTTTAAGGCAGACCAGTTAGGTGCAATGGCGCCGACCGCGATGGCTGGTTTTAAGGCAGACCAGGTATCGAAAATATCTAAAGGCGCGATTGGCGGAATGACGGCAGATCAATTCAGTTCGCTAGGTGCTGATGCCTTAAAAGGATTAGACCGAAATAATCTTGGTGGCTTAGGAAGCGCAGTCCTCGGAACCATGACAGCAACAGACTTAGGAAATTTAGATGCGACTGAAGTTAAAGGCTTGGCTGGTAACGATTTTTCGAAACTAGTTACCAATATGAGTGCATTTAGTGTGACGCCGGCTGATTTCGATGCTTTAATTCCTGATGGCTGGGCTATGGATGCAAAGGGAGATCTTACTGCACCTGCTGGCGCGGGATTGGCTTTTGCGCCAGTGAAGCGGACTGCACCGGCATCAGGTGCCGCAGCACCTAAGACAAAAATAGTCGCTCTCCCCAATTTTTCCTCTAACTTATCACTTGGTGGTGGAAGTGGCGATAACAGTGTTTTATCTGGAATGGACAAAGCGTTAGCCACTGGCGGGTATGGAGATTTCAACTTCAAACAGAGAGATGATGGAATTCTAAGTGTCGTTACGGCGGAAGGTGCGCCCCCGAGTGCGTCATTTATTCCCGATGCGAGCAAAATGGTGCAGGCTCCAACAGATTCTGTTCCTGGGATCACAGTGGATGCAGCGACAGGCGGGTATGTCATGATTACTGATCAGGGCTACCAAATCCCCTTGCTTCCCTCAATTGCAAACCCTGATGAGGTTGAATCTTTACTACCAGGCAGTGATATAAATATTGGGTCAGGTGGGGAAACTAGTATAATCAGTCCTCCGGGTGCAGATGGCGTCGTAACTCAAATAACTGGGATTGCAAACCCCATATTGGAGCAGTCTACTCTGGACGCTGGGACATATCGCACAGGCTCAGGAGCAGATGAGGAATATAAAATAGTATATGCAGATGGCAGCGCACAAGTTCTAAAACCTGCATTACAAGATCCGGATGAATTCAAGGCCTCTGTTGCGGATATTCCCGGGGCCACGGATTTAGTAATCAAAACTAATGGATCAGTCAGCCTAAATGTAGGCGGTGTAGACCTAGTCTTAAAACCATTGTTCGATGTTACGAAAGGAGCTGAAGGTGCAACGGTAGTGCCTGAGCTTACCAACGAGGGAGGACGTTACTTCTTCACTAACAGTTCCGGTGATAAGCAAGAATTTGTTCTTGGAACTTGAGAGCCTTCATCATCAGCATCGAAGGCAGTTGTCGCTCAAGATGCTTAGGAGGCCAATGACGAAAAGGCCACAGTAGACGATGCCAGTTACGTAGGCATCTGTCGCACCCTAGCTTACGCGTGGCCGGCGAGCAAAGACCAACCGCAGTGCCAATGACTAGCTATGCTAATTTGGTACTGCTCGGCGTGACAGATGTGATGATGGTTCCGTACCTTTCTTGTCTAACTATATTTTAGCTCCTAGAAGAAAAATTCGAAAAACCATCATTACCGCCATACTTGAAAAGCCTTAGTTAAACTTTCTTTAACTCATTGGTTTTTTATATATTGCATAAAGGGAATTAGCTCCAAATGGAACCACATTTACGAGTTCCCATCCTATAAGGCCTTGCTTTCTCATCATGGTTTCTAATTTTTCTGCAGTTTTACTTCTTTCATTTTGATCAGCAATAATAGTACTGACGTAGTAGTCCCATTTTATAGCCATAGCATTCTCCTGTGGACACTCTTTATGGGGCGATCAGAAGCTGGAATTCCATATTTTGAATTTATTTTTCACACAGACTATTAAATATATGGTTGCGAAACTGTAACAATTAATGAGCTGCTATAGACTAGCCGTAGGGCTCTAATGGATCTGCTGAAACAACCAAAGGAACTGGAATTACAATAAGGATTGATATTAAAGCTTTCAAATTTAAAAAGTTAAAATATTTCATAGTATGACAACCCGAAAAACCAACCTCGTACTCAAAAGTAAGAATAAAAGGTCCTACTCTTCCATATCCCTTAATCTAATAACCTGTTGTCTAGGCCGAATTGCCTGAATTCGTTCAGCTATACCGATCAAAAAACTCATTTCTTCTGATTTATCTTTATCGGATTACTTATATAGTGTTTTAGTCAGTTTATCTAGGCCCTCCGGAGGCAGCTCTGACAAATTAACTTTCTAAATCAGAGGAAAGCCTCTTCAAGCAACATTCACACTGCCTCTGCGTTTTTCAAAGATATGTTTCATCAGATATCGATTTTCTCACTTACAAGGGGCGTGATATCCTGCTCCGTTTCATTTTAGAATTATCTTTTCTATACCCGTTTGATCTACCCTGGACAGTCCTAGCTAGTCAGTGGCATGCTGCGTTCTTGAAAGACTTCAGGTAGCTATTAATACGGAACGGAAAGCCGGAATAGAGCGTCAGCTGGGCAATTAACTCCGAGATTTCCTGTGTGGGGCTGTAGAGCCCGTTTTAAAGCTGTCGAATTAGGTTGGGATACAGTGATAGTAGGAAGGGTAGTAAGAATTCGGACTTGTAGTACTACCTTTAGCCACGCATTTGACAATAACTTTGTGGTTTGTGTGTATAACAATTTGTATTTAATGAATAATAACTTTTTTTCGATTTCGATTTCGATTTTGATTTCGGCTATGGCTCCTGGTACCACTAAACTCAATAAGTTACAGGCGTCCTTAGTTTTGTAAAACGAAGCTACACCGACCCAAATTTTTCCGACTTTGTTACGGCTCTATCACTTCGAGTGTTATAGGTGCTGCATTGATGTGAACATTGGACTTCCCAGTATTTTTGCCAGACAGGGAAATGTAATGACTGCTGGCCGAGATGCAGATATGGTCTATATTTCTAAGAAGCGCAAATGCAGGTCTGAACCCAAGAGGATTTTTTACGCCCAAAGCGGTGACAGCCTGTAACACCGCGGAGACTTGTGGCAGACTAACTTTTACGGTTAGCAAAGTTACTAGAGTCTTAATTATTAAAATAAAAGGAGCGATAGTTATGTCAATCAATAAAATCAAGTTCGCAGCCCTCTGTGCATCGGTATTGCTGGCGGGGTGTGATTCGGTTGGTAATATCATTACCGGCGAAGGACTTCCCAATCCGAATCCCGTGGCGACCAACCAATGGGGTGATCTGCCAGCGGGACGGCAGTGGGGTTCTACTGCAGGTATCGATATTGACCCTACCGACGGTCATGTGTGGGCCTACGAGCGTTGCGGTGCGGGCCCCTTCGGCGGGGGTGAGCCGGTAAACTGTGACACAAATGGCGTAGATCCCATATTCAAGTTTGACCGTAATACGGGTGAAATGCTGGCCAATATTGGTGGTGGCGTGATGATGACTCCCCATGGGATTCATGTGGATTATGACGGTAACGTCTGGGTTACAGACTTTGCGGCTAATCCGAGTGGTACCAAGGGCCACCAGGTGCATAAGTTCAGTCCCGATGGTGCGTTATTGATGAGCCTGGGTACGGCGGGGCAGCCTGGCAACGACAGCCGGCATTTCAACCAGCCCAACGATGTTATCGTGGCCCCAGATGGAAGTATCTTTGTGGCTGACGGTCACAACGCGCAGGGTATGATTACCAATGATGCAATAGAAGCGGGCAAGTCGAATGGGCAGACCTCGCGAATCATGAAGTTCTCTGCCAATGGCACCTTTATCAAGGAGTGGGGGCAGATCGGCATGAATCACGGCGAGTTCCGCACGCCTCATGCCATGGAATTTGACTCCCTTGGCCGTCTTTGGGTAGTTGATCGTGGCAATCATCGGTTCGAGATTTTTGATCAGGAAGGCAATTATCTGGATTCGCGCTACACCTATGGCCGAGTTAGCGGTATTTTTATCACGGATGATGACATGGTCTATGCTATTGACTCTGAATCCAGCCCTATTAGGCATACTAATTGGTACGGTGGGGTTCGCATCGGTCCAGTTGATGAAGATCGAATTACGGGTTTCATTCCCGGTTACCAAACCGAGAGTCGCGGTTACCAAGGAACTGCGGGTGAAGGGGTTGCTGTGGACGCCGACGGCAATGTCTTCGCCGCCGAGGGCCCCGCTTCGCTGCCACTCGCCGGGGGTGCGTTTACCAAATATACTGCAAGGTAAATCTATTAGGGGGCAGGCCTGCAATTGCACTTTACTATCTGTGCGTTTGGAGACCTGCCCCCAATTGATTCCAAAGAAGTACAATAAAGCCTGAATATGAATACTCGTGCAAAAGCTATAAACCTTGTGTTGACTGTAATACTGTTCAGTGCGTGCAGCAATTTGGGGGACAACCGGGCAGGTCTTGGCGCAAATTTATCTTTACTCGCATTTTCCAACAATCCCATTGATGAACTCATCATGGGGAAATGGGCACGTAGCTGCGCTCTATGCCATGTTACGGGCGTGGCCGGGGCACCGATAGTTGGAGCGACCGCAGATTGGCAAACACGCCTTGCTCAAGGCGAAGAGTCCCTACTTAAACGTGTTATCGAGGGCTATAACTCTATGCCCCCTCTTGGCTACTGTATGGCTTGTGAGGAGAACGACTTCCGCGCAATGATCGGCTATATGGCAGGGACTAACCAGTGAAGAATTTATCTCGCAGGGCATTTCTTGCATCGAGTATCAAAGCCAGTCTTTTTGCTACTTATGCCCTGAACGCTGAAGCAGTGGCACAATCAATCCGCTGGAGCAACTGGTCTGGAGGTCAAACTTGCCAGCCTTCTGGGCGCTATGATGTTGGTAGTGAAGATGAGTTGGCTGCGCTGTTAAAGAACTCAGGCGGGCCCATTCGTCCAATAGGTTCAGGTCATTCATTTAGCCCTTTAATACCAACTGATGGCCACTTGGTGATAATCGATCAGCTCAACGGCGTGCTCGAATATGACAGCAATACCCTGCAAGCAACGCTGGGTGCCGGTTCCCGATTGGGTGACCTTGGGGCACAACTCGAAGCCATAGGACAGGGCATGCTCAACTTGCCTGATATTGATCGTCAAACAGTAGCCGGTGCGACCGCAACGGGCACTCACGGCACGGGGGTCACACTACAGAATTTATCTTCCTATATTACATGGCTGCGTTTACTCACTCCCAAGGGTGAGGTTATGGACATTGATGCCAGCGATGGTGATCTGTTTGATGCGGCCCGTGTTAATCTTGGTGCGCTTGGTGTGGTAACCCAAATTCGGATGCAAAACCGAGAAACCTATAAATTGAAGAAACGCGAGTGGACTGCACCGACTGAAGACATACTTGCTAATTTTGACGAGTTGGCAGCCACCCATCGTCACTTCGAAATTTTTCCACTGGTCTATTCTGATTACTCTCTGGTACTGTCCATCGATGAAAGCCACGAGGCTATAGGTCAAACTGTTATTGTGCCGGAAGAAGTAGCCGAGATCGGTAGCGTCAGACAATCGGCGACAAATGCGCCACCGGCGGAACGTCGCAGAATGCTCAATGGCGTGTTTGCAGATTCCGGGATCACAGAAGCGGTGGATGTATCCTATAAATTGCTATCCAATGTGCGAAATGGCCGCTTTAACGAAATGGAATATTCTGTCCCGGCAGAAGTAGGCGCAGAATGTGTGCGTGAAATTCTGAAGACAATATATGACCAAGCCATCGATGTGTCATTTCCACTGGAGTACCGTTATGTCAGCGGAGATGACACCTGGCTAAGTATGGCTTACGGCGCAGAACCCCATGCTGCCATTTCCATTCACCGCGCGGCGAGAGAAGATTACAGGCCATACTTCGATATTATCGAACCTATTTTCTGGAAATATGGCGGGCGTCCTCATTGGGGTAAGGTTCACAGCCTCACCAATAAAAAGCTGGCTCAGTTGTATCCACGCTTCAACGATTTTATGGGAATTCGAGAGTCTCTAGATCCTGAGGGCAGAATGCTGAATGCGCATTTGCGCTCACTGTTTAACGCTTAGGACTGAACTGTTACTCCGACTTACTAAAGGGCGTATCCAGTATTCAGTTATATTTTATACTTAAAGAGGCTGCAATCTTATCAGCTCATGTGTTGGGGAGTCTGCCTAATCTATAGTAGTACCCCTAGAGCTCATCAATGGGGTAGAATTTCTGCCCTAAATTCGCTTTCACCTGTTATTGAGCTCGAAAAGCATTCATGCCCTTAGTTCGTTTGGTTAAAGTATCTGTTAATTTTGGCACACACATCCTGTTAGATGAGGTTGGCTTGACGCTAAAGAAAGGAGCCAAAATTGGGTTGCTTGGACGCAATGGAGCTGGTAAGACAACATTAATGCGAGTAATTGGCGGCATAATACCGCCTGACGGCGGTGAAAGGTGGCTGCGTCCTGGAGTGGAAGCAGCCTGGCTAGAACAAACTCTCCCCGAAGCAGTGGAGCAAACTGTGTACGACATGGTTGCTGGTGGCTTGGCTGAAGTGGGGGACCTGCTTAAGCAATACCATCATTTAACCACCGATTTTGTTGATGCAGATATGGCTGAGCTGGAACGGGTGCAAGGTCAATTAGAATCTCGCCATGGCTGGAGTCTTGGCCAGAAAGTTGACCGGGTTATCTCGCAACTTCAATTGCCTGCAGATAAATTGATGACAGAACTGTCAGGTGGCTGGCGCAAACGCGTAGCCCTTGCTCGAGTGCTTGTCAGAGAGCCTGATGTATTATTACTAGATGAACCCACTAACCATCTTGATATTCCCGCAATCGAATGGCTGGAGAAACAATTGCAGGACTATAATGGTGCGATCTTGTTAATTACACACGACCGTGCCTTTTTGCAAAAAGTGGCTGATAGTATTGTAGAGCTGGACAGGGGGCACTTGTATCACTTTGATGGTAGCTTTGAGCATTTCCTTCGCTATCGTGAGCAACAACTTGCTGCAGAAGATAGTGTTAATAAACTATTCGATAAAAAACTTGTGGCGGAAGAGGTTTGGATTCGGCAAGGAATCAAAGCACGACGGACCCGCAATGAGGGGAGAGTGCGCGCATTGGAGGCGATGCGCAGAAAACGTGGTGAAAGAAGAGAAAGACAAGGCAGTGCAAGCTTTCAACTTAGCGCGGCCCAAGATTCAGGCAAGATTGTCGCTGAGCTGACCCAGATAGGTCATAGCTTCGAAGATAATTTAGTAATAAAAAATTTCTCTACTATTTTGCTTCGAGGCGACCGAATTGGAATGGTTGGTGTGAATGGCGCCGGAAAAACAACCTTGCTGAAAATATTGTTAGGCAAGATTAAACCAGAGTGTGGGCAAGTAAAGTTAGGCACGAAATTAACAGTCGCGTACTTTGATCAGCTGCGAGAACATCTGGATATGGAAAAGAACCTTATTGATAATGTAAGTGACGGCCAGGATTTTATAGAATTCAATGGCGAGAAAAAACATATCATAAGTTATCTTAGCGATTTCCTATTTACTCCGGACCGGGTACGGACACCGGCGAAAGCTTTATCTGGCGGTGAGCAGAACCGTGCAATACTAGCAAAGGTTTTTAGTCAGCCAGCAAATATTTTAGTGCTGGATGAGCCGACCAATGATCTTGATATAGAAACACTTGAGTTGCTAGAAGATATTCTTTCGAAATTCACTGGCACGGTATTGCTGGTGAGCCACGATCGGCAATTTATGGATAATGTAGTATCCAGTCTTATCGTATTCGAAGGAAATGGTGTGGTCAAAGAGTACGTTGGTGGTTATAGCGACTGGGCCAGAAAGGGCGGTAATTTATTGGATTTTGGCAATGTGGAAGCTGCGTCTCTGCCAGCGACTGGTATTGTTGGGGACGGCTCGTCTGGGAATAAAACAGCATCGCAAGCCCAAGCAAAAGGGAAAAAAATTTCGTACAAAGAGCAACGAGAATTAGAGGGCCAACCGGCATTGATTGAGCAGCTGGAAACACAACAATCCGAGCTAGAAGAATTGATTTCGCAAGCTGAATTTTACAATAAGGACGCTGATACAGTGCAGCAAACACTAAAGCAGGTGACCAATGTTCAAACACAGCTTGATAGGGCCTATCAGCGTTGGGAGCAATTAGAGAAGAAAAAAAGTCAATAACCACATGACTTGCCGGTAATTTGTCGTCACAGCTGTTACAGGTGTGCATCTTTTATTCAGCTTCCGCTGATTGCCTAGCTGAAAAAGCATTGCTCTGTTGGCTTGGAGGGTATTTATTGGTTTGCATGCGGGTGGATAAGCTAGCTGGAACGCGACTTATAGTGTCTTATACTGTCTAAGTTAGCGGCCCTTCTTTGCTATCTTCCTTTTCGAAAGCACGCTTGGCTGTAATTAATATCACCATATAAACCGAAGTGATCATTGCCCAGGAAAACACCTCAGAAACCCAGAGGCTGTGTGAATCTGGGTTGATCAGCTTGGAAAGCGCAATAACCACCATCCAAATTATTATTATAGCAAGTGGCAGCATTGCCAGTTTTTTCCATACACCCCGCCATTGTCTCATGGCGGCAACGGGTAAAGCGGCAATACTGCCAGAAATGGCTATTACCAGCGCTAAAATCAAGATGTTCCATACAGGAGACGAATCCACTTCTGGTTCAGTATCGGGTGTTTGGTTTTGGTCTGCTTCTGCAAACAATTCGTAGGCTAGCGATTTCGCAGGAGGCAGATAAGGCGACTCCGCTAGCAAGGCTTTAGAAGGCAGTTCCGTATACGTCTGGGTAAAGCCGGCTGCAGCCTGCGAGGATAACAACCCGAAGTAGATTGTCAACCCAAAAAGCAGGTGGATACAAAGCGTGATTTTAACTTTTCTCATGATCGAATCGGGATCTCTGATGTGGAAGGTCGTTACCGCCATTTAATCAAAGCGGTGAAATAAAAAACAGTAGGTATGTATCTAGAGTACAATTAATTTTATAGTACTATGCTAGAGCAATTAATTCAGGGCGACTTGTGCTCTCCAGGAGAATCAATGATTTTTAATAACATGATATTTGTGGCTGGCTTGGCTGTGCTGCTATCAAACTGCACCGGACTTTCATCAGGGGTGCCAGATCGAATTGTGATGGAGCGGGGCGGCTTTATTCCGGAAGGTATAGAGTATGACAATCTTAATAATAGGTTTCTCACGGGCTCTCTCGCCGATGGCACAGTTTACGAGATCACTAATAACGGTTCGCTTATTCCAGCTTTTGTTGATCCGGAGCTGATTGCTTCAGTAGGGATTGAAGTTGATGAGCCACGTAATAGATTGTTAGTAACCAATTCCGATCGAGGCAGCCCTAACGGTGCTGCAAAATTAGGGGTATACGACCTGAGTACGGGTGAGCAGCTTGCCATGGTGGATCTTGTGGCCAGCATCCCAAACCATTCGGCTGACTCGGTGCACTTTGCCAACGATGTTGCAGTGAGCACCGCAGGAGTTGCTTACGTTACAGATAGCAGCATGGGCATAGTTTACGAGGTTGATCGATATTATCAGGCAAGTGTTCTAATTGACTACGGCCCTAATTCAGAATTCGGTTTAAATGGCATTGAATATCATCCGGCTGGCTATTTGATTCTGGTATCTCCCGGAACCGGCCAGCTGATTAGAGTGCCTGTGAATAATCCAGGTTCCTGGTCTATAGTTGAACTATCGCATCCCGCAACAGGCGGGGACGGTATTGTGTGGGCTGCTGATGGGAGCCTAGTCTCAGTATCGAACAATTCTAGTAACGTGTTGAAGTTTCGCAGTGACGATAACTGGCGTAGTGCGGACCTAGTTGGTCTTGCTACTTTTGAGGGCCAGGCGACGACCGGAGCTACAGTAGGTGATGATACGTATGTGGTGCAGCCACATTTTGCAGATTCAGGAGCGCCGGAAATTCTACGAGCAAAGTTTTGAGGCGCTGCGAATAACCAGCCTTTGAGGGTAATTCTCAAGCATGAAATCCATTTAGCCAACGCATTCGTGAAATAGCTGAGCTACCGCAGTAGCTGAAAAAACTCTCTCAGGTCTTGCATGTAGAGAGCTGGTTGTTCTAACGCGGCAAAGTGACCGCCTTCAGGCATAACCGTCCAATGTATAATATTGTAGGAGGCTTCCGCCCAAGTGCGTGGCGTGATAAAAATCTCGGCCGGGAAAAGTGATGCGCCAGTTGGTACACCGATATATTCCATGGCCTTTTCTGGTCTGTTCTTGCTGTTCTCATAGTATATCCGGGTTGAAGAAGTAATCGTTTGAGTGAACCAGTAGATTGAGACATTGGTCAGTAGCTCGTCTTTGGTGAAGTGATTATCCAGGTCGCCAATCGCGCCCTGAGGCATATCAGTCCAGGCATGAAATTTCTCAACTATCCATCCAGCCAGACCAGCCGGGGAATCGTTTAAACCATAACCCAGGCTTTGAGGTTTGGTCCCCTGGATTCGTTGATAACCACGCTCGTTCAACATGTAAGCGGCGCGGGCAGTTCGTCGTTGGCTCTCATCCTCGGTCATTCCATTGCGTAACTCTTCATCATCCGGTGAACTTGCAGATAGCATATTAGAGTGAAAACCAATTAATCGCTCGGGGTAGTTGTTCGCTAGATGACGATTAATTATTGCCCCCCAATCGCCGCCAGCAATGGCATAATTGGCATAGTCAAGTCTTTCCATCAAGCCGGCTAACAGGTGTGCGATTTTCTCTGGACTATAACCCGGGTCACTTGGAATTTCTGAGAAGCCAAAGCCAGGTAGTGATGGGGCA
>CAVOCG010000086.1:0-11229 GCA_963694095.1 Gammaproteobacteria bacterium
TCATCGAGCGCCGAGTGACACTCTTAAACGCCTCAAAGTTGGAGCTCAAACTTACCGCGCTAATCCAGATCAGCATGGACAGGCACACCCCTGACCGCTTTGAGATTTTCGAAAAGAAAGTGAAAAGCTACCCTGAAGTAATCGAGTGTTTGCTGATCACAGGACAATCAGCCGATTATCAATTGAAGATCATCGTACCGGATATGGAGTACTACCAGGAATTCTTGCTGAATAAGATCACGCGCATTGAGGGAGTTACTGATGTGCATTCGAGCTTTATACTCCGCGAAGTTCTCAACTCCACAGAGTTGCCGCTGAACCACATTAAGCAGAAGGTTTCATAACAGGAAACCTTCCGTTAAAAGAAATGTTTTACCTTTTCCTTGTAGGAACGGCTCATCTTTAATGACGAGCCGCCTGTAAGCAGGAGATGGAACTCCCCATTTATGTGTGAAGATACTTTTTCGACCCGATTCAGGTTAACAATAGTGGAGCGATGTACACGCTGAAATATATTGGGGTTCAACTTAGCTTCCAATTTTTTCATCGTAGTGCGCATGATGTGAGTTTCACCGCTGGCGTGCACACACATATAATCCCCTGCCGCATCGATCCAGTCGATATCATGTATTGGCACAAACGTAATCGAAGACCCATCTTTAATCGCGAGACGGTCTGCATGCTCAGATTTATCATCATTATTGTCCAACAGCTCCCCAACTGCCGATTCCGACTTACCGGTCAGACTCACTACCAGGTCCAGAAGTCGTTGCTTTTCCGTGGAGGCCAATTCACTTTCCTTGAAGTTCATTGCCTTGTCTACAGCCTCCTGTAACCGCTCCTCTTCCACTGGTTTTAATAAATAATCTACGGCGTGAACATTGAAGGCGTCGACTGCAAACGAGTCGTAAGCGGTGACAAAAATAACCAGCGGCATCACTTCACTCTGGATCTCCCGAATCAAATCAAAGCCAGTCATACCCGGCATTTGTATATCCAGGAATACAACATCGGGTTCCAGTTCTGAAATGGCCGCGGCTGCTTCCTTGGCATTTTTACAACTTTGCACAACTTCCAGGTTTTCGAATTTCTCAAGGCGCATCGCCAAGCCTCTGCGCGCCAACGCTTCATCGTCAACAATAATTGCCTTGAGTGTTCCTTTATTTGGAGTCATAGGGAATATTTACCGTAACTTTACAGCCCCTTGGCTGTACTGCGGATATGACGAGCTCATGGTTCGCCCCATAGATCTGTTGCAAGCGGTTGCGTATATTGCTTAAGCCCACACCGGTAGAGTCGGCAACAGTATCTGCTTCTGATTGGTTCAGCAATACGCCCGGCCCCTCATCAGTTACTTCCAGTATCAAGCTGTCGCCTTCGACCCGGGCAGAAATCTCAACCATGCCACCTTCTTCTGACTTGGACACAGCATGTTTGATCGAGTTTTCAATCAAAGGCTGTAATAGAAAACTCGGCACCAACGCTCCCTCAGCCTCACTCGCCACATTGATTTCCAGTTTTAACCTTTCTGCAAAACGCACCTTTTCTATATCCAAATACAAACGAGATGTGGCTATTTCGTGGGCAAGTGTCACTTTATCCAACGGAGCATACTCAAGAGAATAGCGTAAAAACTTACTTAACTTTGTAAGCATTTCATTGGCTTGCTCAGTCGCTTTGTCCAGCACTAATGTGGAAATTGCATTGAGTGTATTGAATAAAAAATGCGGGTTTAGCTGATAACGCAACATCAGCAATTGCGCCTCATGGGCTAGCGCTTCAGAACGAAGACTCTTTTCTTTTTCAGCCTGAAACAACTGATAATATTTAATAATGAAATAGAGACCGCTCCATAACAAAAGAAGCGGGAACGAACTCACAAATAAATCATCGAATAGATCCTCTGCCCCCACCTCGCTCAGGCTGACCAATTCGCCAAATGGAATTAACGCTATGTAGTTTCGAAAAGGTTGCCAAAACAGCGCTGCAGCAAAAGACCCAAACCAGGCAACCAGGAAACGAACAACAAAGCCTCTTTCCCATACCAGTTTATAGAGAAATCGCAGACCCGCGGTAAGCACCACCGCCATGACCGCACTTAGAGTGAAAACCACCGCGCGGGAGAAGATGTATTCTGGAGGAACAAAAATCAGATCACGCAGAATGAGCAGGAGCACCCATAAGGTCCAGCCAAATAGCTGAAATATCCAAAACTGCCTGGCTCTGGTTAATGTCAGGGAACTGAGGTTCATAACCGTGGAATCTAGCATGAAAGAGCTAGGAATACCCACCGATGCAAATCATAGTCGATCACACGAGCGGACCTTGAGGCAGGTAGCACCGCACTACCACCTAATCATGCCAGACAGGTATAGCCATCAATCCCTTGCGAATTAGCCCGCGTAGATTATCAGGGTAGTAATGCGTTTACCGCATCCCGCTCCTGTTCCAACTCCTGTTCTGACTTATTCATCAGTTCCTGACTAAATTTACTCACTTCCAGGCCCATGACGATTTCATAACTACCACCGGTACAGGTTACAGGAAAGGAATAAATCAAACCTTCCGCTACACCGTAACTGCCGTCGCTATGAATACCCATACTTACAATCTTGCCATCAGTACCTAGCGCCCAGTCATGCATGTGTTCAATCGCGGCATTGGCGGCGGATGCTGCGCTGGACAGACCCCGCGCCTTAATTATCGCTGCACCACGTTGCTGAACAGTGGGAATAAATTTTTCTGTCAGCCACGTCTGATCAACCAGGTCGGACGCCGCCTGCCCATCGACGGTAGCGTGGTGGATATCCGGGTATTGCGTCGCAGAGTGATTCCCCCAAATGATCATGCTATCGATATCCGTACTATGCTTTCCAGACTTATTCGCCAATTGCGCAATGGCTCGATTATGATCGAGTCTTGTCATAGCGGTGAACTGGCTTGGATTCAAGTCCGGGGCATTTTTGTAAGCAATTAAAGCATTCGTATTTGCTGGATTACCAACCACTAAAACCTTCACATCCTGACTGGCGTGATTGTTGATTGCCCTGCCCTGCACTGAAAATATCTGCGCATTAGCTTCCAGCAAATCTTTCCGCTCCATGCCTGGGCCCCGCGGTCTGGCACCCACTAACAAGCAAAAATCGGCGTCCTTAAAGGCGATATTGGGATCGTCAGTAGCTACAATCCCTGCTACCAGCGGGAAAGCACAATCTTCGATTTCCATTACGGTGCCTTTCAGAGCCTCCATTGCCGGAGTGATTTCAAGCAGTTGCAGTATGAGCGGCTGGTCGGCTCCCAGCATTTCTCCAGTGGCTATCCTGAATAGTAGTGAATAACTAATTTGTCCTGCTGCTCCAGTTATAGCAACTCGTACGGGCGCTTTCATGTCTGTTTTATATCCTGTTTGTTGGTTGAGTCATAAACCAAAATGAATTAGGTCGCGTAGTATAACAGATACTAACTAAGTTTTTAATGGAAGGATGGCTATGTGTGCAATTGGCAGAGTGCTGCTGATAAGCGAGGGGGGGGGACCGAATTATTTCCCAAGTTAAGGGTTGGACGTCGCTTCAATTCAGGCTCGTCACTTTCGATTATGATAGATAAACATCGCGTCACCATAACTGAAGAACCTGTATTCATTTTTGATTGCTTCCTCATAAGCGCCAAGTAGCATATTTATATCTGAGAAAGCACTTACCAGCATCATGAGGGTGGACTCAGGTAGGTGGAAATTAGTAATCATCGCATCTACTGCTCGAATTTTATAACCAGGATAAATAAAAATATCAGTTTCCCCCTGATATGGACATACTTCATTTTCTCCCATTGTCGATTCAAGGCTTCGAACAGTAGTAGTGCCAACCGCAATTACTCGCCCACCTCTTTTTCGGCACGCACTGATTTGATTACACAATGAATTCGTAACTTCGATAATTTCAGCATGCATCTTATGCTCAAGAATATTATTAACTCTTATGGATTGAAATGTGCCAGCTCCCACATGCAAAGTAACAAAGCCAAACTCCACTCCTTTGTCCCTCAACCGCTCTAATAAAGCCTCATCGAAATGCAGACCTGCTGTGGGCGCAGCGACTGCCCCTTTGCGTTTGGCGTAGATGGTTTGATATCGCTCTTTGTCCATCGCCACATCGGAACGCTTTATATAGGGTGGTAAAGGTATGTGGCCTATCTCCTCCAGCACATCGGTCAATGAGTTTTGGCATTCAAACTGCACTTGAAAGAATTCTTTCTCTCTTTTAATAACAGTTGCAACCAGTGGCAGTGCAGAGCTCTGACTCGATTCAGGACCTGCATCGAACAGTAATCGAGTTCCGGGCTGAGGCGCTTTGCTCGCTTTAATTTGAACCAGTGCTGTATTGTTATCTAGCAAACGCTCAACCAACACTTCGACTTTTCCACCGGTTTGCTTAACCCCATACAGACGAGCTGGTATCACCCGAGTATCGTTGAAAACCAGCAAATCGTCCGGGTTAATCATATCTGTCAGATCACGGAAAATGCGATGTTGCATCGCGCCAGTAGTTGCATTGAGACACAATAACTTGCTTGCGCTGCGCTGTTCCGGAGGCTGACTGGCAATCAATTTATCTGGAAGCGTGTAACTGAAGTCGCTTAGCGGGATTGGTTTTGTCAAAATATCTTATCTCTTCTGCAATTGAACAAGTCGGGCCACCTGACTATAAATAGCGAGCTGTAAAAGCCTACACCATTGCGATCGCTAACGTTAATTTAAACCCCCTCACGATACATTGCACGGACAATCGTTGCTGCTATAATGCCTATCTGTTTTCATAGTACAGCATTAGTATAAGTGTCCTGAGGAAGCAGTTCGAGTCAAAACAAGAAATGCCAGCGTGGTGAAATTGGTAGACACGCCGGATTCAAAATCCGGTTCCTTCGCGGGAGTGGCGGTTCAAGTCCGCCCGCTGGTACCATTATTTAGAACAAGAGGGACTAAGTCCTTCTAAATCCTCCTACTATATCTCTATAGCCCAGTAGATACGGGCTATTACACCCCTCCATCTGCCCGAATTGTGGTGATGATCATGCTAGATAAAGACAAAGCCAAAGAATTTGCCGACCGTATAGCTGATATTAACCAACAGGTTCAAACGGGTGATGTTAATTTTGAGCAAGCCAGAGTAACTATCGAAACTTACAAGTGACTGGCATCTACCTACGATCCTTCAACTTACGGCAATGTTTCGTCATCAACGCCTGAGACTGACCTTAATGCTATGCACTTGGAAGCGATTAAGGCACTTTTAACTAGCTTGCAGCGATACCTGCCAACCTATATCTATAGTATCTTCTGGGTATGAATTTACCGCACTGCGCGTACGCGAGTATCATGAATTCAGCAATATAGCACCCTCATTTACTTCTTCGGCTATACGTTGGCTATATGGGCATCACAGCGGTTTGGGGCGAGCGGTGCAACTCGCCCAATGTGTTTAACTGTGATTATCTACTCACTATTTCCATTGCTTCTTCATCATCTACTACAGGAGCTATTGCAGACTCGCATAATTCGTTCCATCCATATGCGAATTCCATTACAAGAGTGGGGTCATCAGCTTCTACTAAAACTATACCCTTTCCAGTCGTGAGGTCGTGATATCTAGCAAGCTTTGTAGAACCAGGTAGGAACTGGGCATCAAGTTCAGCCAGCGTCATAGAAGCAAAAACTTCATATGCTTCTGGTTCGCATTTGAAATCAATCATGTATACAGCTGCTTGTGTGGCGTTACAAAACAACAACGTAATCGCAAGAACAATATATTTTTTCATCTTGAGGCTCCAATAGGTTTAATAAAAATTGATTATTACTTAGGTAGAGAAGAACTCTGTCTATAAGATAGCACCAAGAAACTTTGAATTTCCATAAAATGCCATAAAATCTGGGCTTATAAAACAGGCCTGTCTGGGGCTTATTCCTTGAAAGTCTATCTTAGTGTCTCTCTAGCTATACCTGCCAGCCTATATCTATAGTATCTTCTGGGTATGAACATGAAGAAACTAATCACTACAGCATTTCTAATGTCTCTAGCCAGTCTTTCTTATGGGCAGGACGCTAATAACGCTGAGCTAGCAGACAGACTTCTACAAGCATCTTTGGGCATGCCAAACGCAGAGTATTATATTGATATAAAGCTTTCTGTTGATTTAGATTATATAGAAATGTTAATTAAGCAAAAGTATAAATCTATCTAATTCTTTTGGAGTTTCGATTGATAAGACAATTAGCACGTGAAGTTTCGGTCGAAAAGGAAATTCCAGATGAACGGCCTTATGTTAGCAGAGTATAGAGCAGACC
The DNA here is from genome assembly GCA_963694095.1 of Gammaproteobacteria bacterium. GTDB lineage: Bacteria > Pseudomonadota > Gammaproteobacteria > Pseudomonadales > Pseudohongiellaceae > UBA9145. The sequence continues at coordinate 6,341 of CAVOCG010000086.1, forward strand.
AAGCAGTGATTGTTGAGGTTCTGGCGGCTGTTGAAGAAGTGGTTAAACCTTTGTACATGTGCCTGCATAACTGTATGCAGCAAAAGGAGTTTGATGAGCGTAAGTGAAATAATAAGAGTCGCGGCCTTCAATTGCCATAATCAATGATTATGAAAAGTACGCCATGAACAGCAATTCAAGGAGGTCAAGCTAATGGTTAAAAGACTTGGTTTAGTGCTTCATTGGATAGGTTTTGTAGCGTTAGTATTTTTTATCGCTTTATTTCTATATGCGATAGCTATCTTTCACGGTGCAGGCGTTGTCGGTGAAGTTTTCCGGCTTTTGTTTGATTTTGACCAAAAAAGTCTTAGTCACTTGGAAGGTTGGTTTTTCTGGTCTTTTTGGCTTGCAGCAAGTCACTGGCCTATCAAGTTGATTATCACTGGCAATAAGTCTCTCTTCCCGTGGAACAAGCCAGTCATCGCCTGACTAGCGAAGAATTCTAGCCGCAACTATCGTACCCAGATTATAAAGTGAAATCCTGTAAGCGCAATAAAGCAAAATTTGATTATTGAATAGAAAATATTTTATTGACGGGTTCCCATTTTGCTTGCCTCCATCATTACATGGAATATCACGTGTTGTTCCATAACCCCTCGGACGAGATCGGAGCCTGGCCCTGCTGCATAAATTGCTACGTCTTCGCCGGCGTGAGTTTCACTATTCATAGGAACGAGAGCTTCTGGACGAAAGCTTTCATCAGTGGTATCTATTTGGCTAAGATCGCTGCGATTTACCGTTTGAGTCTGAAGTGAATGCGCGGCATCTGCGGTATCGTGTTCTGGTGGTTCATAATTTACTCTGCCGTTGGCATACCCCAAAGTAGTGTAGGGCAACTCGTCCGCCGCAAGTGTAGGTTCGGACCTGGGCTCTCCACTTGAGTCTGTGCCAACAACTTTGCCTAGTATAGGGTTGCCTCGCTTGGGATACCCTGCGATTGTAAAAACATGGCTATGGTCTGCAGTTACTATTATCAAGGTATCTTCAAGGTCGACCATTTCGTAGGCGGTCCTCACGGCGTCCGCTAATTCAATTGTATCGTGTAATGCTCTGTAGGGATTTGTTGCATGATGCGCATGATCTATCCGGCCAGCTTCCACATTTAAATAGAAGCCGTTTTCGTTTCGACTCAATATTTCGATAGCTTTCGCCGTCATTTCGCTCAAGGTTGGTTCACCTCCTAAGTCTTCTTCGATGTCGGGTGAATATTGCATGTGAGACGGGTTAAATAGACCGAGCAAATGATCAATGTTGTTTGGATTAATAGAATCGAATTCTTCTTTGTTCCATATATAAGCGCTGTTGTCATATTTTTCTGTCCACTCAAGGGTGAGGTTTCGATTATCTAGTCGCTCTCCTGGCTGGCCGTTTTCTGGATCGGCGTTTTCGATACGCGGTATGAAGCTGCGGCGGCCGCCGCCCAGAACTACTTCTAAACCATCACTTCCCGAGATATTTTCAGAAAACTCAATTAACTGCCTAGCAATGTCCGGGCAATCTCCCGCAGTTCGAAGTCTGCTCGAATCCCGATCATCCTCATGGTCGCGCTCCATACTATGTGCGTAATTTGCTGCAGGAGTGGCGTGGGTGATCCTTGCTGTACTGACCACGCCTGTCGACATTCCTTTAAGTTCAGCTTTTTCAAGAAACGTTTCAACTATGTTTCCATCGACTGTGCTACAGTCACCTCGACTCGCGTATTGATTAACACTAATCAGTCCACGGTCCGTTTTTACTCCGGTTACCATCGCTGTCATAGTACCTGCGGAATCTGGTACTTGTGCATTGGTGTTGTAAGTTTTAGCCAAAGCTACGTTGGGGAAGGTTTCGAAGAACAGCTCATTTTCTTCGCCGGTGTTTCCCTCCAACTGTCCTTCGAGGATCCTTGCCGCGGTTACAGTTGCAATTCCCATCCCGTCGCCTATAAATAATATTACATTTTTCGCAATAGGCTCTTCGCTTGATTCTCTCCTTAGAGATAAATTTCGCTCTACACGCTGCTGACCACTTTCATACCACTTTTCCGGTGTTTCTTGCCCTAACAGTGGTGCCTGTGTGTTCCATAAAAATAAGGTAAGAAGGATAAATATTTTGCGCAGGGTTCTCATATCGGTCTCATTTTATAGTTCTAGTTATTGGGAATTATGCTACATTAATTTCGTAGTACGATTATTACTATGTTAGCGATCAAAAAATATAGGAAAGTAATCATGATGAACATCCAAGTTTTCTATTGTGCCGCTTGAAATTATCGACCTCAAGCGGACCGTGTGTCAGCAGAGCTAGAAGCAATGAATCATGTTGAAGTCTCTTTAGTTCCGGGATCCGGTGGTATCTTTGATGTTTTGGTAGATGGCAAGTTGATTTTTTCCAAAAATAAAACTGGAAGGTTTCCAAACGAAGGAGAAATTTCAAAATTAGTCTAGTAAAAATCATTCTCCCTATATGTGATGTTTTGCGCCAACTAGGCTCATGAGCGCATTACTAACTAAGGCGATAGCGAGTAGAACGGCCATCAAAATAATCGTTGAGTTATAGAGGCTGCTTGTCGGGTCAACGGTGCCTACCGGAGCAATTTCAACAAGCCTCGAGATATTAACTGTATTAGATGCAACTAAGGCTTCTAGTTGATCAATTCCAGCCCCAAACTGCGCCTGAAAAATCGCTGGCTCCATCAGAGAGCGAAAATCCACTCCCCCAACGATTATCCCTTTTACTAAGCACCCAAAGTGCGGGCAGTGCGGGCATGGTACGATACTTTTCATTGTTTTGATCGTAGCGCTCGAAGGCCAACTCAAATATACACCGAATATACCGGCTAATGAAGCTAACGGGCTAGGTATGCTAGACTCTCCCACCAATTGAATAATAAAAGTAGGCCCCCTTCATGGGTAAGCTGTTAGAAGACTTAAAGAGGCGTATGACTTTTTAAATGGCGGTCGCTCTAGTCTACAACGCTTAACTGGTCGGGGCTATCCGCAATCGTTTTGCGTAACTCCCCTAGCGTACATAGAGAATCAGGGTGAGAACAAGCAATTTCTGCATTTTGTCTATTTAGAGTTTTAGAGGAGCGCTCTGGAGGTAAAACTATTGCCGACAATTACCAGGTAATTGCGATACCCATGAACTTATTAGCTCCACACCTTCACTATGAATAAGTGAACGACCCAGCTCTGGCATCATTTCATCAGGCGCCGTTGTGTCCATACGATAAATAAGAATTGACTCCTCCGGGGCGCCAGGGACAAGACCGTAGAGAAGATCGCCAGCACCACCCCCAGCTGCTACCGGAGGTTTACAAACCCCTAGATTGATCGACAGATCATGTGAGCCGTCTAGCAATAGTGCTGATGTATCGGCTGCTCCGTTAGGGTTATGGCAATGGCCGCAGTGGATATTTAAATAAGCCAGCGCTCTGGTATCTGTATCGAGACTCTCATCCATCCAAGACAAACTTTCTTCGATGTCAGGTAGTGTTTTCAACCACTTCTTTTTTTGTAAAATTTTTGTCTGCAAGAGTAAATTTGTATCATCTAGAGAAAAGGGTGCATTGAGTTGTGAAGCAATAGCGCCCAGTGGGTGCATTTCGCCGTCTGGGTGTTCGGTAACATGACAGGCTGAGCATTGATTCTCATTAGGAACAAAATAAGTAAAATCTAAGGTTCCGGTATCACTTTTCAAGCTTATGTTTTTACTCGCGCCGGCGACACGCAGGAAAGCTTCCGTTTGTTCATCATTCCAAACATAAGGAAAGGCTGTCCAGCCATCAGTTCTTTTGACTAGTAGACGAGTTTCAACAATTAGATTATCTCGAAGATTAAGAGTTTTAAGTCCCAGATCAACTGCTTTAAGGGGTTCACCGTTTGCATTGAGTGGATAATAAAAAGTTTTACTAAGTATGGTGCCAACCGGATAGTCGAACTCCCCATCAACTAGAGTTGCTTGCTCGCCCCGCGGAAGCCAGAGAGTACGCAATTTATGTGCGTAATCTGTGAATAATTGGTTGGTTGGCCGAAATACAAGGCTAGCCTCTACTGGACTAAATTCCATGTTGGAAAGGTCAAACAGATTCCACTCAGACAGCCGCTGGGGTGTGCCCGAGTCATAGAAGACTGGGCTAGAGTCGGAGCAGGCGGTAATGCAGAGAGCAATAAAGATATAGGTTGCAATCAGGCGCCAAAACGACCCTATCATAGAGCCGAGCCTAGTGAGATAACGGAAAGGCCAGGTAATGAACAATTATGGATTGAGCCGTCAAATGTAGGTGCTGCAAAGCTGTTGCTAGCATCCAAATTTACAAAACCCGCACTATTGCTATCCCCTAAACAGAGGACTTGGTCTGCTGTTTTACCAGGCACTATAGTTCCATCCCAAACGATGTCTGGAATAGCCTGTCCATTCATAGCGGATTGTAGTAATTGCAGTGGTTCGGAATCGGGCTCGTTACCCCCACCATTGAATTCATTGTCATGAATATGGATTGATTCCGGAAAGGGATCATAATCTGGATCATCAAAAGGGCGTTCGGTGATGTAGTAGCTTACAATCAATATAGAAGTGGTGTCATTGTCAGTAAAGTTATTACCGAAGACCTCTATTTCATCGTTTGCCAAGATCATCATGCCAGTACCGGCAGGAACTTCACTAACAATATTGCCTTCTGGGGCAAAATTCGCGGTGTTATTTCCGAAAATTTGGTTATTAAAAACTCGTGTATTGCGACCACCTTGAACTGGTAAATTAGGTAAATCGAATATCAAGATTCCGCCGGTATTGTTAGTTGCGATGTTATTATAAACATCTGCAAATGTAGAATTCTCTATTTCGATTCCGGCAACATTATATTCGGC
>CAVOCG010000087.1:0-11205 GCA_963694095.1 Gammaproteobacteria bacterium
GTATCAAATTATCGGGGTCAGGAATCAGCCAGGTTATGGGGTCAGAGTGATCCTGCGTTATTTTCGTTTGCTGCTTTGCACTGAGACTCCTGAATAGTGGCGCAATCTGGGATACGTCTGAGATGACTAATATCACCCCTTTTTCGACCGGCCGATCTTTGATTTGCAGCATTCGCAAGACAGCTGCTGAATTGTATGGGTCGCAACCAAGGCCCCAAACTGATTCGGTAGGGTAAGCTAACAGCTTTCCCTGTTCCAGGTACCTGCCAGCCAGTTGAATTTGAAGTGCGCTCAAATCGTGCACCGATCAGCGGAGTTTTATTTCAGTGAGTCCTGTAAGGACTGATCCTGAGACTGCACACGCTGTGCATTGGCCTCTCTTTCTGTTGCTATGCGATCTGCTAAACCGGAATCACTCAAGGAGAGTATTTGCGCAGCAAGATAAGCTGCATTCTTAGCCCCGGTCTTGCCTATAGCAACCGTTGCAACCGGGATACCACCCGGCATTTGCACCGTTGAAAGCAAGGCATCGAAGCCTTGAAGCGGTCCTGAATCTATCGGCACCCCAATCACCGGTTTAATAGTATGGGCAGCAGTAGCACCTGCCAGGTGCGCTGCCAATCCGGCTCCAGCGATAAAAACCTGGCATCCACGGGCCTCAGCATCACTAATATATTGCTGGGTAATCGCAGGCGTTCGGTGAGCAGATGTGATCTTCATCTCACAGGCAACGCCCAGCTTTTTCAAATTATCTGCAGCCGGCTGCATGACAGGGATGTCTGATTCAGATCCCATTAGGATGGCAACAAAGGGTGTTGTCATAACGCTTTAATCTCGCTCATTTTGCAAACCGGGAAAATTACCCTAGTCGGGCTATGGTTGCAAGGCCTCCGGCTCACTTATTGAAGGCGAACGTACCGACCAGCGTCTGTTCCAATTACGCCTTTTGATTCGAGGCCAAGCAATAGCGCATTCAAGCTCTGCAAGTCCGTATCGCTCTGAGCTACCAGTCCTGCAATGTTGGTGCCCCATTAATTCGAGTATTTTTTGCTCAGTTCTTCTCTAATATCTTCCGAGGATTCACCTAATTTTTCCCCGTTTTGAATTAATTCGTGACAGCCACGCACTAATATTGAGGTTTCCCTGTCACCACGTTGAACCAATATCCTTGGATTACCATCGACAAAGCTGATTCTTAATGAATCTCCCTCTATTACCATATAGCTTTCAGGATAGCTGTCGAGCAGCAAAGTTCCTTGGGCATATCCCCTCTGACAAGCCCGCGCACATCACTATTACAAACAAAAATTGCTTTTCCCTGCTCTATATCATCGTTTAAAACCCGCATCAAGGGGATGCTTATGGCAGCAATACGCTATAATTATCACTAGAAGCAGTTCACAATCTGCTACTAAATCTAATCAGGTACCAGGTTTACGCATACTATGGCGATATTAAAAATTCTGGAGTTTCCAGATACGAATCTGCGGAAAGTCGCAGCCCCCGTTACTGTTTTCGACGAGAACCTCAACGCCTTGATTGAAGACTTATTTGAAACTATGTATGCCGCCGATGGTATTGGCTTGGCCGCCACCCAGGTTAATGTGCACAAACGGCTTTTAGTAATGGATCTATCAGAAAATAAGGATAGTCCTCAAGTCTTCGTTAATCCAGAATTTGAAATAATCGATGAGGAACCGGCGGATTATGATGAGGGCTGTCTTTCTGTTCCTGGTTTCTATGAAACTGTTTCGCGCCCCCGGCTTATTCAGCTTAGTGCTTTTGATGCAGAAGGCAACAAGTTTGAGCTCGAGGCTGACGGGCTCTTAGCTACCTGTATTCAACACGAAATAGACCACCTGGATGGAAAACTGTTTGTTGACTACTTAAGTATGCTGAAACGGCAGCGCATTCGTTACAAACTTCAAAAAGAACAGCAAAAATCTGCCTGAGTCGTTATGCAAGAATTAAAAGTCTGTTTTGCAGGAACCCCTGCTTTTGCTGCAAGGCATTTGCAGGCAATACTAGATTCTAATCATGAAGTAGTTGCGGTATATACGCAGCCTGACCGACCCTCGGGCCGGGGAAAAATATTACAGCCCAGTCCGGTAAAACAACTCGCCCTAAGCAAATCACTTTTGGTTTCACAACCAGGCAGTTTGGAGCCCGCGGATCAGCACGAAATATTAGCTGAGCTAAATGCCGACCTGCTGGTTGTTGCGGCCTATGGTTTAATCTTGCCTGGTCTATTTCTGCAAGTACCAAGGCTTGGTTGTATCAATGTACATGCATCACTATTACCTCGGTGGCGTGGCGCGGCCCCAATTGAAAGAGCGATCCTGGCAGGAGATAAAGAAACAGGTGTTACTATTATGCAGATGGATGAAGGCTTGGATACCGGCGATATGATCCATAAAGTTATTGTCCCGATCGCTGAGGACGATGATCGACTGCTCCTCCAGGAAAAGCTTGCAGACGCTGGCGTGCAGGCTCTAATTCACGTTCTTGATAATTTTTCCGGACTCGCCCCGGCGGCCACCAGGCAGGATGATTCGATGAGCACCTACGCTCGCAAGATGGGGAAGATCGAGGCGTTGATTAATTGGGATCAGGCTGCTGACCTTATCGACCGACAGGTTCGCGCCGGATTGGGCCGTTCTCCCGCTTACTCTTTCCTTGGCGAAGGTCGAGTGCAAATCCTGAAAGCTGCATCGGAATTCAGTAGTCATTCATTAATTCCCGGCACCATCGTTAATGCCCGCAAAGATGTTCTTAGTGTTGCTTGCAGGGATTCGGTTTTACAAATTAAAGCGCTCCAGTTTGCCGGCAAAAACTCCATGGAGATTGCCGCCGCTCTAAATTCCCATAGCGCGCTTTTCAAACCTGGAAATCGTTTCACTTCCGACGTGATAGTTCAGTCATGAAAACGAAAAATGTGCGCGCACTCGCGGCAACTATAATTGCCTGTGTAATAAATGGCGACGGCTCACTTTCAACTCACCTAGAGAAACACAAGTCCATTGCTGAGTCAGCTCTTTTACAGGAGTTGTGTTTCGGCTGTTGTCGCTGGTATTTTCAACTCGACTCCATTTGTAATTCCTTTCTTAGCAGCCCATTAAAAGCCAAAGATCTGAATTTAAAGTGTCTGTTGCTGGTGGGAATTTATCAGCTTCGCGCTTTGCGGATTCCAGATCATGCCGCAATCAATGAGACTGTTTCAGCTGTTAAGGAGCTAAAAAAACCATGGGCCAAGCCGCTGGTCAACGGGGTTTTGCGGGAGTATCTGCGCAAAAAAAACGAGGTGGAGACCCAGCTGGCCTCGGCAGACCCAAATTTCAATTACTCTCATCCAAAGTGGCTGATTGAAGAACTTAAAAATCAGTGGCCAGACCAATGGCTGCAAATACTTGATGCTAATAACCACTACCCCCCCATGACTCTGAGGGTAAATCGGCGCAGAAACTCTCGGCAGGAATATCTGGATAAACTCGAAAGCGCAGGGATATCCGCAAGCCCAGGAAGATTTGCCGATAGCGCAATTTATTTGGAGCAGGCCTGCGGTGTAAACAAGCTGCCCGGTTTTGCTGACGGCGACGCGAGCATTCAGGATGAAGCATCGCAATTGGTACCCGATTTACTGCAATTGGTACCGGGTTTACGAGTTCTGGATGCCTGTGCAGCCCCCGGGGGGAAAACCTGTCATTTATTAGAAAGTGAACATTCACCAATTCAGATAACGTCACTAGAACGGAGCGAAGGTCGGTACCGCCGCATTTTGGAAAACTTGGAACGACTTCAGCTTAAGGCCCAAGTGTTGGTAGCTGATGCCTCCCAGCCAGATCAATGGTGGAACGGAGCACTCTTCGATAGAATTCTACTGGATCCCCCCTGCTCGGCAACGGGGGTAATTCGTCGTCACCCCGACATTAAACTGCTGCGAAGCGTTGAAGATATCCAGAAACTGGTCGAAACCCAGCAAAATCTACTCAGTGCACTTTGGGCTTGTCTTAAGCCAGGTGGACTATTGCTCTATACAACATGCTCGGTACTTAAACAGGAAAATGAGGAAATTGTCGCCAGTTTTCTCGCACGGTCGAATAACGTTAAATATGAAGCTATTGTGGCCGATTGGGGAGTAGAATGTCGCTATGGACGGCAATTGTTTCCAATTGATAATTGCCATGATGGGTTTTTCTATTCTCTGCTGAGTAAAAACTCTCGGGATACTAACAACGATGTATAACGCGATTAAAAGCACTTATAGTGAACATGGCACAAGAGTTTGGCCATAAATTTCTAGCGCCCGCACCAGCGTGCAGGCGAGGGCTGTAATGAAAATTATTATTCTCGGCGCCAACCAGGTTGGCAGAGCACTTGCCGAAACACTGGCTATTGAAGCAAACGATATCACTGTAATCGATACCGATGTCGCAAAGCTGGCTGAGCTAAAAGACCGCATCGATGTTGGCACTGTTACCGGGCAAGCTTGCCATCCCGATGTTCTAGAGCGAGCCGGTGGACAGGACGCGGATATGCTCATTGCTGTTACCGATAGCGATGAGATCAATATGGTAGCCTGTCGGGTCGCTTATACACTTTTTCAAACACCGAAAAAAATCTGCCGTCTGCAGTCTACTTCCTATTTGGATGCTGATAAATTATTTGGCAAAAAGGGTATCGCAGTAGACGTTGTAATTAGTCCAGAGCTAATCGTATCAAGCTATATTAGCCGATTATTGAACCTGCCTGGCTCATTGCAGGTGTTAGATTTTGCTGATGGGAAAGCGCAATTAGTTGCAGTGAAGGCTTACTTCGGCGGTCCACTAGTTGGACATGAGCTTAGGCTGCTCAGACAACATGTGCCCTCTGTGGATACCCGGGTTGCCGCAATATTCCGCAAAAATAGCCCAATAATTCCCGAAGGTTCCACCATAATTGAAGCGGATGATGAAGTGTTTTTCATCGCCGCCAAAAACGACATCCGCGCGGTAATGGGTGAACTGCGCCGCTTGGACCAACCCTATAAGAGCATTATCATCGCTGGCGGCGGGAACATTGGTTTGCGCCTAGCGGAGAGTCTGGAAAATCGTTATCGGATAAAAATTATAGAAAACAACCCGAGTCGCTGCACTCTTTTGTCTGAGTCTTTAAACAATGTAATTGTGTTAAACGGCGAGTCCTCAGATCAAGATTTACTGATGGATGAAAATATTGAAGACACCGATGTGTTTATTGCGCTTACCAATGATGATGAGGCGAATATCATGTCTTCCCTACTCGCGAAACGCTTAGGCGCGCGGAAAGTCATGGCGCTAATTAACAATCCCGCCTATGTAGATTTGATTCAGGGGGGAGAAATAGACATCGCCATTTCCCCTCAACAGGCAACTATTGGAAGCCTGCTCACACACGTAAGGAGAGGGGACGTAGTTAACGTTCACTCACTTAGACGTGGCGCGGCCGAGGCGCTAGAAGCGATTGCTCACGGCGATAAAAGCTCCTCTAAGGTTGTTGGTAAAGCCATCGAAGACATTGATTTGCCCCAGGGGACCAATATTGGCGCTATTGTGCGAAACAATGAGGTCTTAATTGCCCATGATCATATTGTGATTGAGAATAATGACCATGTGATTTTGTTTTTGGTCGATCGCAGTCGAATTCCAGACGTGGAACGGCTATTTCAGGTCGGCTTTAGCTTCTTTTGATTACACCATGCACGCTTCAATAATAGCCAAAATATTAGGCGTATTACTCATGCTGTTCAGCGTGCTGAGTAATCTTCCTCCTATTGTGGTTTCGTATATTTATGGCGATGGGTCCGCTTCGGCTTTCATAACGTCCTTACTTGCTACTTTTGTTGTTGGGTTGGTGTTGTGGATAACAACAGCACAATCTAAAAAAGAGTTGCGCACTCGCGATGGCTTTCTCGTCGTCACTCTTTTCTGGGCAGTATTGGGCACAGCTGGTTGTCTTCCTTTTCTCCTGTCACCCACCCTCGAGCTATCTATTACCGACGCCGTCTTCGAGTCTTTGTCGGGGTTAACAACTACCGGAGCGACTGTGATTTCGGGTCTGGATACCTTGCCTAAATCCATGTTGTTCTATCGTCAGCAATTACAGTGGCTCGGAGGAATGGGAATCATTGCCTTAGCCGTTGCGGTATTGCCCATGTTGGGAATTGGTGGCATGCAGCTATACCGAGCAGAAAGCCCCGGGCCGGTTAAGGACAACAAACTGGTTCCCCGTTTAGCAGAAACCGCAAAAGCGTTGTGGTATATCTACCTTGCTTTAACAGCAGCTTGCGCCATAGCTTACTGGGTCGCAGGGATGAGCTATTTCGATGCCATTAGCCATAGCTTTACCACCATTGCGATAGGAGGGTTTTCGACTCATGATGAAAGTATGGCTTATTTCGACAGCCCTGCTATCGATATCGTGGCAATTGTTTTTATGTTTATAGCAGGTGTTAACTTTGCCCTGCATTTTACTGCATGGAAACACCGTGCAATTAAGCACTATTTGCAAGACCCTGAATTTATTTTCTATAGCTTCATCCTGTGTTTCGTTTCAGTTGTTACAGTCGTATTTCTTTATACCACTTCCACCTACACCACAGTTTCCGACTCTACAATAAAGGGTGTATTTCAGGCTGTGTCGATTGCTACCACCACCGGTTTTATTACAGCGGATTTCAGTACCTGGCCTCTGTTTCTTCCCTATTTACTGTTTTACGCTGCAATTATTGGGGCATGCGCTGGATCAACCGGTGGCGGCATGAAAGTCATTCGGATCCTTTTGATTTTCAAGCAGGGTACTAGGGAAGTCCAACGCCTTATCCATCCCAAAGCCGTTATCCCCATCAAGCTTGGGCGTAAACCAGTACCCGACCGGGTGATTGACGCAGTTTGGGGATTCTTTGCCGTTTATGTGTTGGCTTTTTTAGTTATGCTGCTGGCGCTTTTAGCGACGGGCCTGGATATTATGACCGCATTCAGTGCCGTCGGAGCGTGTATTAATAATCTTGGGCCTGGTCTGGAAAATGTTGCAGAAAATTATGGCCAATTACCCAATGCGGCTAAATGGATACTTTGTTTTGCGATGCTGCTGGGGAGGCTTGAAATTTTCACCTTGCTGGTATTGTTCACGCCCATGTTTTGGCGCAAGTAGGGTTAGGATTGTGACTAGTTGACAATACACTGTCGTTTCTGCCCCCCTCAATAGAGCTTTTTCTCTCCCTCTAGCAAATGTTTAAACCTTTTGTATTCCCATTGGTATTGTGATGGTAGCTCACGAACGCATTGCTCGACACTGCTATTTAAGCCTTCAACAGACTTTTTCATATTTGAGTTGTAAATTAGATTATCAGCCGGTTTAAAATTTACTTGGTACCCCCTGCTTCCCGAGAGTCGTTTGGCGAACCCACACACTACTCTCGCATTGGTTCGGGCTACAAGTTTACTGATGAGCGTCATGGATAGCGCCGGCATACCAAAAAAAGGAGCGACCACTCCTCCTTCGCGACCGGGGACTTGATCTGGCAAGATACCGATCATTTCTGAATTCTGTAGCGCAGCTAACAAGGTTGCGACGCCTTTACGGTTGGTGGGAGCGATTTTCATGGTGCTTCGGGTTCTTGCTTTCCGCAGCATAGAGTCCAATTGCTTTGCTTTTGGCGGCTGATATAGACAAGTCAACGTAGTCGCGAACACCTCGGTCGCATAAAACCCAAGAATTTCCCAGTTTCCCAAATGGGGCGCCAGTAGAATGACCCCCTTTCCTTCGGCAAGTGCCTCGTCCAGGTAATTTCTACCTTCCACATCGACAACCATGTTGAGCGTTTTCTCCATAGGTAAAAACCAGGTTTTCCCCATCTCCAGCGCTGTCGCAGCAGTGTTGCACAAACTCTCCTTTAGCAACATGTCTCGCTCAGCCTCCTCCATCTCGGGAAAGCAGTTGCAAAGATTAATTTGGGTAACTTGTTTCATTTTCGTGGGAAAGAGATACAGGCAATAACCTATTATCCTAGCGAAAACATGTACGCCCCTTAAAGGCATCCAGGCACAAATCTGCAATGTAAATTTTAAACCCAGGTATTTTAAATACTGTATAGCAGACTCCCGCGGCGTGATTACCACACAATCAGATAAGCTGTTTTTAGCGACCCTTTCACAACAAAATAGAATAACAAAACGCCCGTCGAAACAACAACCTATTACCATTATCCTCTGCTTCGAATGCGCTTCATCTATGGATATGTTTAATGGAATCAAGGATAATTGCAGCCCTTTGATTCTCGGCGCATTACTACCTTATCATCATGGACAAGCAAGAAAATCTAAATACCTTTCAGGGTCTTATTTTAGCATTACAGCATTTTTGGGCTGACTATGGCTGCGTTGTAATGCAGCCGCTCGATATTGAAGTGGGCGCTGGCACATTTCATCCTGCAACTTTTTTGCGGGCTATTGGTCCAGAAACCTGGAATTCGGCTTATGTGCAGCCTTGCAGGAGACCTACCGATGGACGCTACGGGGAAAATCCCAATCGCTTACAACACTATTACCAATTCCAGGTAATTTTAAAACCTTCGCCTGAAAACATTCAGGAACTGTATTTGTCTTCTTTAAAAAGTCTGGGCATCGATATGTCGGTACACGATGTGCGTTTTGTAGAGGATAATTGGGAGTCACCAACACTTGGTGCCTGGGGTCTGGGTTGGGAGGTTTGGCTTAACGGGATGGAAGTCACGCAATTTACCTATTTTCAGCAAGTAGGTGGTCTCGAATGCCACCCCGTTAGTGGCGAAATTACTTACGGAATCGAAAGAATTGCCATGTACCTTCAAGGCGTTGATAGTATTTACGATATTGTCTGGACTGAAGGCCCTAACGGTATTGTTACCTATGGCGATGTGTTTAAACAAAACGAAATAGAAATGTCTGCCTATAATTTTGAGCACGCGGATACGAGTTTGTTGTTCGGTTATTTCGATGACTGTGAATCACAGTGTCAAACCCTGATTGAAAAAGACTTGGCTTTGCCGGCATATGAACAAGTTCTCAAAGCTTCCCACTACTTCAATTTGCTCGATGCCCGCCGCGCTATATCGGTTACAGAACGCCAGCGCTTCATTTTAAGAGTCCGCGCGCTTTCAAGGCTAGTCGCACAAGCTTATTTTGATAGCAGGAAAAAGCTGGGCTTTCCGTTGGCTCCCCCAAAATTACAAAAGCAATATTTAGATACTTAATCACGTCGGATTGGTTTTTTCATGTCTACACAAGATTTTCTGGTTGAAATTGGCACGGAGGAATTACCTCCCAAGGCGCTAAGCCTTCTATCTAGGTCGTTCGCCACCAGTGTGGCATCCGGGCTGAAGAAACAGAGTCTTACTTATAGCCAAATTAAACAGTTTGCCACACCGCGCCGTTTGGCATTGATTGTCTCGGATCTGTGTGAACATCAGGAAGACCGTGAGATTGAGAAGTTCGGACCCGCCGTTAAAGCAGCATTTGATGAGTCCGGCGCACCGACTCCCGCTGCGTTGGGTTTTGCAAGATCTTGCGGGGTAGAAGTCACTGCACTGCAAACCGGCTTAAAAGATGATGTTGAAAAATTAATTTTCAGGTCCTCACAAAAAGGCAGCGCAACTTCGTCTCTTCTTCCCGAGATTATTAGTTCGGCGCTTGAGACCCTACCTATTCCCAAGAGAATGCGCTGGGGCAGTGCCCGAACCGAATTTGTCCGGCCTGTTCATTGGGTTATTCTTCTCTTTGGTAAAAATTTAATTAAAGCGACTTTGTTAGGTGTCTCTTCGAATACGTTCTCCTTTGGTCATAGATTTCACCATAACGAAAAGATCAAAATATCTTCGCCGTCTGAGTATGAAGAAAAATTGGTAAACCCAGGTTTTGTGATTGCGGATTTTGATAAGAGAAAGCAGCTTATTAACAAGTTGGTGCTTGAGCAAGGCGCTGCTTTAAAAGCTACCGCGGTTATTGACGAGAAATTACTGGATGAAGTGACCGGGCTGGTTGAGTACCCGGTCGCACTTACTGGGAATTTTGACCGTAGCTTTCTTGACGTTCCTCAAGAAGCACTCATATCCGCGATGAAGACACACCAGAAATATTTTTATCTTGTCGATAAAGAAAATGTCCTAATGCCGCATTTTATAACTGTAAGCAATATCAAAAGCTCTGACCCCGATCAGGTAATTCGGGGCAATGAGCGCGTTATTCGTCCACGGTTAGCAGATGCCCGGTTCTTTTTTGAAACAGATAAAAAGCAGCCCCTGGAGCAACTGCAGGATGCTTTGAAGAAAATTGTTTTTCAGGAAAAATTAGGCACTGTCTTTGATAAATCTACACGTGTATCTCAGCTGTCTGCTGCTATCGCAAATGATCTGAACCTAAGCGAGAGTGATGGCCAGCGTGCTGCAATGTTGTCCAAGTGTGATCTGGCAACAAACATGGTAAATGAGTTTGCTGATTTACAAGGGCTGATGGGTTATTACTATGCTCTTAACGACGGCGAGCCGGAAGCAGTGGCAACCGCCTTGAGCGAACAGTATTTACCTCGGTTCTCTGGAGATGAACTGCCAAAAACAGATGTCGGCTCAGTGCTCGCTATAGCAGATAAACTCGATACGATTACAGGGCTTTTCGTTATTGGCCAGCCACCTACTGGCTCTAAAGACCCTTTCGCTCTACGTCGCAGTGCAATTGGTATTTTGAGAATTCTTGTTGAAAATAAGTTTAACCTGGATTTGATGAACTGTATCAAAACGGCGGTTAGTGGGTTTGATTTTTTACAGAAAAGCGATAGTGTGGCCGATGACATTTTCGATTTTATGCTCGAGCGCTTTCGCGCTCTGTATCTAGAAGATGGTGTTCCAAGCGAGGTGTTTCAATCGGTGCACGCCTTAAAGCCTACCGTCCCTCTTGATTTTCATTACAGAATTCTCGCTGTTCACAATTTCAGCGCTCTTGAGCAGGCTAACTCCCTAGCCGCGGCGAATAAAAGAGTCTCCAACATTCTTGACCAGGTAACAATGGATGATTCAAGCATTGAGCTCAATGAAGGTCTTCTTGTCGAGGATTCCGAGAAAACCCTGGCAGAGAATTTGACTCGTATAATGTTAGACGTGGCTCCTATGTTCGAAAATCATGACTACACTAAAGGTCTCGAAGTTCTGGCACTGCTTAA